>CAYSAC010000697.1:0-1500 GCA_964428815.1 uncultured Acidimicrobiaceae bacterium | reverse complement strand
TGAACGGCCCCCAGTGGATGAAGATGCCGAACCGGGCGTCGAGGTACCACTCGGGAACCTCGCGCGACCGCAGCGCCTCGAAGACCTCGTCGTCCACCTCATCGCCCACCGACCGAAACTACTTCGGCGCCGCTCGGAGGGGGCGAGAGGACCAGGCGATGATGGCGATCGAGGTCGCTCCCGCGGCCAGCATCCACGGTGCCTCGCGCAGCTCGTAGAGCCGCTCGGTGTGATCGAGCCAGATGCGGATGGCGTAGTGCGCGACGAACACGAGGAGCGTGCGCGTGCTCGACCGCTCGAGCCACACGGCGACCGGTCCCAGCGCTCGGACGACCGACGGCGTCGCGAGTGCGGTCCAGAACGCGAACCCCGCGAGCACGCCGGGAACGACGAACCGCGCGTCGCCCGGGTAGCGGACCGGCGGCCACTCCCCCGCCACCGCCATGGCGCCGACGACGGCGGCAGCGACGACGCTCAGCGCGGCGAGCCGGCGGGGCTGCTCACCCGTGCGGAGGATCGAGACCGCGAGCGCGCCCGCTGCCGCGAACGCGAGATAGGTGACGATCGGGAACTGGGCGCCCGCGACCCGGCCGACCAAGCCACCCGCGTCGTGCGCTGCCTCGTAGGCCTCGTCCGCGGTCGCCGTCGTGATCGCGGTCAACGCCAGCCACGCCGGCCACCACGCGCCGACGGCGAGGGCGAGCACGGTGACGGCGACACCGGAGATGGCGAGGATCTCGAGCACGCTGAGGTTGTCGACCTTGCCGTCGAGCGCGATGCCGAGCGCAACGCCCCACGCGGCAACCTTCGCCCACCGCAGGAGCGCCTTGCCGGTGCCCGCGCCGCGCTTGTCGCGGATGCGGGACCCGACGATCAGCGCCGCCCCGCCCGCGGCCATCGTGAACAGGACCGGTGCGAGGTCGGTGGTGGCGTAGCCCTCGTAGCCCTGCAGCCGCGCTCTGGCCAGGCGCGGGCCGGCGGTCCAGCCGAAGAGGTGGTGCACGACCATCATCCAGAGCCCGAGGCCGCGCAGCCGGTCGAGCCCCCGGTAGCGCACGGGTCAGATCATGGCCGCAACGGCCTCGATGGCGTCGTCCATCGATCCGAGCGTGGTGTCGAGCACCATCGCCCGCTTGAGCAGGAGGTGGGCCTCGACCTCCCACGTGTAGCCCATGCCGCCGTGCACCTGGACGCACGCGCGCCCGGCGCGGTCCGCGGCCCGGCCGGCGACGACCCGAGCGCTGTGCGCGGCGCGGCGTGCCTCGTCCTCGGTGGCGCCTTCATCTATGACCACCGCGGCGGACTGGACCGCGGTGCGGGCCACCTCCACCTGGGTGACCGCGTCGGCGAGCAGGTGCTTCAGCGCCTGGAACGACCCGATCGGCCGGCCGAACTGGTGGCGCTCCATTGCGTAGGCGGTGGCGAGGTCGACCGCCGCGGCCCCGAGGCCGACCTGCAGCGCGGCGACGAGCACCGCGCCGTCGCGCTGCCACCGGGCCG
>CAYSAC010000696.1:0-1506 GCA_964428815.1 uncultured Acidimicrobiaceae bacterium | reverse complement strand
CGAGACGTCCATCGCCCGCAACATCACCTCGGTCTCCCAGGCCGCCGTCGCCATGGCTGCCGACCGCCTCGGCGGGCTCGCCGACCGGCGCGTGCTCGTTCTCGGCGCCGGTGACATGGGCGAGGGCATGGCGGTCGCGCTCGTCGGCGCGGGCGTGGGTGAGGTGCTCGTCGCCAACCGCACGTGGGACAAGGCCGGCGAGGTCGCCCGCCGCGTCGGTGGCCGGCCGGTGCGCTTGACCGACCTGCCGTCGTCACTCGCCGACGTCGACCTGCTGCTGACATCGACCGGCGCGACGTCGATCATGCTCGAGCACGGCGACCTCGCGCCGGTGATGGCGGCTCGGGCGGCGCGCCCGCTGCTGATCGTCGACATCGCCGTCCCCCGTGACGTCGACCCCGCCGTGGGCGACCTCGCGGGCGTGACCTTGCTCGACATGGACGACCTGCGCGCCTTCGCCGAGGCCGGTACGAGCGCGCGCCGCCGTGAGGTCGCGAAGGTGAAGGCGGTGCTCGCCGAAGAGCTCGAGCGCTACCTGGGCGCGACGTCAGCGCGCGAGGTGGCACCGATGATCGTCGCGATGCGCGAGCGGGCCGATGGCGTCCGCCAGGGCGAGCTCGCGCGGTTCCGCAACCGGCTCGAGGGCCTCGACAGCCGACAGCTCGCAGCGATCGACGCGCTCACGAAGGGGCTTGTCGCGAAGCTGCTGCACGAGCCGACGCTCGCGCTCAAGGACGCTGCCGGCACCCCGCGCGGCGACCGCCTCGTCGCCGCGCTGCGCGAGCTGTTCGACCTCGAGCAGTAGGCGCACTCGCATGCTCCTTCGGGCCGCGACCCGGGGCAGCGCCCTCGCCCGCTGGCAGACCGACCACATCGCCGGGCTGCTGCGCGCCCTCGAGGACGACATCGAGGTCGAGCTCGTCGTCGTCGAGACGACCGGGGACCGCCGCCTCGACCTACCCATCTACGAGCTGGGCGGCAAGGGCGTGTTCGTCAAGGAGGTGCAGGCCGCGGTGCTCGACGGGCGCGCCGACCTCGCGGTGCACTCGGCCAAGGACCTCCCGTCCGGCACCCCCGACAGGCTCGTCATCGCGGCCGTTCCCCAGCGTGGCGACGTGCGCGACGCGCTCGTTGGTGCCACGCTCGACGGGCTGCGGGAGGGCGCGACGGTCGGCACCAGCTCGCTGCGCCGCCAGGCCCAGCTCGCCCACCTCCGCCCCGACCTCCGGTTCGCGAGCCTCCGGGGCAACATGGCGACGCGGCTGGCGAAGGCCGCCGATCACGACGCGATCGTCGTCGCCGCGACCGCCCTCGACCGCCTCGGGCTCGCTGAGCACATCAGTGAGCGGCTCGAGGTCGACGTGATGCTGCCGCAGGTCGCGCAGGCCGCCCTCGCAGTCGAGTGCCGCACGGAGGACCGCCGGCTCCGCGAGCTGCTGGCGCGCATCGAGGACCCGCTGAGCCGCCGCCGCGTCGACGCCGAGCGGGCCTTCCTCGCCGAGCTCG
>CAYSAC010000695.1:0-1506 GCA_964428815.1 uncultured Acidimicrobiaceae bacterium | reverse complement strand
AACCGCGACCGTCGCGCCGAGGCCGACTCCGGCCGCCTCGCGGCGGTCGGACTGCTCGCCATCGCAGTCGGGATCGCCGGCGCCGGCATCACCGCCGCCGCCAGCGCGGAGGGCTCGCTCGACAGCTGGCAGCCGCCGCTTGCGCCCATCGGGCTGCTGATCTGCATCGTCGGGCTGGCGGTGGGCATGAGCCGAGTCACGCCGTTCGTCGCGCAGGTCATCCTGCGGCGCCTCAACCCGCGCCGTGCCACGGTTCGCCTGGCACTGGCCAACCTGGTCCGCGAGCCCGCTCGCACCGGCGTGATGGGTCTCGCCATCGGCTCCGCCGTCGGCGTCGCGTTCATCGTCGCGAGCTTCAACGCCGCGGCCGAGGCCGGCATCACCGAGGGGATCACCGCCAACCTCGAGGGCAAGGTCGCGATCAGCATCGGTGCCGGTGGCGGCAACGACGAGGAGTTCGCCCGTGTCCCCACCGGCGTCATCGACGCCATCCGCGCGCGGCCCGACGTCGCGAAGGTCAGCCGCAACGCGTTCATGTTCGTGAGCAACGGCGTCGCCGTCGGCCTGTGGGGCAGCGAGGACCCCTCGTTCGAGATCGAGGTCTACCGGGGCACCGCCGACCCCGAGCGCTTCGCGCGCGGCGAGGTGCTGATCGGCGCCGCCGTCGCCCGCCGCCAGCACATCGAGCCCGGCGACCGCGTCACCGTCCCGACACCCGACGGGTTCGCGCAGCTGCCGGTGCAGGGCATCTGGGCCAACGGCAACGTCGTCGGCAACATCATCGACATGCCCTTCGCGACGCTCGAAGAGCTGTACGGGCCACGACCGGCGGACCAGGTGCTCGTCACGCCCGCGGACGGCGTCACCGACGACGACCTCGCCGCCGCGATCTTCGACGCCGGCTACGACCCGGCGTTGCGCGCCGAGCCCGGCGACGTCATCGCCGAACGGATCGCGTCCGGCGTGGGCGCGCAGCTCGCGCCGTTCTGGGCGCTGCAGCGCGGGCTGACCGTCGTCGCGTTCATCGCCGTGCTGTCCACGCTGCTGCTCGTCGGCATCCAGCGCACCCGCGAGCTCGGGTTGCTGGCCGCGGTCGGCATGGAGCCCGGGACGATCGCACGCATGGTCATCCTCGAGGCAGTGATCGTCGGCGTGCTCGGCACCCTCGTCGGCGCGGTCCTGTCGGTCGGCATGGACCTTGCGTTCCTCGCGATCACACCGCTCCTGCTCGGCTGGGAGAACCCCATGCGATTCGCGCTGTGGGCGGTGCCGGTCTACGGCGTGATCACGGTTCTTGTGGTGGCGATCGGGGCAGGTCTGCCCGCATGGCGGGCATCACGCGTGCACGTGGTGGAGGCGCTCGCGTACGAGTGACCTTGCGCCGCCCCGCGTTCTTGCGGCAGGACGACGACCGCGACCAGGGCATCTCTGTCAGATGTGCCCCAAGAACGGGGGACTCCGCGGGTTTCTGTGGGTCGCTTTCGGCGGCTTGGTGGCCGTAGGCGC
>CAYSAC010000694.1:0-1508 GCA_964428815.1 uncultured Acidimicrobiaceae bacterium | reverse complement strand
TGCCCGACGCTCGGCAGTGGGCCCGGCGTGCCGTCGAGGTGGGCTCGAAGTGCGACCCGGCGGCGTGCGCCATCGGGCGGGTGGCAGAGGCCCGGCTGCTCATCCTGGACGGCGATGTCCAGCAGGGTCTGGCGCTGCTCGACGAAGCCGGGGTGGCGATCGTCTCCGGGGACCTCGATCCGCTTTCGACGGGGGTCGTCTACTGCGAGCTCGTCTGCGCCCTGCAGGGCCTCGCGCAGTACGACGTGGCCGAGCAGTGGACCGAGGCGATGGAGCGGTGGTGCGAGACGAATGCCATCGGGAGCCTCCACGGTCGCTGCCGGGTCCACCGCGCCCAGATCCTCAGGCTGCGGGGAGCGTGCAACGAGGCGGAGAGTCAGGCACTCATGGCCTGCGAGGAGCTGCGCCCCTACTTACGGCGCGAGCTGGGGTGGCCGCTGAACGAGCTCGGACGGATCCGACTTCACAAGGGGCGCGAGCCGGTGTGACCCGCGCGGTCCGCCAGGCGATCACCCGGATCGCTGAGCACCATCCCCAGCTCGGCGAGCATCTCAATCGCGCCATCCGCACCGGTACGTATTGTGCCTACTTCCCCGACCCTCGCGCCCCCGCCGGGTGGGGGTTTTGACATCGACCGGCGGCGGCCGCGATTGGACTTGCCTGGCAGTTCGGCAACGACCCTGGTGGAGGAGGGCAGCACCTCCGAGACGAGGGCGTGGTCAGAGGAAGACTTCACGCGGGATCACTGCAACGAACGTGTCGAGTCCCTGAGGCTCAGGCACTCGGTGGCATGTAGCGGACCTTCGCAGCCCGGCCACCCTCGACCTTCAGCTCCCAGGTCGAGCCCTTCGCCCACAGCATCGGACCCTTGTGCTTTGCGTCGCGAACGCGCAGCGCGTCGAGCATGTCGGGGATCACGTCGCCGTGGCTCGACAGCACGACGGTGTCGCCGTCGAGCTCTTGCAGGAGCGCAATCGCGTCCTCGACCCGAGCGCCCTCGAGCAGCCGCTCGTCCTGCGCGATGGGCAGGCCCAAGCGCTTGGCGAGGGGCTCCAGCGTCTCGATGCAGCGGGTCGCAGGGCTCGACACGAGCCGCCGGATGCTGGCGTCGGCGAGCGCGTCGGCGATGCCTGCGGCCTGCCGCCACCCCTTGGGCGAGAGCGGACGGGTGCGGTCGGAGTCGGCCCAGTCGCTCCTGCTGCCGGCATGGCCGTGCCGCACCACGAACAGCTTCACGGCTGGAGAAGGTAGTGCCCAGCGATCCTACCGAGCCGGCGCAGCCGGACACGACGTCCGACGTCTACCCTCCTCGCCGTGGCCAGCATCCAGCTCCGCGACCTCTGCGGCGCCCGGTCAGGGGACAAGGGCGACATCAGCGACCTCTCGGTGTTCGCCGACGATGCGGCGGCCTACGAGGCGATCCGCGCTGCGGTCACGGCCGACCGGGTGAAGGCCCACTTCGGCGAGCTCGTCGCCGGCGAGGTCGAGCGCTACGAGGCGCCCAACGT
>CAYSAC010000693.1:0-1516 GCA_964428815.1 uncultured Acidimicrobiaceae bacterium | reverse complement strand
CACCGAAGCCGAACGAAGACAGGGCACCGACGCCGCCTGATGGGTGGCGGCGGACACCCGTCGCCGCCGGCCTCCGCGCTGGCGACCGCCTTGACTATCTGCAAGGCAGGATTCTGCGGGTCCCAGAGGTCCGGGAACTCCTCGAGAGGTCGGAACCGTACGACGCTGTCACCGGCTCAGCATGCCCTCCGCGCGCCGACAGGGTCAGATGTGGCCGAGCGCTCACGGTTCGTCCGCCGGCCCGAGGCTGACGCTCAGCGGCGGCTGAGCCTTGCGAGCCGCGCCACCAGCACCTCGAGCACGAGCTCGTCGGGCCAGCTGCTCATCCCTCGCAGGTCGAGGTCGGCCTCGGCGATGAGCGAGATCGCGTCGACGACCCGCTCGTGGCCGAGCTTGCGGACCTGGGTGAGCGCCTTCTTGGCCGGGAACGGCGCGGTGCCGAGCAGCTCGGCCGCTCCCTTCTCCCCCGCGACGTCGGCGCCGTCGAGCCGCAGCATCCGGCCGAAGTGGCTGGTTAGCGATGACAGCACGACGAACGGGTGGCGCTCGCCACCGCCAAGCAGCCGGTGCAGCGTGTCGAGCGCCTTGGGGATGTCGCCGCGATCGATGGCGTCGGTCAGGTCCCACGGAGGTACGCCACCGGCCTCGCCGAGGTAGGGCTCGACCTCGGCAACACCCAGCCGCGCGCCGTCGCCGTAGGTGGACTCGAGGGTCTCGAGCAGCGCGCCGAGACGGCTGACGTCCTCGCCAAGCGACTCGGCCACCATGCGCCTGGCGTCGGCGTCGAGGTTGACCGGCGCCTGCTTCACCTGGTCCTCGACCCACTGGCCGAGCTTGCGACCGGGGCTGGCGTCGACGTGCTCACCACCCGCGCCCTGCACCGCGGTGAGGAGCGGCTTTGCCACCGCTCCCCTGCCCCACTCGAGCACGAGCGCGGTCGTCGGCAGCGGATCGGCGAGGTAGTCGATCAGCAGCGCCAGCTCATCCTTGGCGAACCGCTTGATGCCCCGACCAACGACGACGCGCCGCTCGGTGAGGAACGGCGGCGTCTGCGCGGCGTCGACGAGCGCCGCCACCTCGTAGTCGTCGCCGGCGAGCTCTTCGACCATGAGGCTGTGGTCACCTTGGCCCACGAGGTCTCGGATCAGGTCGCGCACCGCATCCCGCAGGATGATCTCGTCGTCCCCCCGCAGGACGTGCACCGGCGCGTCGAGCCGCGTCACCGGCGAGCCGCCAGGATCGCGGCGAGGACGTCGGCGGTCCGCCTCGCGCCGCGGACATCGTGGGCGCGCAGGACCCGGCACCCGAGCGCGATGCCGAGCGCGTGCGCGGCGTGGCTGGCCTCGCGCCGGTCGGTCACCTCGGTGCCGAGCAGGTGGCCGAGGAACCGCTTGTTCGAGGCCGACAGGAACACGGGGTAGCCGAGGTCGACGAGCCGGTCGGAGGCGCGCAGCAGCACGAGCGACTGCGGCTCGCTCTTGCCGAGGTCGAGGCCGGCGTCGACCATGATCCGCTC
>CAYSAC010000692.1:0-1518 GCA_964428815.1 uncultured Acidimicrobiaceae bacterium | reverse complement strand
GGCGCGCAGGCCGCCGGCTGCACGATGGACGGCACCTGGATCGACCCCGTCTACGCCGACATGGTCGACAACGAGGTCATGGTCGGGCTGTACGGCGAGAACGCCGCTGCCCTCGGTCGCCCGACCGTCGACCCCCGCCAGGGCACCCCGGTCGTGGGCAGCACCGACATGGGCAACGTCTCCTACGTCGTGCCGTCGATCCACCCGATGATCAAGGTTGCTCCCGCGCACATCTCGATCCACACGCCCGAGTTCGCGGGCTACGCCCGGGGGCCTGAGGGGGACAAGGCGGTGGTCGACGGTGCCCTCGCCATGGCCTGGACGGTGGCCGATCTGTGGCTGCGCGACGGGGTGCTCGAGGGCGCCAAGGCCGAGTTCTCCAGGTCAGAGCGGATCCACGGGAAGCCGACCTCGGGGGCATAGATTCCTCCGCCGTGGAGGAGGGGCGGTGACCGTCTACATCGCAGAGGAATTCAGCCCAGACGAGGCCGACATCCTCCGCCGGTACTTCACCAACCTCGACGGCCCCGTCTTCGCCCTGGTCAACCTGCCCGAGGTGGTCAAAGGGGCGCTCTTCGCCCGCTACTCACGGTCCTCCAAGACCCTGCGGCGCCTTTTCCTCGACGAGTTCGTCGGCGACCTCGACATCACCGGCGACGCCACGATCGACGCGACGGTCGGGCTGCGCCGCGCGGAGGAGCTCTACGACCGGGTCTTCTTCGAGTACGGCGACGACTCGGTCGCCCAGCTCGGCGGGGTGCACCTGGCCTGCGAGCAGGCGTCGAACCTGCTGACCAAGGTGCTCGAGTGGGGCCGCCTCATGGCCTACCTCGAGCAGTCGACGAGGTACATCGCCTACGACACGAGGCTCGGCGGCCGGTACCGCTACTACCGCGACCCTGAGGTGCTGGGGTCGCCGCTGGGCCTGCGGTACATCGGCGACATGGACCGGCTCTTCGACGGCTACGCCGAGCTGGTGCCGCTGATGGCGGACTTCTACCGGGAGCGGTTCCCGAAGGACTCCGACGACTCCGACTTCGTGTACCGCCAGGCCATCAGGGCGAAGGCGTTCGACGCGGTGCGAGGCGTCCTGCCCGCAGCCAGCCTGTCCAACGTCGGCATCTACGGCACGGGCCAGGCCTACGAGTCGCTCCTGCTGCGCATGCGGTCCCACCCACTGCCTGAGGCGCGCAGCTATGCCGACCTCATGCTCTCGGAGCTGCGCAAGGTCATCCCGTCGTTCCTCAAGCGGGTCGACCTGTCCGACCGCGGCGTGGCGTGGAGCACCTACCTCGCGTCCACCCGCAGCGCGGTGGAGGAGATCGCCGCCGACTTGTTCCCGAGTGACACCGAGCCCGCGGACGCGCCGGTCGTGCAGCTCGTCGACTTCGACCCCGACGCCGAGGTCAAGCTCGTCGCCTCCATCCTCTATCCGCACACGCACCTCCCGGAGATGCAGGTCGAGGAGCAGGCGAGGCGGATGACGGTGGAGGAGCGGCTCGCCGTCCTCAAGGCCTA
>CAYSAC010000691.1:0-1522 GCA_964428815.1 uncultured Acidimicrobiaceae bacterium | reverse complement strand
TCCGCTGCCAGGACTGCCACGACCGCTGGGACATGGAGGTCACCGAGGACGACCTGCTGGAGGACTAGGACGAGGACGACTGACCCCGACTTGAACTGGCGGTGAAAACCGACCACCGGTGGTCGAATTCCACCGCCAGTTCGGCGTGGGTCGGTCAGGCCGAGCAGTCGGGGCGAGTGAGGCCAGTCGAGATCAGCCAGGTGCGTAAGCACGGCGTGCGCGTACGTGTTGTCACGGCTGACAGGGCGGCGCACGGTGTCCCCGACGCGAACGACCTCGTGGACATACCCACCGCGGAGCGGCACCCCTGCGGGGGTCACGACTTCAGGAGGAACTCGACGTCGGCTTCGTCAAGGAACAGCGCGACCTCGTCGGCCAGCAACGGGTTGGACGCGAGCCGCGGATCGCCGTCGACCAGCTCGAAGGCCGCGGAGCGCGCCTGCTCGACGACCTCGCGGTCGCGGCGCAGCGACGCCAGCTTGAGGTCGCTGCGACCCTTCTGGCGCTCGCCCATGAGCGTGCCCTCGCCCCGCACCTCGAGGTCGACCTCGGCCAGCTCGAAGCCGTCCTCGGTGCGGACCATCGCCGCGAGCCGCTCGTTCTCTTCACCCGCCTCGACCTCCGACACCAGGTAGCACCAGGACTGGTCCGCGCCCCGCCCGACCCGGCCGCGCAGCTGGTGCAGCTGGGCGATGCCGAACCGATCGGCGTCGAGGATGACCATCACCGTCGCGTTGGGGACGTCGACGCCGACCTCGATGACCGTCGTCGCGACCAAAGCGTCCAGCTCGCGCGCGCGGAACTGCTCCATCACCGCCTGCTTCTCGACCGCGGGCAACCGGCCGTGCAGCAGAGCGAGCCGCAGGCCCGACAGCTCGTCGGCCGACAACCGCTCGAAGGTCTCCTCCGCCGAGCGCACCTCGAGCTTCTCCGACTCCTCGATGAGCGGGCACACGACGTAGGCCTGCCGCCCGGCCGCGACCTCTTCCCGCACCTTCGCCCAGACCGCAACCTCGTCAGGTGGAGTCGCTGCCCACACGGTGTTGATGCGGGTGCGGCCGGCCGGCTTCTCACCGAGGATCGTGACGTCGAGGTCGCCGTACACCGTCATCGCCGCGGTCCGCGGGATCGGCGTCGCGGTCATGACCAGAACGTCGGGCACGGTTTCGCCGGCCTTGTCCCGCAGCGCGGCGCGCTGCTCGACACCGAACCGGTGCTGCTCGTCGATGACGACGACGCCGAGGGAGTGGAAGTCGACGCCCTCCTGGATCAGAGCGTGGGTGCCGACGACGAGGTCGACACCGCCCGACGCCAGCTCACCGAGGATGCGCCGGCGATCGGCGGCGCCGACCCGCGACGTCAGCAGCTCGACGCGCAGCGGTCGCTCACCGAAGAGCGACCCGGTGTCGTCGGGCACCTCGAGCCCATCGAGCCATTGGGCCATGACCGCGTGCTGCTGCTCCGCCAGCACCTCGGTCGGCGCCATGAACGCGCCTTGGTGGCCGCCTTGCACCGCGGTCAG
>CAYSAC010000690.1:0-1524 GCA_964428815.1 uncultured Acidimicrobiaceae bacterium | reverse complement strand
ATCAGGGCCTCCACGGCACCCGCTGACGGGAAGCGGCCGGCGCCGCTGTTCACCGTGCTGGTCGGGCTGGAGACGCTCAAGGGACGGGTGCTCGAGCTGGCCAACGGCGCAGTGATCACCCCAGGCGAGGCCGCCGAGCACCTCGACGGTGCCGAGCTGGAGCGCGTCGTGTTCGACGGGCCGTCACGGGTGATCGACGTCGGTCGCCGCACCCGGCTGTTCCTCGGCGCACTCCGCCGCTCGATCGAGGTCCGCGACGGGCACTGCAAAGGTTTCGCCTGCCGGATCGCCGCCGACCGCTGCCAGACCGACCACATCCTCGCCTACGCCGACGGCGGCGAGACCACCCAAGCCAACGGCGAGCTGCTCTGCGGGTTCCACAACCGCCGCAAGGGCCGACGATCACCGCCGCCCTCCTGAACGGGGGGCGGCGAGCGTGGTGGCTGAGCAGAGCAGACCCAGATCACGATGCCGTGACTTGCGCGCTCCAGCGCGTGCTGCCGGACGTGAGCTCGTGCAGCGACCACCAGTGACACTCGTCGTCGAAGATCATCGCGTCGACCACCACCACCCCGAGCCTGACCATCTTCCGCCGAAGGGTCAGGAAGCATTGCGCGTCACGCTCGTCCACGGTCGTGCCCTCGGTTCGCAACAGAGGCCGCGACTCGATGATGAGCCACCGAGGTGCGCAACCACCATCCGCCACACCCTCCCGGCGGCCGACCTCGAGCGACCCGAGCTTCTTGGCCCACGATCTGATCGAGTCGAGGCTGTCGCCACGAGAGGAGCAGGTGAACCGGCCCTCGTCGTCGAGGTGCCAGACCTCGGGCCACGTCCGCCAGCCGATGGTTCGATCACGCCGCGCCCACTCGACGACGTCGAGCGCATCGTTGAACCGGAAGGTGCCGATGTCCGGCAGCTCCTCCAGCTCGTCCTCGGGTCCCACTGCTTCGTAGGTGTGCACGCGCCACAGCTCCTCCATCCGTCGAACGGGAGGGGGAAGCCTCGACACGGAACGTACCGCGCAGGCGTGACCGCGTCAGGCGGTGTTCATGTACCGGAACGACTCGGCGATGCGGCCCTCGGCCAGACCACCGGCGACCGCGTTCATGGTCCCCCACCCGCGCATGCGCTCGGCCAGGCCAGCCGGATCGGGGTGCTGGCTCTCGTGGCACAGCAGCGCCTCGATCTTGCGATCGAAGGTGTCGGTGATGTCGATGAAGGTGTCCGACTCCGGTGCACCCATGATCAGCAGCTCCTCGACCGTCCACGCCTCGAGACCCTCGTCGCGCAGCAGCTCGACGTGCGCGTACGGGTTGCGCGCGTCGGGGTAGACCGCGCAGATGGCGGCCTCGCCCGCGGCGAGGTGATCGGGATGGCTCGGGTAGATGCGCGCGTAGTTGCGCTCGGGGGACGGGATGAGTGCGCGCCGCGGTCGCACCTGGCGGATGACGCGGCTGATGTCGCGTCGCAGCTCGAGCGAGACGAGCAGCGCGCCGTCGGGGTAGCCGAGGAAGTAGAGAT
>CAYSAC010000689.1:0-1534 GCA_964428815.1 uncultured Acidimicrobiaceae bacterium | reverse complement strand
CCGGCTGGATCCTCCACGGCACCGAGGCCACGGCGCTGGGCGAGCTGCACCGCCGGTCGCTGGAGGCGATCCGAGCCGCGGAGTCGGGCGGCCTCACCAAGATCGTGTTCTTCGAGCCGCTTGCCACGTGGTCGGCGACCAGCGTCGGGATCCCCCGCCCGTGGACGCTCGACGACCAGATCGTGTTCGCCCCTCACGTCTACGCCGGCTCCCTCACCGCCGACCGGGCCGTGACCGGCCGCGAGGTGGTGACGATCCTCTAACCCGGCGCACCGTTCGACAACAACCTCCATCGTCTGCCTCCTTGCTCGCAGGAAGCGCCGTGCCGGGAGGCCAGCCGTAGGTCAACTCAAGTTCGCGCTAGAAGCGGCAATCATCGGTGCTCGCAGGCCTCCACGCCACGCTTGCCAACGGGCTATCAGCACCAAGGACGCCCGACGTCAACGACACAGCGCCCGACCACATTTCCCCAACCATCCGGTGGGCGCAACGCCCCCCGACGCTTGCCAGCGACGACCCCGACTCGGCGATACATGCACGGAACTTCCGCGCGGCTGCACTAGCTCGTCGTCGACGCCGTGGGCATCAAGGTGTTCTGGGAGTCGATCTGGGCAGGCACGTACCATGGGACAACCTCGCGGTCATGACCGAGCTCGGGCTCATCCCAAGAGAGGGCGAGTCAGGATGAACGCGAGGGCTCAGCGATAGCCGAGCTGGCGGCTGCAGCTGGGCCAGGCGCTCCAGCCCTGCGCGTTGTACAGCCGCTTGCCCATCTCGATCTGGGTCTCGCGAGGGTGCTCGTGCGGGTAGCCCGTGCCGCCCACGTTCTGCCAGGTGCTCAGGCTGAACTGCAGGCCGCCGTAGTAGCCGTTGCCGGAGTTGAGCGCCCAGCGGCCGCCGGACTCGCACTGCGCGAGCCGGTCCCACGTCGCCGGGTCGTTGGGGTCACCGTTGGCCTGCGGCGCGGGGGCCGGGGCGGGCGCAGGGGCCGCCGGGGCGGTGCTGGTCGTCGTCCGCCGGACCGTCGTGGTGGTGGTCGGGGCCGCGGTCGAGCTGGTCGTGCTGCTCGAGCTGGTGGAGCTCGTCGAGCTGGTCGTCAGGGCGGCCTCGTCGGGCACGAACCTGATGGCGCGCGACCCGGCGAGCGTGTGCACCAGCGGCGCGGCTGCTGCCACCGTGGTGGTTTCTGGGGCCTCGGCCCGCACGGCGCCGAGGCCGGTCAGCGCCAGCATCGTCACGGCCGTGGGGAGGAGCATCCGGCGGGCGAAGGCCTTGCGCGCCGGACTGGTGGTACTCGGGGGGCGATCATTCCGATCGGACATGGCAGTGCGTTCCTCCTGATTGGGGGGGCGCGCTGATCGAGTGCTGCTCGGATGGGGGGTGCGACGCGCCCCAGGCGCGCCGGATCAGCGGTGAACTGTTTCACAAGCCTGCCACGTTCGTCATCCGATCGCAACATTCATCGCTGTGATTCGGGTCACCGCCGGATCTGACGCTCCGTCAGATCCTGTGCCACACTCACGCCGATGAGCGA
>CAYSAC010000688.1:0-1540 GCA_964428815.1 uncultured Acidimicrobiaceae bacterium | reverse complement strand
ACCGAGGAGCTGCTCGACCCTGAGGGCAAGGCGTTCACCGAGGAGCGCTTCGGGCAGACCGCGGCAGAGGCAGCCGGCTCCTGCGGCCTCTGACACCTTTCACCGCCAGCTCGATGATCGTCGATCGTGTCACGTCCGCACGCAGGCCCAGACCGCGTGGAGCGGGTCACCGCGGTGCAGCGGCGGCGTCCGCTGCTCGACGACCGGCTCCTCCCACCCGCCGCTGCGGCGGAAGTACTCGGCGACGATGGCGCCGTGCTGCTCGTCGTCGGTCGCCAGCCAGCCCCTGATCGCCTTCGTCGGGAAGCACCGGTTCGAGAAGGTGCAGACGAACGGTCCACCGGCGCGCACGACGCGGGCGACCTCGCGGAAGACCTCGACCGGCTGGACGAGGTAGTCGACCGACACACAGCAGGTGGCGGCGTCGAAGCTGTCGTCGTCGAACGGCAGCACCGGGTCGGTGTTGAGGTCGTGGATGACCCGCGCCGCCGCGTGCGTGTTGGCCGCCAGCTCGGCGTGGTTCATGCCGAGGACGGTCAGGTGCGCGGGTAGAGCGCGGAAGTGCGACACCCACGACGCCATGAGGTCGAGGACCTCGCCGTCGAGGCCGAGTTCGGCGTACAGCGCACCGACCGCGGCGATGGCGCCGTCGTCGATGTGGGTGACGAACCGGTCGGGTTCGTAGAACAGCGGGTCGGGCGAGGGGTCGGCGCGGTCGAAGAAGCCAGGCGGAAAGCCCTCGTACCCTTCAGGCAAGCGTTGCGAGGTCGATGTTGTAGAGCGTGGCCACGTTGCCGGAGAGGATGGCCTGCTTCTGCTCGGCGGTGAGTTGCGCGGTCTGGTCCGCCAGCATCTCCTGGGACCACGGCCAGGTCGAGTCGCTGTGGGGAAAGTCGTTGGCCCACAGGAGCCGCCGCCAATTCATCTGGTCGACCGACGCGAACGCGGTCCAGTCGTCCTGGAACGTCACGTACACGTTCTCGAAGAAGTACTCCGACGGCAGCTTGGAGAGGTGCTGGCCAGGTGGCAGCCAGTAGCGGTGGCGCTTGTAGGCGTGGTCCATCCGGTACGCGAAGTGGGGCACCCAGCCGGCGTCAGCCTCCACGCAGACGACCTTGAGGTCGGGCTGGCGCTCGAACACACCGCCCAACACGAGCATCCCGATGATGTCTTGGCAGCCCCGCACGACGGCAAGGAAGCTGTTCATCTTCGGGCCGCGGGTGCGTTCGCCCCGCATCGTGAGGATGTGGAACGAGAGCGGCAGGCCGAGGTCGATGGCGGCGCGCCAGAACTCGTCATAGACGGGCGAGTCGTAGTCCGCGACCTCCGGTTGGCCCGGCATCATCACGCCCCGCAGGCCGGCAGCCTTGATGGCCTCGAGGTCGGCGATGCCCTCCTCCGGCGAGCGCATCGCCGTCTGGCCGCAGCCAAGCAGCCGGTCGGGGTGGGCCGCGCAGTACGCCGCGATCCAGCGGTTGTACGCGTCGAAGCAGGCCTTCTTGTAGTCGGCGTCGGGGTGGTTGCAGAGCTGCATGCCGAC
>CAYSAC010000687.1:0-1541 GCA_964428815.1 uncultured Acidimicrobiaceae bacterium | reverse complement strand
GGGACGCGCCGGCCGCCTGGCCGGCGGCCGCCGCCACCGCTGTCCGCGCCGCCACGTCGGCATCGAGCGTGTCCCGCTCCTCGGCGCGGTGGCCCCCCTCCAGCGACCGGAGCTCGTCGACACCCGCCTCGTGCCCGAGGCGGACCTCGTCGAGCTCGACCTCCAAGGCGTGGATCCGCTCGCCGCCTGCCTGCACGGCAGCGGTGGCGTCGGCGAGCTCCGCGTCGGCTCCCGACGAGCCGCCGGCGGCCTCCTGCTCTGCCGCCGCCGCCTCGCCCAGCTCGGCCTCCAGCCGCTGGCAGTCCTGCTCACTCTGCTCGTGCCGCGCCACGCGGGCCTCGGCGGCCACGAGTCCTGCCGTGGCCTCGTCGAGCCGGTGCTTCCGTCGCTCGTGGGGGGCGACGTTCCTGTGGTCGTTCTCGGCCGCTTCGAGCTCGCGGACCTCCGCGAGCGCCTCCTCGTGGTCGAGGTCGAGCCGGCGCAGCTCGTCGAACGCCTCGTCCCGCCGTGTCGCGGCCAGCTCGTTCTCGGTCAGCCAGGTCTCGGCCATCATCTCGAGGGTGTCCGGCTCGGGCACGTCCTCTTCGATGGCGAGGCCGACGCGTGTGAGCGCCCGGGCCAGCGACCCGGTTGCGTCCTCGACCGAGACGGCCGGCACGCGCAGCGCGCGCAGCGCCATGGCCAGATCGGCGTCGGCATCGACCGGGCCGAGCATTGCCCGCGCCCGCTCGCGAGCCGTCCGCCGGTGGTCGAGCAGCTCGGCCCGAGCCAGCTCGGCGTCGACCGCGGCTTGCAGCTCGTTCCACCCGTCCTCGGCGTCGGCCAGCTCGGTACGAGCGCGGTCCAGCACGCCCTCGCTCTCCGCGTCGACGTGGAGCATGGAGGTGCCCATCATGAAGTCGGAGTAGGTGGTGAAGCCGAGGCGGTCGAGGATCTCCTGCTCGGCTTCGCGGGCATCGACCACCCGGCGATCGGCGCGGGCACCACCGAAGCGGCTGTCCGCCTTGTCCTGGGCCTGGAGGAGGTCGTGGTGCGCTCCCTCCAGCAGATCGATGTCGGCCCGATCGAGCTCGGGGAGGCGCATGGACTGCTCCGCTTCGAGCAGGGCGGTGCGAGCGAGGTCGAGCCTCTGTCGTGCCGCCGCGACCCGCTCCCCATCGGCTACCTCACCTTCGCCGGACGCTCGCAGTCGCTGCTCGATGCCATCGATCTCGTCGGCGAGCGCGAACGCGTCGGGCGAGGGCACCTGGTCGAGCTGGTCGAGGTTCTTGAGGAGCCCCAGGGGGTCCTCGACCGGGATGCGGTCATGGGAGTCCAGCGCGCCGATCAGCCCGCGCAGCTCATCCATCCGCTCGGCGAGCCGCGCCGCCCGATCACTCGGCGGGTCGACGATCTCGTGAGCAGGACGATCGGCTTCGGCGCGGCGTTCGGCCTCGTTCTGCTCCTCGACCGCCGCGAGGTGCTCGCGCGCGGCGTCGACGGCGGCCGCGGCCGCTGGGTCCCGCCCGCCGCGAGCCTCCTCGAGCAATGCCTCGATCGCG
>CAYSAC010000686.1:0-1550 GCA_964428815.1 uncultured Acidimicrobiaceae bacterium | reverse complement strand
GCACGATCGTCGACCTGTTCTGGAACCGCGTCGACCGCTCACCGGAGCGGCCGGCGCTGCGGCAACGGGCTGGTGAGGAGTGGGAAGTGGTCACGTGGGGCGACTACGGCCGCGTCGTGACCGAGGTGGCTGCTGGTCTCGTCGCGCTCGGCATCGAACCCGGTGATCGAGTCGCAGTCCTGGCCTCCAACCAGGTCCGCTGGCACGAGGCCGACATGGGCATCCTCGCGTCTGGCGCGACGTCCGTGCCCGCGTACCCGACGAGCGCCTCTGGCCAGATCGCCTACCTGCTCGACCACTCTGGTGCCCGGCTGTGCTTCGTCGCGGACCGAGACCAGCTGGCGAAGGTGCTCCTGCGGCGCCACTCGCTGCCATCGCTCGAGCACGTCGTGCTGTTCGAGGATCCGCCTGGCGGACTCGACGACGACTTCCTGCTCACCTTCGATGACCTCCAGTCGCTGGGCCGCGATCGGCTCGCCGGCGACCCCACGCTTGTCCGGCAACGCTCGGCCGCGATCGCTCTCGATGCGACGGCCACGATCGTGTACACGAGTGGAACGACGGGGCCGCCCAAGGGCGCGATGCTCACCTACGAGAACCTCGTCGCGACGATTCGCTCGATCGCCAACGTCGTGGCGATCGGTCCGGACGACCGGTTCTTGTCGTTCCTGCCGCTGTCGCACATCGCCGAGCGCACGGTGAGCCACTTCGGCCAGATCGTGGCCGGCGGCGAGACCTGGTTCGCCGGGAGCCTTGCGACGGTCGCTGCTGACCTTCGTGCATGCCGCCCGACTGTGTTCTTCGCTGTTCCACGTGTGTGGGAGAAGTTCCAGGTCGCGATCCTCGACGAGATCTCCAGCTCGCCGAAGCCGGCGCGAGCTCTGGCCGAGGCGTACCTTCGGTCGGGCGCAGGACGAATCGACGCCCGTCGTTCGCGAACGCATCAGCGCTTCGCCGATCGCGTGGCCTACGCGGTGCTCGACCGCGTCGTCGGCGCGAAGATCCGTCGGCAGGCAGGGCTCGACCGTGCCCGCATCATGGTGTCCGGGGCCGCGCCCATCGATCCCGATCTGCTGTGGTGGTTCTCCGGTCTCGGACTACCGATCGCCGAGGTGTACGGGCAGACCGAGGACTGCGGGCCGACCACGCTCAACCCGCCGGCAGCGATCCACATCGGGTCCGTCGGGCTGCCCATGCCCGGCCTCGAGGTTCGCATCGATCGGGATGACGAGATCCTGGTTCGCGGCGACAACGTGAGCCCGGGCTACTACGCCGATCCCGCACGCACGCGCGAGCTGATCGACGCCGAAGGCTGGATGCACTCCGGAGACCTGGGCCGCATCGACTCGCAGGGGTACGTGTACGTGACCGGGCGCAAGAAGGACCTGATCATCACCTCGAGCGGCAAGAACATCGCCCCGCAGGAGCTGGAGACGAAGCTGCGGGCCGATCCGCTCATCTCGCAGGCCGTGGTGATGGGTGACGGCCGGTCGTATCTCACCGCGCTGCTCGCTCTCGACACCGAAGCAGTGAGACGGTGGGCTGGTGAG
>CAYSAC010000685.1:0-1552 GCA_964428815.1 uncultured Acidimicrobiaceae bacterium | reverse complement strand
CGGGTGCCCTTGCGGGACCTGCCGCCCCTGCTCAGAGACGAACCTGGCCTGGCCCAGGTGCTGGGGCGCGCCTCGGCGGTGCTGGCCGTGCCGGAGCCGGCGCGGGCACTGACGATCGCGGGCCTGGCCGAGCTGTCGAGCCGGTCGCCGATCGTCGTCGCAGTGCCGACCACGGGTGACGCGGAGCGGCTTGCCAACGACCTCACCGCCTACCTCGGCGCCGACTCCGTCGACGTGTTCCCGGCGTGGGAGACGCTGCCGTTCGAGCGGGTCAGCCCGTCGGTCGAGACGATGGGCCGGCGCTTGCGGGTGATGTGGCGGCTGCTGCACCCCGAGCACGCGCCCCGCGTACTCGTCGCGCCGGTGCGCGCGCTGGTCCAGCGCCTTGGGCCCCACGTCGAGGAGGTCGAGCCGGTCATCGTGCGCCCGGGTGAGGAGATCGACCCGGTCGCGCTCGTCGAGCAGCTCGTGCGTGCCGGCTACCGGCGCGAGTACCAGGTCGAGCACCGCGGCGAGGTCGCGGTGCGGGGATCGATCGTCGACGTCTTCCCCTCGACCGCGAACCGGCCGGTGCGCATCGACCTGTGGGGCGACGAGGTCGACCGCCTCACCGAGTTCTCCGTCGCCGATCAGCGGGCCACCGATCCGATCCCGTCCGCGGAGATCTTCCCGTGCCGCGAGCTGCTGCCCACCGACGAGGTCCGCGCCCGCGCCGATCGCCTGATCGGGCTCGAGCCGTGGGGTCGTGAGCAATGGGAGCGGCTCGCACAGGGATTGACCTTTGACGGCATGGAGTCATGGCTGCCGTGGCTCAGCCAGGCCGAGCACGTGCTGTTCGACGTCGTGCGGCCGGACGCGCAGGTGCTGCTGATCGAACCGCGGCGCATGCGCGATCGCGCCGCCGACCTGCTCGCGGAGGAGGCCGACCTCGCGGCGACACTGGCCAAGACGTGGGGCGCGACCGACGACAGCGGCGAGCACGAGTTCCCGCAGCTGCACCTGCCGTTCGACCGGCTGCTCGCCCACACCAAGGCGCCGGCGTGGACGGTCACCACCGCGCCGGAGGGACCTGGCATCGCGACGGTGCAGGCGATGGGGTGGGACCCAGTCGTCGGCGACGGCAGTCGGCTGCTCAGCCAGCTCGCCGATCTGCAGCGCCAGGGCTTCCGCCTCATCGTCGGCGCCGAGGGTGAGGGCTCCGCGGCCCGCGTGCGCGAGCTGCTCTCCGGCCACGGCGTGAGCCCCGAGATCGAGGTGGCGTCGCTCGAGCGGGGGTGCATCCTCCCCGCGTCGAAGATCGCGGTCCTCGCTGAGAGCGACATCACGGGCCGCCGCCGCGCTCACCGCCGTGCCCGTCCTCGCCGGCGCGACGCGCAGGGCTTCTTCGACGACCTCAAGGCCGGCGACCACGTCGTGCACCACCAGCACGGCGTCGCGCGCTACGGCGGCATGGTCAAGCGCGCCATCGGCGGTGTCGAGCGCGACTACCTGCTGCTCGAGTACAAGGGCGGCGACAAGCTCTACGTCCCGTCGGATCAGATCGATGCGGTCC
>CAYSAC010000684.1:0-1552 GCA_964428815.1 uncultured Acidimicrobiaceae bacterium | reverse complement strand
GCCTGCTTCTTCTTCTGCTCTCGTTCAGCCATCGATCTGCATCCCTCGGGTCATTGGCCCAGCTTCTCCAACAGCTCTGCCGCGGTTTCGCAGCTCGCCAGCAGGCTACCGACGTGGGCTTCGGTTCCACGCGTGGGTTCCATCATCGGGACGCGGCGCAGCGGATCGCCACCCACGTCGAACACCATCGAGTCCCAGTTGGCGGCGACGATGTTGGCCGCCCACCGCTGCAGGCACTTGCCCCGGAAGTAGGCGCGGGTGTCGACCGGCGGCTCGGAGACCGCGAGCAGGACCTCGGCGTCGTTCGTGATCCGCTCGAGGCCGACCCGCGCTGCCAGCGATTTCGACGCCCGCAGGTCGTGGTACTGCAGATCCATCGCCTGCAGCCGCGCGTCGTCCCACCCGACGCCGTGCCGCTCGCGGTAGCCGTCGAGCAGCCGAAGCTTCGCGACCCAGTCGAGCTGGCTCGCGAGCGACATCGGATCGGACTCGAGCCCGATGAGCACCGCCTCCCAGCGCCGCAGCACCTCCGCGCCCGCCTCCGCGCCGACGCACTCGAGCCCGTGCTCCTCGCCGTACTTGCGGGCGCGGTCGAACAGCTCCCACTGCATCTCCAGCGCCGTCATCGACGTGCCGTCGGCGAGGTCGAGCGGCCGCTTGAGCGACAGGTCGTAGCTCACTCGCCGCAGCGCTTGGACGGGAGCAACGAGTGACAGGTCGCGCAGCAGGAAGTCGTCCTCGATCATCGCCAGCACGAGCGCTGTCGTCCCGACCTTGAGGAAGGTCGCGACCTCGCTCAGGTTGGCGTCGCCGACGATCACGTGGAGGCGCCGGTACTTCTGCGCGTCGGCGTGCGGCTCGTCGCGCGTGTTGACAATCGGGCGCTTGAGGGTCGTCTCGAGCCCGACCTCTTCCTCGAAGAAGTCAGCCCGCTGCGTGATCTGGTACGGCACGTCCGCGTTCGTGAGACCCGACGCCTCGGTGCCGACCTTGCCAGACCCGGTGAACACCTGCCGCGAGATGAAGTGCGGCATCACGTGGGTGACGATCTTCGAGAACGGGACCTGCCGGTCCATGAGGTAGTTCTCGTGACACCCGTAGGAGTTGCCTTTACCGTCGCTGTTGTTCTTGTAGACGACGATCTCCTGGCCTTCTGGCAGCAGCGAGCGGGCTGCCTCCATCGAGCGCTGGAGGATGACCTCGGCGGCCCGGTCGAACACCACGATCGAGCGCGGGTCGGCGCACTCCGGCGTCGACAGCTCGGGGTGGGCGTGATCGACGTAGTACCGCGCGCCGTTGGTCAGCACCGCGTTCACGAGGTGGGTCTCGACCTCCGGTGCGAGCGACCCGTCGGGACTGAACCCGCGCGCGTCGTTGCCCGGTGACTCGTCCTCGAAGTCCCAGCCGACCTTCGGCGCGGTCTTGGCACCGCTCCCGGCTCGCGCCAGCTCTTGGACATAGGCGTTGATCAGCACCGAGGAGGCAGCGATCGGGTTGGACTCCCCGCCGCGGACGAGGATGCCGTACTCGGTCTCCACGCCGACGATCTTCC
>CAYSAC010000683.1:0-1553 GCA_964428815.1 uncultured Acidimicrobiaceae bacterium | reverse complement strand
AGGCGGCCGGCGCGTCCCGGTCCGGGGTCGACCGCGCGACCGCCGAGCTGGCCGAGCTCGACGCCGAGATCGAGCGGCTGCTCGCCGACGTCGAGGCTGCCGGTTCGGGAGAGTCGCCCGCGGCCGACGAGGTCGAGTGGTACCTGCTCGCGCGGCTGGCGGCGCAGCGGTCGGTTTCCTACGCCGGCTCAGTCCCGCTCGTGATCGACGACGCCCTCGCCGGCCTCGAGGAGGACGAGGTCCGGCACCTCCTCGACCGCCTCGAGCGCATGGCCGCCGCGGTCCAGGTCATCTACATGAGCGACGATCCGACCGTCGCTCGCTGGGCGGAGACGGCTGGGCCCGACCGGGCTGCGGTCGTGACCGCTGAGCTGGTCTCGGCCTGACGCACAGCCCCCGGATAGGGCGTACGATCGGGATACTCACCCTCGTCTCCTGGAGGTGCCGTGGCCGTCATCACCGAAGCCGCCATCCGTGAGCTCGCCGGGACGAAGGGGGAACGGGCACCGATCACGTCCGTCTACCTCGACGTCGACGGTCGCCGCCTGCAGCGCCACCAGGACTACGAGCTCGAGCTCGACGCCCTGCTGCGCGCCGGGAAGGCCAGAGCCAACGGACACGCGTCGGTGCACGACGACCTCCGCCGCATCGAGCAGTACGTGAAGGGTGGCATCGACCGGTCCCGGACCAGGGGGCTGGCGATCTTCGCGTGCAGCGCTGACAAGCTCTGGCGAGTGATCGAGCTGCCCGTCCCGGTGCAGAGCCAGCTCGTCATCAACCACTTCCCTGCAGTCGGCCAGCTCGAGTCGGTCATGCAGGAGCGCGAGGCGATCGGCGTGCTGCTCGCCGACAAGCAGCGCGCCCGCCTGTTCGTGTTCGAGTTCGGCGAGCTGGTCGAGCGGTCAGAGCTGCTGGATGAGCTGCCGCGCGACTACGACGAGCGGGGCGAGGCCGATCGTGGTGACACGAGCGCCCACGTGGAGGCGCTCGCGCACCAGCACCTCCGGCACGCGACGAAGGTGGCGTGGCAGGTGTGGCAGACCACGCCCTTCCAGCACCTTGCCATCGGCGCGCCCGACGCCATCGCGCGACAGCTCGAAGGCGAGCTCCATCCCTACCTGCGCGACCGTCTCTGCGGGCGGGTGCAGATCGCGATCGGTGCGACCCACGCCGAGGTGCAGGCCGCGGCCGAGGCTGTCGAGAGCGACGTCGAGCGGCAGAAGGAGGCGCGCCTCGTCGCGAAGCTGCGGGAGGCGGTCGCGACGGGTCGCCGCGGCGTGGCCGGTCTGCGCGAGACGCTCACCGCGCTCAGCGAGCATCGCGTCGAGCGCCTGCTTGTGTCGGCCGGCTACCAGGAGGCCGGTTGGCGCTGCCCGACGACCGGCGCGCTGGCCGCGGTCGGTCCGAAGAGCCCGCTCACGGGCGAGCCGATGGACCCGGTCGAGGATGTGGTGGAGGAGGCGGTCGAGACCGCGCTCAGCCAGGGCCTCCCGGTGGAGGTCTGCGTCGGCAACGCCGACCTCGACGTCCTCGGTCGCGTCGGCGCGCTCCTC
>CAYSAC010000682.1:0-1564 GCA_964428815.1 uncultured Acidimicrobiaceae bacterium | reverse complement strand
TGAGGACCATGCCGCGCACGTCGATGTTGTCGAGCAGGTTGGTGCCGACGATCTCAGCTTGGATGATCGAGTCGTCGGCCCGGATGAGCTGGATGTCCGTGGTTCTGACCGACTCGTGCGGGCTGTGGGCCAGCTGGTCCAGGAACCCGGAGAAGTGGCTCCAATGGTCGGGGTGGGCCAACCGCTCGAGCGGCGCGCCGTCGAGGTCCATCGGCAGGTACCCGAGGATGCGCACGACCGATTGGGTCTGGAACCGGACCTTGCGATCGCGGCCAACGATGATGATCGCGTCCGACGCATGGCGGACGATCTGCTGCAGCCGCATCTCACTGCGCTTGGTGTCGAGCTCTTCGGCTTGGGACGCGGAGTCGAGGGCGAGCGCGGCTTGGGCCGCGACGAGGTGGAGGCTGTCGTCGATCGCCGGCTCCAGCGCGCGCGTCCCGCTGACCGCCACCAGCGCGCGCGGTGCGATGCGACAGGCGACCGGGATGAGCGACACCTCCTTGCCCGTCGCGTCTGTGACGCGCACCGGGCGATCATCCTCGATGACGGCGCGCTCGAGGAGGTCGGCCAGCCCCGAGCTGAGGGGGTCGAAGGGCGGGCCGTAGCTGACCAGCTCGTCGATGTGCCGCGCGCCGCGCTCGTTCTCGGTCGCGTAGAGGCAGAACCGGAGCGCGTCGCCGACGAGCTCTTGCGCGGCACCGAGGACGGCGCGCTGCACCACGTCGACATCGTTGGCGGCGCCGACGGCGGCCGCCGCGTTGCGCACGATCAGATCGCGCGCCGCCTGCGCCCGGCCCTCGCGCAGGACCAGCTCGAGCCGCATGACCAGCAGCATGAGCACCATCGCCGTGTCGACACCCACGACGAGCCCGTCGACAGGCTCGTCGAGCACGTAGAGGACCAGCGCGCTGATCGGACCGGCACAGGCGGCGAGGCTCAGCAGCGCGAGCCGGGGACGGGGCAGGTCGTGGACGGAGCGGTGCTCGACGTCACCCAGCCGCTGCGCCGACGGGTGAGTCGCCGCCGCGGCAAGCAGTGCGGCGGCGAGCGTGAGCAGGCCGGTGCGCAGCGACGTCACCCACCCCGCGAGCGGCTCCAGCTGGCCCGCTCGCCACAGCCCCTCGCCCAGGACCAGCGTGAACGCGCCAACGAGCAGGAACCGCCCGGCGGGCAGCCGCACCGCTCCGGTGATGGCGAGCCGGACGGCGCCCGTGAACGCGACGACCACGACCAGCACGCCGGCCAGCGCCGTCAGCTGCGCCAGGCTGCCCGGCTCGATGTCCCTGTTGTCGGCCAGCCGTGGAACTAGAAACACGGTGACCACGACGCCGAGGCCCACGCCGGCGATGGCGGTGTCGAGCCGCCCCATCTGATCCGGGGCCCGCTCGCGACGGTGCGCGGTGAGCCACAGCCCGACGGCCAGCAACACCAGGCCGCCCAGCCGGAAGGGGTCGGCGCCGGACGGCAGCGGCACGTCGAGGACGTCGCCGCCCCACGTCAGCGTGCTGGCGGCGGAGGCGCCGGCCCAGCAGGCGATGCCGACCGCGACGACGATCCACGG
>CAYSAC010000681.1:0-1565 GCA_964428815.1 uncultured Acidimicrobiaceae bacterium | reverse complement strand
TCGGGTGACCCCGAGCCGGCCGCGCCTCCGCTTCGCGCCGTCACCGACCGGCTACCTCCACATCGGCGGCGCCCGCACAGTGCTCTACAACTGGCTGTTCGCGCGGCAGACAGGCGGCGAGCTGCTGCTGCGCATCGAGGACACCGACACTGAGCGCAACCGGCCAGAGCTCACCGAGAACATCTTCGAGATGCTGCTGTGGCTGGGCCTCGGGTGGGACGGCGATCCGGTGCACCAAGCTGACAGCCTCGAACGTCACCGCACCGCGGCGTTCGAGCTGCACGCGCTCGGCAAGGCGTACGCCTGCGACTGCAGCCAGGCTGAGGTGGAAGCGCGCGCGAAGGCGCGCGGCGGTACTCCCGGCTACGACGGCCGCTGCCGCGAACGCGGCCTCGAACCGGGGGAGGGCCGGGTGCTGCGGTTCCGGACGCCGGACGACGGCACGACGGAGTTCGATGACCTCGTCCGCGGCCACATCGGCTTCGAGAACCGCGTGCTCGAAGACTTCGTCATCCTCCGCTCCAACGGCACACCGATGTTTCTCCTCGCCAACGCGATCGACGATGCCGACATGTCGATCACCCACGTGGTCAGAGGTGAGGAGCACGTGAACGGCACGCCGAAGTACCTGCTGTTGCAGCACGCGCTCGGCTTCGCCGAGCCGCCGGTGTTCGCCCACCTGCCGGTCCTCGTCGACGAGACCCGCAAGAAGCTCTCGAAGCGCAAGCACTCCGTGTCCGTCGCAGAGTTCCGCGACGCCGGCTACCTCCCGGAGGCGATGGTCAACTACCTGGCGCTGCTCGGGTGGGGCCCACCCGATGGCGTGGAGATCCGACCGCTCGCGGAGATCGTCGCGCTGTTCCGCCTCGAGGACGTGACGCCGTCCCCCGCGTTCTTCGACGTCAAGAAGCTCCAGCACATCAACGCGGAGCACATCCGCATGCTGTCGCCGGATGACTTCATCGAGCGCGCTCGGCCGTACCTCACCCATGGTGACGCGACGGTGGAGGTGCTCCGTCCGCTGGCAGCAGAGGTGCGCGACCGGGTCCGCACCCTCACCGAGGTCGAGCCCATGGTGGAGTTCCTGCTCGATCGGGACCTCGAGATCGACGAGGACTCCTGGGCCAAGGCGACCAAGGACGGCCAGCAGGCGGCGGCCGTCCTCGACGCCGCGATCGCCAGCTTCGAGGCGAGCGACTGGAGCGCGCCCGACCTGCACGAGCGCCTCGAAGCAGCGGGGAACGAGCTCGGCCTCAAGCTCAACAAGGCGCAGGCGCCCGTGCGGGTCGCGGTGACCGGCCGCAGCGTGGGCCCGCCCCTCTTCGAGTCGCTCGCGGTGCTCGGCCGCGACCGGGCGCTGGACCGTCTGCGGGCGGCTCGCTCGCGGCTCTGATGGGACCGCGACGCTGGTTGCGCATCACATTGCGGGTGCTCGTCGCGCTGGTGTCGGCGCTCGTCCTCTACACCGGGATCACGTTCGTGCAGGTCTGGCAGGAGAGCGAGGAGGACGGCGCCCGCCCCGCGCAGGCCATCGTCGTCCTCGGCGCCGCGCAGTACGACGGGCG
>CAYSAC010000680.1:0-1569 GCA_964428815.1 uncultured Acidimicrobiaceae bacterium | reverse complement strand
GCCCGTGGGCCGAGGCTGCGTACCAGCACTTCCTGCGCAACCCGCTCGCACAGCGCCTGCCGCGCAAGTTCAAGATCAACTTCTCCGGCTGCCAGACCGACTGCGGCCAGGCCATGTTCAACGACGTTGGCGTCATCGCCGCGGCGCGCACGACCGAGTCCGGTGAGATGGAGGCCGGGTTCCGCGTGTTCGTCGCTGGTGGCCTCGGCGCCAACCCGCAGGCCGCGCTCGCGCTGGAGGAGTTCACGCCGCGCGAAGAGCTGCTCGCCACGCTCGAGGCCGTGCTGCGCGTCTTCTCCAACCACGGCAACCGCGACAACAAGCTGCGGGCGCGCATCAAGTGGCTCGTCAAGACGATGGGCTGGGACGAGCTGCAGGCGCGCATCCTCAAGGAGCGCAAGTTCCTCCTCGCGTCCGCAACATGGCCGGGCGGTGTGCCAGAGATCGTGGACAAGCTCGGTGACGCGCCCGCCGGCCTGTCCTCGACCACCGCGCCGACGCCCATGGGGCAGGGCACGCGGGTGAGCATCCGCAGCAACGATCCGTTCGAGCGCTGGGACGCGGCCAACGTCGTCCGAGGCGTCGCCAAGGGCACCGTCTCGGCCTACGCCTACGCCAAGCTCGGCGACATCACCTCCGAGCAGTTCCGTGCCCTCGCGTCGATCCAGCGCGAGCTCGCAGCAGAGGTGCGGGTCACCAACCGACAGAACCTCGTCTTCCGCGGCCTCACCGACGAGCAGCTGCGCAAGCTGCACGATCGGCTGCGCGTCATCGGCATGGCCGAGCCCGGCGCCGAGCTCGCCCGCGACGTCGTCGCCTGCCCCGGCGCCGACACGTGCAACCTCGCGGTGACCCAGAGCCGTGGCCTCGCCGACGAGATCGGCCGGCGGCTCGAGGAGGAGGGCCTCGCCGACGTCGGTGGCGTCCGTACGAACATCTCCGGCTGCACGAACAGCTGTGGGCAGCACCACACCGCCGACATCGGGTTCTTCGGCGCCGAGCGCCGCGCCCACGGCGTCTCCGCCCCGGGCTACCAGATGATGCTCGGCGGCTACGTCGGCCAGGCCCAGATCGAGTTCGCCGACAAGGCCCTGCGGCTCCCGGCCAAGAACGCGCCAGAGGCCGCCGTCGCGGTCGTGCGGAAGTTCGCGGCCGAGCGCGAGGCCGGCGAGCTGTTCCGGTCTTGGCTCGACCGGTCGGGTGGCGCGAGCGCCATCGCCGACGAGCTGCGCCACCTCGACCACTTCCCCACCCCGGAGGAAGCCCCCGACTTCTACGTCGACTTCGACGAGACCGGCCCGTACGTGGCCGAGGTCGGCGACTCGGAGTGCGCGACATGAGCCTCATCGAGTTGCCCGACTTCAGCGACGCGGAGCTGGCCGAGCTCAACCGCGATTTCGAGCGGCTGCCAGCCAAGAAGATCATCCAGTGGGCGGTCGACAACTTCGCACCACACCTGTGCCTCAGCGCATCGATGACCGACGCGGTGCTCGTCGACCTCGCGGTCAAGGTCGACCCCGCGATCGAGGTCGTCTTCATCGACACCGGCTACCACTTCCCCGAGACCCT
>CAYSAC010000679.1:0-1570 GCA_964428815.1 uncultured Acidimicrobiaceae bacterium | reverse complement strand
CCGAGGGTCGCGGCGAGGGGCATCTGGCCGCCGGTGCGGGGCAGCTGCGGGGCGGGGGGCGCCGGGATCTCGGCGGTGCGCTCGAGATCGGCCGGCACGGCGCCGGCGAAGGACTGCGCCTCGGCGAGTGCGAGCGTGATGCCGCCGCCCGGGAGGCCGGTGAGGAGGTCGAGGCGCACGCCGGCCGCCTTGGCGAAGGTCGTCTCCGCGCCGGGCTCGGAGGTGCTGCCGCCGCCGACGGTGATGCAGCTCGTGAGCGGGGCGGGCAGCGCGATGCACTGGGTCTCGCCGAGCCCGACCTCGACGATCGAGGGCGTTACCGCGGGCAGGAGGGCGTGGATGTCATCGGCGATGTCCACGCTGACGATGGCCGCCGTGTACGTCGCCTCGGACGCGCCGTCCGCGGTCGCCCGGCTGACGAAGGTCTCGGCCTTGCCGACCGTGATCGTCAGGACCGGGCCCAGGAGCGGGCGGTCGAGGACGGTGATCGTGGAGCCGTTGGCGGTCGAGCGGGCGATCACCTTGTCCGCAAGGCTCTCGCTGATCGTGTCGGCCTTGCCGAGGGTGACCGTGACCAGGTCACCGTTGCCGCCGAGGATCTCGTCGAGCAGCGTCTCGAGCAGCGTGCCCGCCTGCAGGCCGGTCTGGTCGACAGCGGTGAACACCGGCTCGAGCTGGCCGATGAGGCCGTCGACGGTGGTGTTGAGCTGGGTGGCGACGTCGCCGAGCGGCGTGGTGGCCAGCACGCCGCCGATGCCGATGCCGATGCCGCCGACGCGGCCGCCGCCGACGGAGACGGGCAGGTTCTGGGCGATCGCGCTGAAGGCGGTGCCGCAGGCGAGATTGATCGACACCACGGGCAGGCCCGGGTCGGGGACCTGGCAGACCTCATCCTTGCTGCCGGCGGACTGGCCGTCCCCGGTCGCCTGCGCGGTCGGGGTCGCGAACTTGACGAGGTCGGTGGCAAGGCCCAGGCCTGCGGCGTTGGCCTTCAGGGTGGAGTCGATGGCGCTGTGGGCGCCGCCGATAGTGAGGGTCGTCCCGAGGACGGTGAGCTCGAGTGCCTTTGCGTTGGCGCTCGCGCCGTAGGACTCGAGGTCAGCGTGCGCGGGGCCGCCTGCGGCGAGCCCGAGCAGTGCGGCGATTGCGAGGATGCCTGCGATCCGCTTCATGGTCTCCAGTTGCCTTTCCCCGGGCCCGCGGCCGGTGCTCTGTCCGGTGGTGCGATGTGAACGGTCGAAGTCGCCGATCGTGACGGTGTCACTATGGTCATTCTGGTTCGCCATGGCCAGGCCCTCTTCCTGCTTTCACCACTCAACGCGCATGCTTGCTGACGCTACGTGAACTATGGGCGGCAGCGCGACCCCGATGATCGGTGCGTTGGTCTCTGATCTATACCGAATTGTCACCTTCACCGGTTCGTTCGGGCCGGCCCGCTGGACCCGAACGTCCAATCGGTCGGCGGGGAGCCCCGACGCCGCCCTTGCAGCAGCGGCGGCCGCGCCAGAGCTCGGGTCGACGGCGGCCGCCCGCGCTGCCTCCCGGGCCGCGTGGGTGACGAGGACCGCGT
>CAYSAC010000678.1:0-1571 GCA_964428815.1 uncultured Acidimicrobiaceae bacterium | reverse complement strand
GAAGATCGTGCTCACGCTCTACTACTACGAGGGCCTGACGCTCGCCGAGATCGGCCAGGTGCTCGGCGTCACCGAGAGCCGGGTCTGCCAGATCCACACCAAGGCCGTCCTCCAGCTCCGCTCCCGCATCGCCGCCTCCGAGCGCGAGCCCGCCTAGGAGGCTGCTGAGCGATGCTGCTGCCCATCTCTCCAGCCAGCTTCGCCGCTCACGGCGTCCTCCTCCCTAGCGGTGGGGCAAGGCCAGCGCGTCGGTCGTGCGTCCTTGTGAGCGACGAACCGTGGCTCGGAGATCTGCACACCGATCGCTCAGCAGACTCCTAACTCGCGGGCCTCGGCCCGCCTCCCGCATCTCCTTCCCCCTCTCACGTCCCGCGCCCATGAGGGGGAGCGCCCGTGCTCACGCACCGGTCCTGGTTCCTGGCGATGCTGGTCATCGCCGCCGTCCTGTCGACAACGCTGTCCACCGCGGCGGCGGCTGGCCAACCACCACCGCCGGCCTACCGGCCACCCGTCGATGCACCCGTCGTCGACCCGTTCCGCCCACCGGCCACGCCCTACGGCAGTGGCAACCGGGGCCTCGAATACGCGACCACGCCAGGCACGCCGGTGCTGGCCTCGGCCGCGGGTGAGGTCGTGTTCGCAGGTCCGGTCGCCGGCAGCCTCCACGTCACGCTTCTGCACGCCGACGGGCTGCGCACCTCCTACTCCTACCTCGCTGCGGTCAGTGTGCGGCTCGGGCAGCGGGTCGTGGCGGGCGAGCCGATCGGCACCGCCGGGGACCGGCTCCACTTCGGCGTCCGGTTCGGCGACGCTTATCTCGACCCCGCCGCGCTGTTCGGCGCGGGACCGGTCCGCGTGCACCTCATCCCGTTCGACGACCCACCCGGTGAAGGTCCGGCGGGGGAGCGGCGGGCGATCCTCGGCCTGCTCGGCGGCGGCCTTCGCCTCGGAGGGCAGGCGCTGCGCTGGCTGGGCGGCGCCGCCTCCGATGGCACCTCGCTCGCGTTGCACTACGCGGTCGAGCTGCAGGCGCTGCCTCACCTCTTGCGGGTGTCGGCGACGATCGCCAACCGGCTGGCGACGACCCGACCGTGCACCGCGGTAGGTGTTGCGCCCCCGCCTCCACCGCGCGGACGGCGGGTCGCGGTCCTTGTCGGCGGCCTGGGTTCCACCAGCGAGCACGCCGCCATCGACGACACCGACACCGTCGCCCTCGGCTATGCCGCCGCCGACGTCGTCCGTTTCAGCTACGCGGGCGGCCGCACCCCCGATCCCACCGACGGGCTCGACGTGTCGGCGACCGCCTACGACGCGACGGACAGCCAGATCGAGCTGCACGAGAGCGGTCGCCGGCTGGCCGACCTGATCGAGGCCGCGGCGACCGCCGCGCCCGGCGCCACGGTCGACGTGCTTGCCCACTCCCAGGGCGGACTGGTCGCGCGGCTGGCGCTGGCCGAGCTTGACCGGCGCGGGCGGCTCGGCGAGGTCCGGGTCGATCTGCTAGCCACGCTGGGCACGCCCCACCGCGGCGCCGACCTCGCGACCGCGGTCGCGGCGGCGAACGCGGGTCC
>CAYSAC010000677.1:0-1573 GCA_964428815.1 uncultured Acidimicrobiaceae bacterium | reverse complement strand
CGCAGCAGCGTCACGACGACGTACTGCTGCTCGAGGATGCCGAGCACCTCGCGCACGACCTCGATCGTGTCGAAGGCCTGGGCGACGAGCGACGTCCCCCCGACGAACACGTCGCCTGGATCGGTGCGGTCGTCCCCCTCGAGCTGCGCGACCGCCGCCGCGGTGATCGCGTCGGCGCGCGCGTCGCCAGTGCCGGGCAGCGGTCCGATGCCGGCTCGCACCTTGCCGGTGAGGTGGCGGGCGAGGTGCGCGCTCGCCGCCGCGACCCGCTCCTCCGCGAGGTCGGGCCCGAGGTCCACGGTGTGCTTCTCGACGACGCCGTTGGACAGCACGACGACGACGAGGGCCGCGCTCGGCCCGAGGGGCACCACCTGGACCGACCGGATGGTGGCCTCGTCATGGGCAGGGGCGACGACGATGCCGGCGCCGCTCGTCAGGTTCGACAGCAGGCGGCTGGTGTCGTGGAGCATCTGCTCGAGCTCGCCGTGGGCGTGGTCGAAGAAGGACCGGACCTGCTCGGCCTTGGCCCCCTTCAGCGACGCCGGCGCGCTGATGCTGTCGACGAAGAAGCGGTAGCCCTTCTCGGTGGGGATGCGACCGGCGCTGGTGTGGGGCTGGTGGAGGTAGCCGTCCTGCTCGAGGGTCGCCATGTCGTTGCGCACCGTCGCCGGTGACACGTTCACCGCCGGCAAGCGCGCGACGTGGCTCGACCCCACCGGCTGAGCGGTGTCGATGTACTCCTCCACCACCGCCCGGAGGATCGCGGCCTTGCGTTCGTCCAGCATCGTTAGCACTCGATGATACCGAGTGCTAACGCCCGAACCCAGCACTGGCGGGAAACCCGGTCGCCGGCACCCACCCTCTCCTGCCACAGTGGTCGCCATGCCGATGGTGATGGTGCGTCGTGCGCAAGGCAGGGGCCGCAGCGCCGCAGAGATGGGGATGGCACCCGCTCAGCGCGCCCGCAGCGGCGCGGCTCGTCGCTGACGCCGACATCGCGCCCGGCGACCTCGTCCTCGACATCGGCGCCGGAACCGGTGCGCTGACCGCCGCGCTGGTTGCGGCCGGGGCGCGGGTCCTCGCGGTCGAACTGCACCCTGGGCGTGCCGGTGCGCTCCGCCGCCGGTTCGACGGCCGCGTCACCGTCATCCAGACCGACGCCGCCGACCTGCGGCTGCCGCGACGCCCGTTCCGCGTCGTCGCCAACCCGCCGTGGTCGATCAGCGCGGCGGTGGTCAAGCGGCTCACGAGCCACGGGAGCCGTCTCCAGCGCGCCGACCTCGTGCTGCCACGATGGGCGGTGCACCGCTGGAGCGGCGCGAGGGGTGGCTACGCGCTCACTGGCACGAACCTGCCGCCGCGGGCCTTCACGCGTGCTGCGCCGCCAGCAGCGGTGCTCGTGATCACTCCTCGAGGCGCAAGGCGCTGACGAACGCTTCCTGGGGGACCTCGACGCGGCCGATGTTCTTCATCCGCTTCTTGCCCTCCTTCTGCTTCTCGAGCAGCTTGCGCTTGCGGGTGATGTCACCGCCGTAGCACTTGGCGATGACGTCCTTGCGCTTGGCCTTCACCG
>CAYSAC010000676.1:0-1579 GCA_964428815.1 uncultured Acidimicrobiaceae bacterium | reverse complement strand
TCGGTGTGGGCCCAGCTGCCGTCGCCGGTGAACCTGCTCGAGCACCTGCTGATCAAAGCCGGGCTGCCGGGCCGTCACTGGCCAGAGGGCACCAAGGTGTGGCGCTACACCACGGACGAGTTCGGCGACCAGGGACCGCGGCCCGGGCATTGACGCTCATACCCCTGTGCCAGGGAGACCTACGCGAGACACCGCAAGGGCCGGCCGCCGTTGTAGGTGATCATGTCGGCGAACGCCGTCGGGTCGATCGGGGTGCCGAGCGGCTCGCCCCGCAGCTCGCTGTACGCGCGGTGGAGGTTGCCGACGATCCGCTCGGGGTCGTGCCAGTCGGTGAAGCGGCCGAGGTGTGCCTCCACGCCCGCCTCGAGCGGTGACAGGCCGGCGGCGAAGCCCTCGGCCGCGACCTCCTGGACGAACCGCAGGTAGGCGGCCTGATCGTCGAGAAGGCCGGGGTCGCACACAGCGCCGTGACCGGGGACGATCACCTCGGCGCCCAATGCCCGGATGCGCTCGAGCGCGGTGATGGCGCCGGCGACCGAGCCCATCACGACGAACGGCGTGCCGCCGTTGAAGATGAGATCGCCGCAGAAGAGCACCCGCCGCTCTGGCAGCCAGGCGACGACGTCGTTGGTCGTGTGCGCAGGCCCCATGAACTCCAGCCGCACCTCGAGCTCATCGGACCAGACGGTCAGGCGCTCGTTGAACGTCACGAACGGCGGGTCGATCTCGACGCGACCCCAGTCCACGCCCTGGAAGAAGGCCTGCGCCAGGTGACCTGCCGCGATCACCTCCTGCCGGCACCGCTCGTGGCCGATGATCGTCGCCTCCCGCAGCAGCCAGTTGCCATGGGTGTGGTCTCCGTGGTGGTGCGTGTTGACGAGCGTGCGCACGGGTCGGTCGGTCACACCGGCGATCGCGTCGAGGAAGGCGCGGCTGCGGCGCTCGGTGAAGCAGGTGTCGATCGCGGTGACGCCCTTCGAGCCGACGAGGAAACCGGTGTTGTTCAGCCCCCAGCTGCCGTCGAGCTGCACGTAGGCCCACACGCCGTCGCTGACCTCCTCCAGGGCCGGCGGCGGGATCGTGCCGTCGTCGCCGTGGTCGTGGTCGTGGGACGGGGCGCTCATGCCCGCATGCTTGCGCGAGGCTCCGGTGATGTCGACCGTCTTGCGCGAGGAGGTGCGCCCCGGCGTCACCCTCCTGACCCTCAACCGCCCCGACCGGCTCAACGCCATGAGCCACGAGCTGGTTGCCGATCTCCACGACGCGCTGGACGCGGTGGCCGAGGATCCGTCCTGCCGGGTCGTCGTGCTGACCGGCGCCGGCCGCGGCTTCTGCTCCGGCCTGGACCTGAAGGGCACCGGCCCCGCTCCGGGCGTCGAGGGCCTCGGGCGCCCGCAGGCCGGTCTCACCGCGCAGCAGCACATCGCCCGGCTGATCCCGCACCTGAGGTCGCTGCGCCAGCCCGTCATCGCCGCGGTCAACGGCCCGGCCGCGGGCGGGGGGCTGGCGCTGGCGCTCGGGTCCGACATCCGGATCGCGGCCGAGTCGGCCCGCTTCAACGTGGCCTTCGTCCGCATCG
>CAYSAC010000675.1:0-1585 GCA_964428815.1 uncultured Acidimicrobiaceae bacterium | reverse complement strand
AACTTCATCCGCAGCCCGTGCTTGCGCAGGTCCTGGCCCGGCTGGATGAAGGTGCGCGCCACGTAGCGGTTCTTGATCAGCCCGTCGTCCCGAGGCAGCCCCGAGGCGCGGGCGAACCCCACCGCCGCCGGGTTGCCCGAGTCGGGCACCGAGATCACCAGGTCGGCGTCGACCGGCGCCTCATGCCAGAGGAGCTCCCCCATCCGGCCGCGCACCTGCTGCAGGACCTTGCCCTCCAGCCGGCTGTCCGGCCGGGAGAAGTAGATGTGCTCGAAGACGCAGTGGGCCGGGTGTTCGGCCTTGACGACCTGGCGGGTCTCGAGGCCGCGCTCGGTCAGGGAGACCATCTCACCGGGACGGACCTCCCGCATCAGCTCGGCGCCGATGATGTCGAAGGCGCAGCTCTCCGAGGCGACGACGAAGCGGTCGTCAAGCCGGCCCAGTGAGAGCGGCCGCACCCCGTGCGGGTCGCGGAAGGCGACGATCGCGTGCTTGGTCATCACCACGGTCGAGTAGGCGCCCCGCAGGCGAGGCATCACGTCGGTGACCACGTCCTCGATGAACTTGCCGTCGTTCGAGGAGAGCAGCGCCGCCATGATCTCCGAGTCCGAGGTGCCCCGGAAGGAGAGGCCGCGCTCCTTCAGCTCGGTCCACAGCTCGACCGCGTTGATCAGGTTGCCGTTGTGGGCAAGGGCCAGCTCGCGCCCGTCGTCGCGCCAGATCGGTTGCGCGTTCTCCCAGGAGCCGCCGCCGGTGGTCGAGTAGCGCACGTGGCCGATCGCCATGTCCCCCTCCAGCGCCCGCAGCTTCTCCTCGTCGAATACCTGGGAGACGAGGCCCGAGTCGCGCATGGTGGTGATGTGACCGCCCACGCAGGTGGCGATGCCGGCCGACTCCTGGCCGCGGTGCTGCAGCGCGTAGAGGGCGAAGTAGGAGAGACGGGCGACGTCGTGGCCGGGTGCGAATACGCCAAACACCCCGCACTCATCGCGCGGTCCATCGCGGTCGGTGAGAGGCCGCTCGGTCAAGTGAAAAGGCGCGCTTTCCTCGCGTTAGAGGGACGTGACGCGCAGGCGGACTGCCTACGTGGGCAGGTTAGCAGCGGCTGCGGCGAGGTTTCGCCCGCTCTCAGGGTCAAAAGAGGTGCAGCTTGGTGGTGTCCGCCCGCAAGGAGCGCCAAGATCGAGATCCCGGGGAGCCGGCGTCTAAACAGCTTGCTCTCAGGCGCGGCCGCGCTCGGCCTGAGCGGAAAGCGAGCGCCACGCGGCTTCACCGGCGCCGAGCGGGAGGCGGATGGCCCGCTCGGCGACCTCGATGGCGACCTCGTCGCCGCCGACCTCCCCTAGGGGGAAGACCTCGACCTCGTTTCCTGCGAGCGACTCCAGGGCGGAGCGCTCGCCGCTGACCAGAAAACCCCCGGCGCCTTCGCCGAAGAGGACCTCCTCGGGCGAGCAGCCGCGAGCGAGGAGGGCCGAAAGGTCGACCCGGCAACCGAGGCCGCCGCCGATCGCCGACTCGGACAGTGCGCAGGCGAGCCCGCCGTCGCTGATGTCGTGGGCGGAGGCGAGGCGGCCGGCGCGGACCG
>CAYSAC010000674.1:0-1588 GCA_964428815.1 uncultured Acidimicrobiaceae bacterium | reverse complement strand
GCACCGGCCCCGAGATCTATCGGCACGTCGAGGTCGCCAACTGCTCGATCACCACAGTGGGGATGGTCGCCGGGGTGCGCCGACTGGTGCGGACCAACGAGAACGCCCACCTCGAGGGCCTCGCTCTCGAAGGCTGACAGGCCCGGCTCGACCTGGGGCGCTAGCGCCGGATCCCGCTCGTGCGCCTCCCCCGTCACCGGGGAGCGGACGGCTCGGACGAGGGCGGCGGCCAGCTCGGACAAGGAGCCCACCACCTTGGCGCCGCTGCCGGCCAGGCCGTCGGGGTGTCCTGCACGGACCAGGCCGACAAACCGGGTGCCTACGACCCGGGCCACGTCGGCGTCGCGCCGGGAGTCGCCGACGAAGACCACCTCGTGACCGGCGAAACCAGCGACGGCCGCCCCCGAGGCAAGCTGCACAGACTTGGTGTGCCCCGGGGCCCAACCGTCGACCGAGGCGAACCTTTGGATCAGCCCGTACCGCTCGCAGAAGTCACGGACGAGCGGGCCCCGCGTGCTGCTGCACAGCAGGACCGGGACGCCGGCCGCAGCGAGGCGCTCGACCGCGGGGACGACGTCAGTGAACATCTCGCAGCGCCCCATCCAACGTGTCTTCTCCGCCTCGAAGCGGCTCGCCACCTCCGCCAGCCCCGGCTGGCCCGGAGCGATCTCATCCAGCTGGGTCGCAAACGTGGACCCGGCCGTGGCGATGTACTGCCGGGTCGCCTCGGCCCGCTCGAAGCCCAGCTCGTCGACGAGCAGCCCGACGGCCAGGTCGGTGAGGAAGCCCATCGAGTCGGCGACGGTGCCGTCGAAGTCGAGAGCGACGGCGCGTACGCCCGCGTACTGGGAGCCTGGCCCGGCGGCCCACCACGACCGGCGGAGCCGCACCACGACGATCCAGGCGGAGAGCAGCGCCACCGCGGCGAGGGCCACCAGCAGGGCCACCGGCTCGACCGCCGCAGCCAGGGCACCCAAGGTGACCACGAAGAGCCGCAGGTCACGGCCCCGGCCGCCGCCGAGCAGGGTGCCGCGGTAGCGGTGGCCGAGGTCGATCCCCGCTTTCGCCGTCGTGTAGCTCACAAGCAGGTGGCCGACCAGGGCGGCCCCGCTCACCGAGAGGGCGAGCGGCACCTGTGCCCCGCCGAGCAGGTCGCCCAGGTGGGCGTCGGTGGCGAGGTAGATCGCCGCGCCGGTGAACAGAATGCCGTCGGCCGCCCGGTCGAGCACGGCGTCGAGAAACCCGCCATACGGGGACGACCGATAGGTGAGCCGGGCGACCTCGCCATCGCTGCCGTCGAGCACGCTGGCCAGCGCAAGGAGCAGGGCCGCGGCGATCGGTGCCCCCGCCGCGAAGCCGGCGGCCGCCGCTACCGCGACGGCGAAGGCGATGAGCGTGACCTGGTTCGGTGTGATGTGCGGGAAGAGGGAGAGCAGCGCGGGGGTGACCACCCGCTGGGAGAGGGTGCGGTTGAGTCGGGCGGCGATTGCGCCATCGAGCGACTTCCCCGTGGCCCGAAGGACGTGGAGGCTACCGTTGCGGTGGTCGCGCGGCGTGTCGACATCGAACCACCACTCGTGGTCGCCGA
>CAYSAC010000673.1:0-1600 GCA_964428815.1 uncultured Acidimicrobiaceae bacterium | reverse complement strand
GGCAGCCCGCGGCGACGCCAGACCACGGCTCCGCCGGCGCCCGCCGCACCGATCACGGCCAGTGCGGCGAGGGCGATGGGCACTGCCGCGGATCCGCCGTTGCCGTCGTCCCCGGTCGCGGGCGTGGTGAGCGCGGTTGTCGCGGTTGTGGTCGTTGAGGTTGTGACGCTCGCTGCTGTGAGGGCTGGCGGGGGATCGAAGAGCCGGCCCCGCTGCGGTGGTGCGAACGCGGCGCCGATCACATCGAGGTCGGCGATCACCGCGCTCGCCCCGGTCTCGGGGTGCACAGCCGTGAGCCCCGCGGGACCGGGAACCGCGAGATACGACACGCCAGTCTCAGGATCAGGTGGGAGCGTGACCAAGCCCTCGCCACCGTCGACCGGTGCGAGCAACGTCGGCGCCTCGCCAGGATCGACGCGGAACACCCCGCCCTGGCTGCGGTCGCAGACGAACGCTCCGCCTCCAGCTGCCGGGGCCACGCCCACGAGGTCGGTGAATCCCTCGCCCAGCACTTCCACGGCACCGGTGGCCGGCTCCACGCTGAGCACGCGCCCCGCTTCGGCGTCGCCGACGAGCACGCTTGCCCCTTCGCCTGGTGCCGCGGCGACGGGTCGACCCAGACCCGACGCGACAGACGCCGCCTGCGCGCCGTCCAGCGCGATGTTCCACAGCCCACCGTCACCCAGGGTGGTCACGAAGACCTCGCCGCCTTCAGTGAGCACGAGGTCGTCGGGTTCAGGGAGGTCCTGCCGGAATTCGACCTTCTGGCCGGCACCGAAACGACCCCCGATGCCGACGATCAAGCCCAGCGCACCGTCGGACACCAACACGGTGCCGTCGGGGAGCACGACGAGGTCGCGGGGATCCGCGAGCGGCGCTGCAACCACCTCGACCGATCCGTCGACGTTGAGTGCCATGAGTGCACCTGGGCGTTGCTCGCGGGGGTCACCTTGCCGCAGGAAGAGCACGCGGTCGCCGCGATCTGACTGCTGTCGCTCAGCCGCACTTGACGACGACGCCGCCCCGACGAGCAGCGCGACAGCGATGGTCACCGCGCCCACCCGCATCACTCGCTCAGTCCTCGGCTTGGAGGAGACGCTCCAGCCGCTGGACCGTGTCGATGAACTCCTCGACCATCTCGAGCACGACCCGGCGGGTCGGCTTGACGGTGTTCATGCTGCCCACGACCTGACCCACGAAGTAGGTGACGAGGTCGTTGGCGCCGGTGCCCTCCTTGCCGGCGACGCGGTGGATGCGCTGCATCGCCTCGCTGATGAGCATCGGCTGGATTGGCATCGGGAGGGTGCCGGGCCCGTCGGGTCGCTCCCACTCGTCGGTCCACGCGGTGCGGAGCATCCGCGCCGGCTTGCCGGTCATGGAGCGCGACCTGACGGTGTCGCCGAGACCGGCGGCGAGGAACTTGTCCTTCACCGCCGGTGGCGTCTCGGCCTCATCGGTGGTCAACCACACCGATCCGCACCACACGCCGTCTGCGCCGAGCGCCATGCCGGCCGCGAGCTGGCGGCCGCGTGCGATGCCGCCGGCCGCGAGCACGGGCACCGGTGCGACGGCGTCGACCACCTCGGGGACGAGCACCATC
>CAYSAC010000672.1:0-1612 GCA_964428815.1 uncultured Acidimicrobiaceae bacterium | reverse complement strand
CGACAGGCCGATCGGTTCTCTCCCGGAGGTGGTCCCCACGGCCGAGCACTTCGACGTCGTCGTGATCGGCGGCGGCCCCGGTGGCTACGCGTCCGCCCTCTACGGCGCGGCCGCGAACCTCCGCATCGCGCTGATCGAGAAGAACAAGCTCGGCGGCACCTGCCTGCACGTGGGCTGCATCCCGGCCAAGGAGCTGCTCGAGACCGCGCACGTGCGGCGCACGATCGCTGGCTCCAAGGAGTTCGGCATCGACGCGGGCCAGCCCGAGGTCGACTGGTCCGTCACCCTCGACCGCAAGCAGAAGGTCATCGACCAGCTCGTCGGTGGGCTCAAGGGCCTGCTCAAGGGGCGCAAGGTCACCGTCTATGACGGCCACGGGCGACTGCACGCCGGCAAGCGGGTCACGATCGAGGGCGGCAGCTCCGGCGAGGTCGAGCTCACCGGCGACGCGGTGATCATCGCGTCGGGCTCGCTGCCGCGGACCATCCCCGGCTTCGAGGTCGACGGCGACATCGTCATGACGTCCGACGAGCTGCTGTCGATGCCCTCGCTTCCTGCATCCGCGGTCGTGATCGGCGGCGGGGCCATCGGCTGCGAGTTCGCATCGATGATGAGCGACATGGGCACGCAGGTGACGGTGCTCGAGGCGCTGCCCAAGGTCCTGCCCGGCGTGGACAAGGACGTCACCCAGGTCGTGCTGCGCTCCTTCAAGAAGCGCGGCATCGACGTGAAGACCGGCGTCGCGGTCACCGGGCACGAGCCTGGTGATGGCGGCACGACCGTCAGGTTTGGTGACGGCGAGACGATCAAGGTCGACAAGGTGGTCGTGTCGGTCGGGCGCAAGCCCAACACCGACGACCTCGGGCTCGACGGCACACAGGTCAAGATCAGCGACCGCGGGTTCGTCGAGGTGGACGAGCGCTGCCGCACGGGCGAGCCCGCCGTGTGGGCGGTCGGGGACTGCGTCGCGACGCCACAGCTCGCCCACGTCGGCTTCGCGGAGGGCATCCTCGCGATCAAGGACATCCTGAGCGAGGACCCGATACCGGTCGACTACGGCAAGGTGCCGTGGTGCATCTACTGCCACCCGGAGGTCGCGTTCGTGGGCCACTCCGAGGAGTCGGCGAAGGAGGCCGGCCTCGACGTGGTCGTGTCGAAGCACAAGTTCAGCGGCAACGGCCGCGCCATGATCGTCGGCGAGACCGACGGGCTCGTGAAGATCATCGCCGAGAAGGGCGCCGACGGGACGGCCGGCCGGATCGTCGGCGTGCACATGGTCGGCCCGTGGGTCACCGAGCAGCTCGGCCAGGGCTATCTCGCTGTCAACTGGGAGGCGACCGTTGCCGAGGTCGCCCACTTCATCCAGCCGCACCCCACCATGAGCGAGCTATTCGGCGAGTCCGTGATGGCGCTCACAGGAAGAGGACTGCATGGCTGACATCACGATGCCCCAGCTCGGCGAGACGGTGACCGAGGGGACCATCACCAAGTGGTTCAAGCAGGTCGGCGACCAGGTCGCCGAGGACGAGCCGCTGTTCGAGGTGTCGACCGACAAGGTCGACTCCGAGGTCCCCGCGCCGACGAGCGGCTACGTCATCGAGATCCTCGTGCC
>CAYSAC010000671.1:0-1620 GCA_964428815.1 uncultured Acidimicrobiaceae bacterium | reverse complement strand
CAGCCGAAATGGCCCATTGGGGCTATCGACCGTTCGGTGCACCAACCCGTATGTTCCGTATGCAAACGGACATGCCGTCACCTCCGAGCGTGGCTGCAACGCACCAACAAGGACACATGGCGATGCACGACGATTTCAACGCACCCGAGGCCCTGCTCACTCCCAGCGAGGTGGCGGCACTGTTCCGTGTGAACCCGAAGACCGTGACCCGTTGGGCACGCTCGGGCAAGCTCACCGCGATCCGGACGCTGGGCGGCCACCGTCGCTTCCGCGCCTCGGAGATCCGCCGGTGCCTCGAGGAGATGTCGCACGAGGACAACTAACGCGTCCGGCGGGTGACCCCGCCGAATGTGGTCAAGAAGTTGGGCTCTAGGACCCAACTTCTTTGGTGAGTTCGAGTCGGAGGGCTACTGACCTTCCTCGCCGACGAACTCGAACGCCTCGCTCAGCCGGCTGACGACCGCGTTCACGATCGCTTCCACCTGGCTGTCGTCGAGCCCAGCCGACTCGCCCTTGGCCCGGACCGCCATGCGGCGGCGCAGCGCGGCGATCTCGGCCCGCAGCGTCCCCAGCTCGTCCGCCAGCGCGGGGTCGGCACCGCCGGCTGCTATCGCTAGGGCATCGCGGAGCTCGGCGAGGTCGGCGCGGGCGGCGGCGATCTCCTCGACGAGCGTGCTGCTGGTGCCCGCCCATGCCGCCTCGAGCTGGCCGCGCAGCGAAGCGAGCTCCTGTGAGATCTCAGCCGGGGTCTCGGCTGCCGCCGCGGAGGTGCGCCGGCGCGGCTCGATCGCAGCGGGCCGGCCGGCCGCCTCGCTGCGCACCTCGTCGAGGTCGGACGCGATGGTGTCGCCGACCACGTCGAGCCGCTCGATGACCTTGCTGGTGAAGCCCTCCAGGCCCTCGCGAACCGACCGCGTCACCTTGTCGACGCCTGTAGAGGCGTCGCGCCCCTCGATGATCGCGGTGCGCGTGAGCTCGGCGAGGCTGGCGATGTCCGCGACGACCTCGTCCATCCGAGTGTTGAGCCGGTGCAGCGCCTCCTCTGAGTCCGTGATGGACCGCCGAAGCTCGGCGACGACGCGCTCGGTGGTGTGCCGGTACTCCTCGAGGTCGGTCGACTGCGAGCGGCTGAGTCGGCTGACCGTCTCGGCGTACTCGGAGATCCGGTCGGTCATGAGCGACCGGTACGAGGTCGACGCGTTCGCCAGAGCGTCGATGCGAGTCGACAGCGCGGTGACCGCGGACTGGACCGCCTCGAGCCGCACCGCGATCGCGGGCAGGATCGGTCCCGAGGTCGGCAGCGGCTCGAGCGCCCAGCTCGTGCCCTCCGCGTCGGCCGCCACCGCGACCGCGTCGGCGTCGTCTTCCCATCCCTCGCCTGCGAGCTCGTCGGTCGGCCAGTCGAGGTCGATGCCGAACTCGTCCTTGCGCTCCCCGCTGGGCTCCATCGGGCGAAGGGTACCCGAGCGGCCGCCGCCGACCGCTGGACACCGCAGCGCCTGAACCGCCTTCTAGTGACGTGAGTCGTAAGTTCGTCGTCTTCTCGGCGAGGGCTGGGCGCCGCTCGCAAGGACGACGACGCAGGCAGGGTGGGGCCCCTGGTGAGGAGAAGGACGCCGC
>CAYSAC010000670.1:0-1623 GCA_964428815.1 uncultured Acidimicrobiaceae bacterium | reverse complement strand
GTGCCGACCCTGAAGGTGGGGCGCATCGCCGGCCAGTTCGCCAAGCCCCGCACCACCGACACCGAGCTGGTCGGCGACCTCGTCCTGCCGTCGTTCCGGGGCCACATGGTCAACAGCGAGGCCCCCACCACCGCCGCCCGCGTGCCCGACCCCGAGCGGCTCGTGCAGGCCTACCACCAGGCGGCGGCGACGCTGAACCTGCTGCGGGCGTTCACCAAGGGCGGCTTCGCCGACCTCACGCGCGTCCACGCGTGGAACCAGGAGTTCGTCGCCAGCAGCCTCGAGGGTCGGCGGTACGAGCGGATGGCCGACGACATCGAGCGGGCGCTGCGGTTCATGAAGGCCGCCGGTATCAACACCGAGAGCCACCCCAAGCTCCACGAGGTCGACTTCTACACGAGCCACGAGGCGCTGCTGCTCGGCTACGAGGAGGCCCTCACCCGGCAGGACTCGCTCACGGGCGACTGGTACGACTGCTCGGCGCACATGCTCTGGATCGGCGAGCGCACGCGCCAGATCGACGGCGCGCACGTCGAGTTCCTCGCCGGCGTCGGCAACCCGCTCGGCTGCAAGCTCGGCCCGACCGCGACGCCGGACGAGGTGCTGGCGCTGTGCGAGCGGCTCAACCCCGACCGCGTCCCCGGCCGGCTCACGCTCATCACCCGGATGGGCCATACCGCGGTCGAGGCCGCGCTTCCGCCGCTGCTCGCGGCCGTGCGCGACGCCGGGCACCCGGTCGTGTGGGCGTGCGATCCGATGCACGGCAACACCTTCACGAGCGAGGGCGGCAGGAAGACCCGCCACTTCGACCACGTGCTGGCCGAGATCGCCGGGTTCTTCGCCTCCCACTGGGCCGAGGGCACCTGGCCCGGCGGCGTGCACGTCGAGCTGACCGGCGACGACGTCACCGAGTGCTTGGGTGGTGCCGAGGAGATCCTCGACGCCCACCTCGACGACCGCTACGAGACCATGTGCGATCCCCGGCTCAACGGCCGCCAGTCCATCGACCTGGCGTTTCGCGTCGCCGAGCTGCTGCAGGGCTGAAAATTCCCCCGCCGGGAATGTTGACCAGACCGCTCGGGTTTTGGAACACTGATGATTCCCGATCCGACTGATCGGGATTTCGGCCATCGCCCGGGGGCACCCATGTTGCAGCAGCGAGAGATCGACCCCGCCGCTCTCGAGGACATCGAGAAGTTCGAGATCCAGCTGGCCCGGTACCTCGCGGGCGATCTCGAGGAGGACGTCTTCCGCGTCTTCCGGCTGAACAACGGGATCTACGGCCAACGCCAGGGCGGCCACAACCAGATGGTGCGGGTCAAGATCCCGTACGGCTCGATGACACCGGAGCAGCTCGAGGCCTGCGCCCACATCGCGGAGGTCTACAGCCGCGGCTGGGGCCACATCACGACCCGGCAGAACATCCAGCTCCACTTCGTCCAGCTCGAGCAGATCCCCCACGTCATGCGCGAGCTAGCGGCGGTCGGGCTCACGACGCGCGAAGCGTGCGGCGACACCGTCCGCAACGTCCAGGGCTGCCACCTCGCCGGCGCCTGCCCTTACGAGGTGCTCGACATCAGCCCGTGGGCCGAGGCTGCGTACCAGCACTTCCTGCGCAACCCG
>CAYSAC010000669.1:0-1639 GCA_964428815.1 uncultured Acidimicrobiaceae bacterium | reverse complement strand
ACGAGCAGGCTCTCGACCGACTCCTTGCCGAGGAAGTGGTCGATGCGGAAGATCGACTCCTCCGGAAAGGCGCTGTGCAGCACCTCGTTCAGCTCGCGAGCCGAGGCCAGGTCGCGTCCGAACGGCTTCTCGACGACGACGCGCGCGCCCTCGGCGAGGCCGACGCGGTGCAGTCCCTGCACGACGTCGTCGAACATCGAAGGTGGGATGGCGAGGTAGAAGAGCGGGTGCAACGTGGCCTCGAGCCGCTTCGCGAGGGTGTCGAACGTGGCGGCCTCGCGGTAGTCGCCGCTCACGTAGCTGAAGCGCCCGGCGAGCGCTGACCACACGCGCTCGTCGACCTCACCCTCCTCCGCGATGGCGTCGTGAGCCCGCTGGCGGAGTTCGTCATCGCTCAGCTCTGAGGAGGCAACGCCGACGACCGGCACGCCGCAGTGGCCGCCCTTCTCCATCTCGTAGACGGCGGGGAAGATCCTCTTCTTCGCGAGGTCACCCGTCGCGCCGAAGAGTACGAGCGCGTCGCTGCGGGGGCCAGCCATCACTCTTCGATGTCGACGGCGTGGCCGCCGAACTGGTTGCGCAGCGCGGCGATGACCTTCATCGCGGTCGAGCTGTCCTCCTGGGAGAGGAACCGTGCATAGAGCGCGGCGGTGATGACGGGCGCGGAGACGCCGAGGCGCACGGCCTCGTTCACGGTCCATCGGCCCTCGCCCGAGTCGGCGGCGACCCCCTTGATGCCCTGGAGACGAGGCGTGCGCTCGAGCGCGGCGACGAGGAGGTCGAGCAGCCACGAGCGCACCACGCTACCGTTGCGCCACGCGCGCAGCGCGGCCTCGGCGTCGATGTCGAGCCCCGACTCGTCGAGGATCTCGTAGCCCTCGGCGTAGGCCTGCATGAGCCCGTACTCGATCCCGTTGTGGACCATCTTCGTGAAGTGGCCGGTGCCGACCTTGCCGACGTGGGCGAACCCGCCCTCCGGCGCGAGCGCGTCGAAGATCGGCTGGGCCCGCGCCACATGCTCCGGTGCGCCGCCGACCATGAGGCAGTAACCGTTCTCCAGACCCCAGACCCCGCCGCTCGTGCCGGAGTCGACGAAGCCGATGCCCGACGACGCGAGGAGCGCGCCTCGGCGCACGGAGTCGTTCCAGTTGGAGTTGCCGCCGTCGATCACCAGATCGCCCGCCGCGAAGCGGGCGTCGAGGTCGGACACCACGGCGTCGGTCGGATCGCCGGCGGGCACCATCACCCAGGCGATCCGCTCGCCGGGCGGGCCCAGCGCGTCGACGAGCTCGTCGATCGTCGCGACGTCGGTCTTGTCGCTGAACGGGTCGTAGCCGACGACCTCGTGGCCGTGCCGGCGGAGGCGCTCCGCCATGTTGGCGCCCATGCGGCCGAGGCCGATCATCCCGAGCTTCACGCGGCCTCCTAGTGGCGATGGGTCACTGGGTGATGGAGAGCGCTGCCGCTTCGGCAGCGTCGCCGATCGCGTCCAGCACGTCGTCGCCGTGGGCGATCCCCGGGAACAGCACCTCGTACGCCCCCGGCGCCAGCGCCACGCCCCGATCGAGCAGCGCGTGGAAAAAGGCGGCGTAGCGCGCGGTGTCGGTCGTGCGGGCGCTGTCGTAGTCCGTCGGTTCGC
>CAYSAC010000668.1:0-1641 GCA_964428815.1 uncultured Acidimicrobiaceae bacterium | reverse complement strand
AGGAACCGCTTGCGGACGTTCTCGTGGATGTAGGTGTGGTACGTGATCTCCTTCGCCCACGCCGTGCTCTGCGCCATGTCCGGCAGTTCGCCGTGGATCAGCAGGTAGGCGACCTCGAGGTAGGTGGAGTGCTCGGCGAGCTGTTCGATCGGATAGCCCCGGTAGCGCAGGATGCCGGCGTCGCCGTCGAGCTCGGTGATCGCGCTCGTCGTGACGGCCGTGGCCATCATCGCCTCGTCGTAGAACCAGACGTTGGGCAACAGCTTGCGCCAAGCGTCGGCGGTGACGCCGCCGTTGTCGATCGGGACCTCCACCGACTCGCCGCTGCGGTTGTCGGTGATCGTGATGGAGTCGGCCACGTCGGCCGAGCGTACTGCGCTCCCGGCGCTTGGGTTCTCGGCGCTCAGGCCCTCGCGAGCACCTCACCGTGCACGACGATGAAGCAGCCGTCGGGGGACCGGGCCCACCGCTGCCACGCGGCTGCGATGACGGCGAGCTCGCTGGTGGTCGTCAGCCCATGCGCGACCGCCTGATCAGCGAAGGAAGACAGCTGCACGCGGTCGGCCCAGAGTCCTCCCCACCACAAGCGTGTGTCAGTGTCGGCGAAGGTCCACGTCGAGCTGGTCGCAACCGGGTCGTGGAAGTCCGCGGCCTGCACCCAGCCGAGCAACCGCCGGCCGGCGTTCGCCTCGGCACCGTTGCGCGCGGTCACGGCTTGGTACAGGTCCATCCAGCGGTCGAGCAACGGATCCTCCGGCGCCCATGCGAAGGCGGCGTAGTCGCTGTCGCGGACCGCAAGCACGCCTCCGCGACGGAGGACGCGTCGCGCCTCGACGAGGGCCGCGACCGGGTCGGTCAGGTGCTGGAGCACCTGGTGCGCGTGCACGACGTCGAACGACGCGTCTGGGAGCTGCAGCGCGTAGAGGTCGCCGACCTCGAACCGGACGCGATCGCCGTCGGACAGCGCTGCGGCCTGCGCGATGACCTCGGGCGACGCGTCGATGCCGAGCACCCGACCCGGCGCGACGCGCCCTGCGAGGTCGACGGTGATGGTGCCCGGCCCGCACCCGAGGTCGAGGAGGTCCTGGCCTGGTGCCAACGCCGGCAGGAGGTAGCCCGCAGAGTTCTCGGCCGTGCGCCACGTGTGGCTGCGCAGCACCGACGCGTGGTGGCCGTGGGTGTAGGTGTAGGTGTCGCCCATCGCCCGATGCTCGCAGGCCCGTCGCAGCTACAGGGGTGAGTTGTCGTGGCGCCTGGCCACCAGCCGCTCCTGCTTCGACGAGAGCACCTCGAGCCCATCGGCGACCATGCGGCGCGTGTCGGCCGGGTCGATCACCGCGTCGACCGACCCGCGCTCCGCGGCGACGTAGGGGTTGAGGAGTCGGTCCTCGTACTCGAGCTCGAGCTCGGCCCGCCGCTCGGGTGGCTCGCGGCGGTGGAGGATCTCGACCGCGCCCTTCGCGCCCATCACCGCGATCTCAGCACTCGGCCACGCGAGGTAGAGGTCGTTGCCCATGTAGCGCGAGTCCATGACGATGTACGCGCCCCCGTAGGCCTTGCGCAGCACGACGGCAATGCGAGGCACCGTCGCCCTCGCGTAGGCGAACGCGAGCTGCGCGCCGTGGCGGATCATGCCTCGCC
>CAYSAC010000667.1:0-1643 GCA_964428815.1 uncultured Acidimicrobiaceae bacterium | reverse complement strand
TTCGACCTCGTCCATCACGTAGAAGGGCGACGGCCGGCTGCGGAACACCGCGAACAGGAAGGCGAGCGCGGTCAGCGAGCGCTCGCCGCCAGACAGCAGCGACAGCTTCCGCACGTTCTTGCCGGACGGGCGGGCCTCGACCTCGAGGCCGGTGTCGAGCAGGTTGTCGGGGTCGGTGAGCTTGAGGCGACCGCTGCCCCCGGGGAACAAGGTCTCGAACAACCGCTCGAAGTTCTCCGACACGTCGGCAAACGCGGCGGCGAAGACGTTGACGATCTCCTCGTCGATGGCGCGGATGACCTTGCCGAGGTCGCGCCGTCCTGACTTCACGTCCTCGAGCTGGGTCTGCAGGAACTCGTGGCGCTCGGTCAGGGCCTCGTGCTCTTCGAGCGCGAGCGGGTTGATCGGGCCCATGAGGCGCAGCTCGCGCTCCAGCTCGCGTGCCCTGGCCGCGGGCGTGGCGCCCTCAGCCAGCTCGGGCGGCTCGGCCGCCATCGCCACGTCGGGCTCGACGTTGAGGTCACGACGCAGGGACTCCACCGCGCCCTCAAGGCGGAGCTTGACCTCGGCCTCCTCGAGCTCGGCCCGCCGGGACCGCTCGCGGACCTCCTCGAGACGGCGCTCCGCATCGGTGCGCTCGCGTCGCATGCCGTCGAGCCGGGCGGCGACCTCGCGCTGCGCCTCGGACTGGCGCCGCCGGCGCTCGTGGAGGTCAGCGACCTCGGTCTCGACGATGGCGAGGCGATCGACGACGAGCGCCGCGAGCCGGTCGACCGCGACCTGGCGATGGTCGAGCTGGACCCGGCGGGACTCGGCCTCGCGGCGGGCGTCGATGTTGCCCTGCAGGCGCTCCTCGACCTCGGTCAGGCGGCGGCGCAGGAACTGGCGGCGGTCGTCGAGCCCGGCCGCCCGCACCTCGAGATCGGTGCGCAGCGCGCCGACCGCGGCAGCGCGCTCGTCGAGGTGTTCGCGCGCGGTAGCCATCGCCTGCGCCTGCTCCGCGGTGTTGGCCTCCTCAGCCTCGAGCAGCGGAAGGAGCACCTGGAGCTCGGTGACGCGCGCCGTCTCCCGCTCGAGCCGCTCAGCCAGCTCGGCATGGTGCGTGCGCAGCGCGTCGGCCTCGGTCGTGGCGTCGCGGCGGTCGGCCTCGATGCGCTGCAGGCCGTCCGCGGTCGCGGACAGGCGGCCGTCGTTCTCGTCGAGGCTGCGGCTGAGCTCTGCCTCGCGCTGGCGGGCCTCGTCGAGCAGCGACCGCGCGCCGCGCACGCTGATCTCCGCCGCCTCGCTCACCTCGGCCGCACTCGCGGCCTTGTCCCGTGCTTCTTCGAGCGCGACGCCGGTCGCGCCGGTGCTGGCGTGACCGACGCGCCAACCCGCGGTGCCGAACCGGTCACCCGCCGGGGTCAGTACGACCGCGTCGGGGTGGGCGAGCGCGACGTCGACCGCTTCCTGCCAGCCGCCCTCGACAACGATCGCGTGACCGAGCAGCGCGTCGAGCAGGCGCGAGACGTCATGGCGGACGGCGCGGACGTGGGCGCGCACGGGTTCGCCAACGGGCGGCGCGCTGCGGATCGAGCGCTCGGCGCCGAGGGCGAGCACCGCTCCCGCGGTCTCACCGGTCGCGAGCGTGCGCACCGCGGCGC
>CAYSAC010000666.1:0-1644 GCA_964428815.1 uncultured Acidimicrobiaceae bacterium | reverse complement strand
GAACGCGCCCCAGTGCTCGGCCGCAGAGAAGAAGTAGGTCGGCGGCGCGGGGATGTCGTCGAAGCCCGCGGCCTGGGCGGCGTCGCGCCGGCGGTAGATCGGGCTCGACTCGGTGACCGCTTCCGCAAAGCGGGTCAGCGGTCCCCGCTCGAGGACGATGACGGCCTTGCCGGTGGACCGACCGACGACGTCCTCCCGACTGATCGCCACCTCGTCCCTCCCTGCGCCACCTGCTTGACTGACGCTCACGTCAGGTTCGGGGCATTGAAGCACACGGGAGGAGGGGCGGTCCGCTACGGGGCCTTCCCCGTGATCGCGCTCGGGTCGACCCTCATGCTCGAGCAGGGCGAGCGACTTTCTCTTGCGCAGGCGTTGGACGGCATCAAGGCCGAGTTCGGGGTGAACAACACGGCCGTCGGTGCTCTGGCCTCGGCGATGGTGCTGGTCGGCGTGCTCGGTGGCATCCCGATCGGCGTCCTCGCCGACCGGTGGCGACGGTCGGCGCTGCTCGTCATCGCCATCGTCGTCTGGACCGTCTGCATGGGACTCGGCGCGATCGCGCCCGGGTTCGTGTTCTTGTTCATCGGACGGCTCGGCGTCGGCGCAGTCGAGGCCAACGGTCCGGCGGCCTTCTCGCTGATGTCGGACTTCTACCCCGTCGCGACCCGCGCCCGGATGATGGGTCGCTACCAGCTCGGCGGCATCGTGGGCGGACTGCTCGGCGTCGGTCTGTCGGGCGTGCTCGTCGACAACTTCGGCTGGCGCTCCGCGTTCTGGATGTGGATCCCCTTCGGCGTGATCGTCGTGGCCCTGCTCACGCGGCTGCCTGAGCCCGAGCGCGGCGCGCAGGATCGCGCCTTCCACCACGAAGCGGCGACGGGGGTCGAGACCGACGGCGTGCCCGGCATCCAGCCTGACCTCGAGCTCCCGGCGCCGCGCCGATCCGACCTCGACTACGACAACGCGAGCTGGTTGCAGGTGTTCGCCGAGCTGCGCCACATCCGCTCGATGTGGTTCGCGGTGATGTCGCTCACCATCTCCACGTTCCTGTCCGGCGCATTGCAGGTGTGGGGGATCGAGTTCTTCAAGACGTCCTTCGACCTGTCTGCGACCAAGGCCGGCGCGTTCGTGCCCGTCATCGGCGCTGGTGCGGCGATCGGGCTGCTGGCCGGCGGTGAGGTCGCGGACTGGTTGCTCCGGCGTGGCATCGTCAACGCCCGCGTGTACGTCACCGCCATCTCGTCGGTGCTCGCGAGCGTGTTCTTCCTGCCCGGGTTCCTCACCAAGTCCCTGCCCGTCGCGGCCGTGCTCCTCTTCTTCGGGAGCCTCTTCCTCACCACACCCATCGCGCCGAGCGAAGCGCTGATGTCAGACGTCGTGCCGGCGGCGCTGCGAGGCCGAGCCGCCGCGATCCGCTCGATCGTGCGCGCCCTCGCCGCGCTCGCCCCCTTGGTGGTCGGCCTCCTCGCGGATGCCTTCGACCTGCCAAGGGCGCTGGCCATGGTCACGCCGCTCTACGCCATCGGCGGCCTCGTCATGCTGCTCGCAGCGCGCTCCTACCCGACCGACCTCGCGTCAGCGGCCGCTGAGACCGCCAGGCGGGGCGCGCCCGTTGCATGACACACTCCCGCCCATGAGCGAGCG
>CAYSAC010000665.1:0-1645 GCA_964428815.1 uncultured Acidimicrobiaceae bacterium | reverse complement strand
AGTACTTCTTCCAGCCGGGCGACCGCACCGTCACCAGGGACGCCGTCGGCCGCCGCGTCCCGAAGGTGTGGCTCGAGGTCGGCTCGGTCGCCGCCGGCCTGTCGGACAATTGCTCCCTGGTCGTTCCCGCGCCCGAAGCCAGCGGGAACCGGTTCATCGACGCGCTCACCCGTCGCCTCGCGCGCCAGCTCGGCAACACGGGCGCGCTGCCTGCCTCGAGCTGCTCCGCCGACCTCATCAGCTACCAGGGACTCGCGGCTGCCGACATCGACCTCGGCCGCTTCGCCACCGAGCTCGGCTTCGCGTCGCCAGAGGAGGCGTTCGCGGGGACGATCACAGTCGGACAGTTCTTCGACGCCTCGGTCGCGGTCCTGGAGGCGCAGGGTGACGCCAACAGCGTCGCCGCCGCCGGGCGCCTGCGGACCCTGCAGACGCGCTTGGGCGCGGACAACAACGCCGGCATGCAGCTCGGCAGCTCGTTCGGATCGGCCGGCGCGACCCAGGGCGGCAGCAGCGCGGCTGACACGAGCATCAGCGTGCTCAGCCTCCTCACTGGTGGCGCCAGCGCGGTCAACGGCGCCAACTTCATCACGTTCGGGTTCGACGTCGGCATCCCCGGGGCCGTGATGTCCAACGTCGCGATGGCGACGATCGAGGCCGCGCAGTCCAAGTTCCTGTCGAACCGCAGCACTCCCGGCCCGTGCGCAGCCGGCAACGATCCCGAGTGCGTGTCCACCGCGCAGGTGCGGTTCGCGTTCACCCTCACCGTCGGGGGCACACCTGCCGTTCTCGGACTTTTGGGCGTCATCCTCGTTCCCGCGATCCCAGGGTTCACCCTTCCGCTCATCCTCGAGTCGGCTCGGGCTGACGCCTACGTCACCCGCACCGACTGCCGCGAGCCGCTCAGCAACAGCGAGGCCGACGCCCACGTCGACACCAGCGCGGTCAGGGTCCGCATCGGGACGACTGCGGACCTCGCCGCCCTCACGCTGAACGTCGTCCCCGGCGTGATCAGCGGCGTGATCACCAGCAATGCCGACGTCAGCCTCGGCGGCGGCAGCGACGACCTCACCTTCCTGCCCAACCCCAACCCCAACCCGCCGCCGGTCGCTTGGCAACGCGCGTTTGGAGGCGTCGGTGGGGCGAACCTCGGGACGACCCTCGCCCTGCAGTCGCCCGTCCTCATCGCCACCAGCACCCTCTTCACCCAGCTCAACGGCAAGGTGTTCGACCCCCTCCTGAAGGCCGCCGGCGTCAGCCTCGCCGGCGCGGACGTCCGCGAGTTCGAGCTGCGCTGCCGCATGCCCCAGCTCGTCGAGTAGCGGTCGCGTACGCTGCCGTGACGCCCGGGTGGTGGAATCGGCAGACACGGGAGCCTCAAAAGCTTCTGCCCTTCGGGGCGTGCGGGTTCAAGTCCCGCCCCGGGCACGTAGCGTTGGGCCATGCGTCGACTTGCGCTCCTCACAGGTGTGATCGCGGCCCTCGCCGCCTACCGCAGCCGCGCCGTGGCCGAAGCGGAGCGCCGCCTCGGCATCCAGCGTTCTGGCGTGCGTTAGACCGCTCCAAGCGCGCCAACGCACACCAGAACGATTGTGCGTGCGTGCACAAGCGGGCAGGGCACTACCTGCCGGTAACTTGCCCGGAA
>CAYSAC010000664.1:0-1653 GCA_964428815.1 uncultured Acidimicrobiaceae bacterium | reverse complement strand
TAGCTCGCGCTGAACAGCTCGTGGGCCTCGATCACCTCGAGGCCCTTGTTCATGAGCGTCGAGGAGTCCACCGTGATCTTCGGCCCCATCGACCAGGTCGGATGGGCGAGCGCATCCTCGACGGTGACCGATTCGAGGTCGCGGCGCGTGCGGCCCCGGAACGGCCCGCCGCTCGCCGTGAGGACGATGCGGGCGAGGCGCTCGTGATGGTCGTTGGCGCGCAGGCATTGGTGGACCGCGCAGTGCTCGCTGTCGACCGGCACCAGCTCGGCGCCGCGGGTCTGCCGAGCGCGCTGGACGACCGGGCCGGCGGCGATCAGCGACTCCTTGTTCGCGAGTGCGAGCCGCTTGCCCGCGCCCAGCGCGGCGAGCGTCACGGGGAGCCCGGCGAAGCCGACGACACCGTTGACGCACACGTCGGCCACACCCGCGATCGCGGCCAGCGCGTCGGGACCGGCGACGACCTCGGTGCCAGCAGGGACCGCGGCCTCGAGCTCGGCGGCGCGGCTGGCATCCGCGATGGCGACGACCTTCGGCGCCAGCTCACGCGCTTGGGCTGCCAATGCCTCCACCGAGGAGGCGGCACCGAGGGCGACGACCTCGAACCGCTCGGGCTCGGCCCGCACGACATCGAGGGTCTGGGTGCCGATGGACCCCGTCGACCCCGCGAGGGCGACGGTGGTGACTGCCATCCCGAAAGGCTATCTGGACCCCAACCGATCGAACTGGCGGTGGAATTCGACCACCCGTGGTCGATTTTCACCGCCAGAACGGCGTGGGGGTGGGGGCTCAGCCGAGGAAGAAGTCGTTCAGGCGGGCGAGGTAGTACACGGCCGGAAGGACGAAGAGGAGGCCGTCGAAGCGGTCGAGGAAGCCGCCGTGGCCGGGGAGGATCGTGCCCATGTCCTTGATGCCGAGGTCGCGCTTGACGAGCGACTCGCACAGGTCGCCGATCGGGGCGACGACGGCCACGACGAGGCCGAGCTTGAGGCCCTCGGAGAACGTCGTGAACGGGTCGACCTTCAGGATCGACGCGAACACAAGCGACGCCACGACGGCAACGAGCATGCCGCCGACCAGTCCCTCGCGGGTCTTGTTGGGGCTGGCCGCCGACAGGGGCGTGCTGCCGGCGTTGCGACCGACGAAGAGCCCGCCGACGTCATAGGCGACGGTGCCGACGATGGCACCGAGCAGCAGCCCGACGCCGTCGGGCGCGCGCAGCATGAGCGCGGCGTAGCTGCCGAACATGCCGACCCAGAGGATGCCGAGCAACGTGGCGCCGACGTTGAGCACCGGCGAATCGGTCTCCACTCCGAGCAGGAACCAGACGAGGCCGAAGACCACCGAGAGGAACAGCACGACCGGCAGCGCCGCCTCCCCGCGGTGGTAGGCCCCGACGACGAGGCCGGCGGTCGCGACCAGGCCGAGCAGCGCGATCGGCTGGTAGCCGGCACGGCGCAGCGCGGAGAAGAGCTCGGCGGCGGCGGCGAGGATCACCGGCACGACGATGAACATGGCCGGCGTCGGGCCCATCTTGAACAGGAACAGGGCGACGGCGGCGAGGATGACCCCGGCCACGACCGCCTGGCCGATGTCGCGGTCGCCGCCGCGCGGCGGGCGGCCCGGCACAGGTCGGCGCTGCCGTGGACCGGG
>CAYSAC010000663.1:0-1656 GCA_964428815.1 uncultured Acidimicrobiaceae bacterium | reverse complement strand
TCGCGGCCCTCGGCCTTCCGGTCCTGGCGGGCGTAGCCGAAGATCGGCGCCACCGCGGTGATGCGCTTGGCCGATCCGCGGCGGGCGGCGTCGACCATGATCAGGTGCTCCATGATCGCGTCGTTGACCGACATGTCGCCGTTGCTGCAATGGCTCTGGATGATGAAGACGTCCGCGCCGCGGATCGACTCGCCGAACCGGCAGTGGATCTCGCCGTTGGCGAACTCCGACACGTTGGCCTCACCCAGATGCTCGCCGAGCGCCGCCGCGATCTCCTCCGCCAGTGGCAGGTTGGCCCGCCCGCTGAGGAGGTGCAGCGTCTTCTTCGTCACCAGCTCCATGCGGCCCCTCACCCGTCGCCCGTGCCGGCAGTGTAGAACGGCCCGGTGCGTGCTCCGGGCGACACACGCGCGCCAGGGCTGAGCGCGGCGTAGGGGCCTACGACCGCGTCGTCGCCGATCTCGGCGTGGCGGCCGACGGTCTGCTCCACGACGGCGCGAGCGCCGACCGTGCAGTCGACGAGCCGGGTGTCAGGGCCGATCTCCGCGCCGGCGCCGATCGACGTCGCGCCCTGCAGGATCGTGCCAGGGAAGAGCGTCACGTCGGAGGCCAGCTCGACGGTCCGGTCGATGTAGGTCTGGCTCGGATCGATCATCGTGACGCCGAGGCCAAGCCACCGGTCGTTCGTGCGGCGGCGCAGCTCGGCCTCGGCCCGCGCCAGCTGCAAGCGGTCGTTGATGCCGTGGGTCTCGTCGGGGTCGTCGGCCTCCACCGCCACCACCGGGTGACCGGCGTCGGCGAGCACGGCGATGACGTCGGTGAAGTAGTACTCGCCTTGCGCGTTGTCGGGCCGGATGAGCCGCAGCGCGGGCGCCAGCAGGTTGCGGCGGAAGCAGAAGATGCCGGTGTTGATCTCGTCGATCGCGGCCTCGTCCGGCGTGGCGTCGGCCTGCTCGACGATGCCGGACACTCGACCGTCCTTGTTGCGCACGATGCGGCCGTAGCCGGTCGGGTCGTCGAAGTGCGCGGTCAGGACCGTGCCGGCCGCGCCGGACATGCGGTGTTCGGTGATGACGCGGGCCACCGTCTCCGGTCGCAGGAGGGGCGTGTCACCGGGCAGGACGAGCACGTCGCCGCCGTCGGCGTCGTCGTCGTCGGCCAGCCCGGTCAGGCCGACCGCGACCGCATCGCCGGTGCCGCGCTGCACGCGCTGCTCGACGAACTCGAGCGGGACCGTGCCGCCGTCCTCGGTGAGCTTCTTGGTGACCTGGTCGGACCCGTGGCCGACGACGATCACCGCCCGGTCGACCTCCGAGCTCGACAGCGCGTCGAGCACGTAAAGGACCATGGCCCGCCCGCACAGGAGGTGGAGCGGCTTTGGCCTGGTCGAGCGCATGCGCGTGCCTTCCCCGGCGGCCAGCACAACGGCGGAGAGCGATCGTTCGGTCATGCTCGGGGGGAAGGAATCGAACCCTCATTCACGGCACCAAAGGCCGTTGTCCTGCCGTTGGACGACCCCCGACTGGTTCACCCTGAGGATACGCACCGGGCTGGTGCCGGTCGGGGCGGCACCGCTACGGTGGCTCCCCTCATGGGATCGTTGATCAAGAAGCGCCGGAAGCGCATGCGCAAGAAGAAGCACAAGAAGATGCTCAA
>CAYSAC010000662.1:0-1657 GCA_964428815.1 uncultured Acidimicrobiaceae bacterium | reverse complement strand
GCGACGAGCAAGGTCTCGCACGCCGCGTCAGCGGTTGGATCGGCGAGACCCGTCTTCAGGGTGGTCAGGGTGCGCGCGAAGTCCGTCGACAACAACCACTCGCGGTGCGCCGCTTCGAATGCGGGACGGAGCTCGATGGGCGCTCGCCGTCCGATCTCGAAGAGCGCCTGGGGGATCGAGCGGCCCAGCGACCCGGTCAATATGCGGAGCTCCTCCAGCATCCGGGGCCAGGCCTCCTGCGCCGCCGCGCGGCGGTTCTGCCGGCGGATGCGATAGCTGGCGAGCGGGAAGGACGCGGCGAAGAGGCCAGCGACGCCAGCGGGGAGCGGTCCCCCGAAGATCGCGAACGCGAGCGCGGCGCCGACGACGAAGAGCGCGGCCATCACCGCCGCGAACTCCGACAGTTGGATCTCGCCCAGCCCGGCCTGGACCAGCCACTCCCGATGGCGCTGACGGGAGGGCGCCTCCTTGGTCGTCGTCGGACCGATTCCCAGGCCTCGCCAGCCGAGGGTGACGCTCGTGTAGAGGAGGTACGTCCCGGCTGCTGCGACGAGCGCGAGCAGCAGACCAGTCATCCGGAGACCTCGTCGAGGCAAGCACGGGTCGCCCGCAGCTTGGCGGCGCCGTCGGCAGAGTCCATCTCCAGCGAGATGACCAGAGGCGAGAACGCCTGGGCGGCGCTCACGCGCGTCGAGCAGTGCCCGCGAAGCCCGTCCCCAACAGCGCCACGTCGGGTGTTTCGCCTTCGAGTACCCGGGTTCCTGCAAGATCATGGGAAACCATGAAACTGCATCATAGTCTCGATGACGGCAAGCTGGCCCGGATCGGTCAACCCGGTCACGGGAGCGGCCGCGCATCTCGCGCTGGACGTGATGGTGCACTTTTGCTCGGTCGAGCTTCGAGGTCGGCGTGTCGTGTTCTCGACAGATGTTACCGTACACGGTAACATCTGTAGATGCCGAAGATCAGGCGAGGCGGCTACATCTTCCTCGCCTGGATCGGCGACCACAGTCCAAAGCACGTGCACGTCTACCGAGACGGGAAGCTTGTCGTGAAGTGGGACCTCGACAACTGGCAAGCGATGAAGGGACGAGCGACCGCGCGCATCGAACGGCTCCTACGGGAGCTGGTGCTAGAGGGGAAGCTATGAAGATCCAGACCGTGACTGCGAACAACCGGCGACACCTGTTTGAGGTACAGACGCGGCGACAGACACTCGTGTTCCCCTACGCCAAGACCGACCCGGCTCCCTCGAGCGACGATCGGGTGTCGGAAGTGTTCGTCGACCCCGAACTCGGGCGTGAAGGCTTCACCTACCGGCTCGCCTCGGGCGTCGAGGGCAGTGTGCACATCGACTCGGTACTCGAGTACAACGAGGACCCCGCGTACATGGCCGACCTCGCGCTGTACCGGCTCAGCCAGCAAGCCCGCGCTCGCTTCGAAGCCTCAGGTCTGTCCGCTCGCGAGGTCGCTCGCTCCCTCGGCACGTCGCCGACACAGCTCTACCGTCTCCTCGACCCGACGAACTACACCAAGTCGCTGCGACAGTTGATGGCGCTGCTGTACCTGCTCGGCTGCGACGTCGATGTCGAGGTAAAGGAGCGTCGACCCCGCGCTGCCTCGTGAACCGTGACCGTCGCGACAACACGAGCTCCAA
>CAYSAC010000661.1:0-1666 GCA_964428815.1 uncultured Acidimicrobiaceae bacterium | reverse complement strand
TCATCGTCGGCGGGCACGACACGACCGCGAGCCAGCTCGCCTGCGCCATGCTCACCCTCGTCCGCCACCCTGACGCCGCCGCGCAGCTGCGCGATGACCCGGCCCGGTCGGACACCGTCGTCGAGGAGCTCATCCGCTTCGAACCGGCCATCGTCGGCGTGCCCCGCACTTGCACCGAGCCGATTGACGTCGGGGACGTGACGTTCGCGGAGGGAGCGATCCTGATCCTCTCGACCGCGGCCGCCAACCGCGAACCCGGCGTGTGGGACGAGCCCGACCAGCTCGATCTCGGTCGCTTCGACCGTCCCGACGCGCCCCGGCTGCTCAGCTTCGGCGCCGGCCCCCACTTCTGCCTCGGTGCCGCCCTCGCCCGGCTGACCCTCGCCGAGGCCGTCGCCGGTCTCGCCGCCCTCGGCCCCGGGGTCGCACCCGCGGCCGACCCGTGGGCGGTCGAGTGGCGCAGCGTCCTCGGCCGCGCGCCGGTCGAGGTGCCGATCACCCTCTAACCGCGTTCCTGCGGCAGATATCGACGAAGACCGTCGACAGCTGCCGCAAGAACGTCAGTACGGGGAGCGGGCGACCTTGCCGGTCGCGGTGGGATCGGGGTCGGCGAGGTGGATGAGCGCGTCGCCGCGGTTCACGAGCGGGTGCTGGGTGTGCCCGATGACGATGCCGGTGAACGGCGCGCGCACCGTCGCCCTCGCGCCGCCGAAGGCATCGGAGATGAGCCCGAGCACCTCGCCTTTGGCGACCTCCTGACCAGCGCGGACCGGCGACCGGAAGATGCCGCTGCGCCGAGCGCGCAACCACTGCGTGTGGCGGATGACGCGGGTGGGACGAGGCGGTGCGACATCGTCGGCCGGCGCCATGTCCAGCGCGGCCAGCACGCGCCGCACGCCGGCGACGCCGGCCTCGATGGCTCGCTCGTTGAAGCGGTGGGCCTCGCCGCCCTCGAACACGATGACGGGGATGCCGCGCTTCTGGCTCGCCTCTCGCAGCGACCCGTCGCGCCCCGTCGAGTGCACGCTCACCGGCGCCGCGAACGCCTCTGCTAGCCGGAGGATCTCCGGCTGGTCGAGGTCGCCCCGCACCTGCGGCAGGTTGAAGCGGTGGTCGCTTCCGGTGTGCAGGTCGATGCCGACGTCGGAGCCGTCGACGATCTCGGACATGAAGAGGTCCGCGAGGCGAGCCGCCAGCGAGCCGCGCGTCGAGCCAGGGAAGCTGCGGTTCAGGTCGCGCCGGTCCGGCAGGTAGCGACTCTCGTTGAGCATGCCGAAGACGTTGACGATCGGCGCGGCCACGACCGCGCCGGCCAGCGACCGCGGCCGCAGGTCGGCCAGCACCTGGCGGATGATCTCGAGCCCGTTGAGCTCGTCGCCGTGCAGGACCGCGCTCAACCAGACGCGGGGACCTGTTTTCGAACCGTTGACGACCATGACCGGCAGCGACAGCTGGGTCACCGTCGGCAGCCGAGCGACGGGGATCTCGATCGTCTCGCGGCGTCCGGGCGCCACGGTCGTGCCGCCGATCGTGATGCTGAGGTTGGGCGCCGCGGGCATTAGTGATCCGTCGCCGGATTGGCCAGGTGTCTCGTCGGCCAGTGACGCCGCCGGCTGCGTCGCTCCTCCTTGCGGTAGGGCAAGGCTACGACTGCGTCGTCGGCTCC
>CAYSAC010000660.1:0-1668 GCA_964428815.1 uncultured Acidimicrobiaceae bacterium | reverse complement strand
CGGTCGCCGAGACGAGCAACCTCATCCTCGAGATCGGCGCGTGGGTGCTGCGCGAAGGCATGACCCAATGCGCCCGATGGCGCGCCCAGTTCGGCGAGCGGTCGCCCAGCGTCGCGATCAACCTCTCGGCCCGCCAGTTCGGGCAGGACGACTTCCTCGAGTCGGTCGCGGCCACGCTCAACGAGACAGGCGCGGACCCTGCCGACATCTGCCTCGAGATCACCGAGAGCATCCTCATGGACGACGTCGACGTGACCGTCGCGACGCTGCGCCGGCTCAAGGCCCTCGGCGTGCGGCTGGCGGTCGACGACTTCGGCACCGGCTACTCCTCGCTGAGCTACCTGCGCCGCTTCCCGGTGGACATCTTGAAGGTCGACCAGTCCTTCGTCAGTGGTCTCGGCCATGACCCGGAGGACTCCGCCATCGTGCAAGCCGTCGTCCACATGGGCCGCGCACTCAACCTGACGACGGTCGCCGAGGGCGTCGAGACCGCGCACCATCTCATCGAGCTGCGCGAGCTCGACTGCGACATCGCCCAGGGGTACCACTTCGCGCGGCCACGGCCGGCCGAGTCGATCACAAAGCTCCTCGCCGCCGGCCCCGACTGGCTCACCGTCTCGGTTTGAGCCGGATGGCGTTGGCCTCCCAGCGGCCCATCCCGGCGGGGCGGACCTCGTAGGTCACCGCCGCGCCGACCGCGATGGTGCGCGTGCCGTCGGCGATGGCGGCGCAGTGGAACGGGAGCGCGGTGCCGTCGCCTGCGGTGATGGTGCCCAGGCCACGGGCCTCGTCGAACTCGGTGACCGTGCCGGTCTCGCTCGAGATCACCGCAGCGCTCTTGCGAAGTCGGCGTCGGGAGCGCCAGCGAGCAGCCGAGACGCGCCGGCGAGCGCAGCGAGTGGCGCCATGTCAATGGACGATCTTGGACAGCGGGAGCTCGATGATGTCGCTCGCGCCAACGTCCTTGAGGGCGGGGATGAGCGTGTTGATCTCCGCCTTGAGCACGACGGCCTCGACGGCATACCCGCCGTCGCCGAAGAGCTTGGCCACGGTCGGTGCCTTCATCGACGGGAGGATCTCGATGACGCGGTCGAGGTCGGCGTCACCGACGTTGAGCTTCACCAGCACCTTGCCGCGCGCTTCGAGCGTGCCGTCGAGCAGCGTGCGGATCTGGGCCATGGCGTGGGCCTTGTCGGCATCCTGGGCGCTGACGGGGTTGGCGATGAGCTCGGTGTAGGACGTGAGGATGGTGTCGATCACCTTGAGCCCGGCGGCGCGCAGCGCGCGGCCGGTCTCGGTGCCGTCCACGATGCAGTCGACGATGTCGGGCACCTTGGCCTCGGTCGCCCCGTAGGACAGGCGAATGTCGGCGGCGATGCCCTTCTTCTCGAAGAACCGGCGCGTCAGCTCCGGGTACTCGCTTGACACCTTCAGGTCCTGCGGCAGGTCTTCGACCCGCTCGAACGGCGAGTCCCGGTGCACGGCAACGACAATGCGGAACGGGTTGGTCGTCGCCTTCGAGTAGTGCAGCTGCCCGAGGCTGACGACGTCGCTGGAGGTCTCCTCGACCCAGTCCCGGCCGGTGATGCCGAGGTCGAACAGCCCCTCGGCGACGTACACCGGGATCTCCTGCGGGCGCAGGATGCGGACCTCGTCGATGCGGGGGTC
>CAYSAC010000659.1:0-1670 GCA_964428815.1 uncultured Acidimicrobiaceae bacterium | reverse complement strand
CGCGCGCAGCCCGGCGAGGGCCGTGGGACGCCATGCCGCGTGCAGCCACTCGGCCTGGTCCTCGACGACCGGCACGACCACGTCGGCCGACGTCGCGTCGAGCGCGTCGACGACGTCGCGCACTGCTGCGCCGGACGGGCAGACCAGGTCGCATGGCAGGATGACGACCGCCTCCGCACCAGCACAGTGGCGCAGGGCGGTGAGGATGCCGCCGAGGGGTCCCTCGCCCGGGTGGTCGTCGGCGATCACCTCCAGCCCGAGCCCGGCGAGCGCGCTCCGGTCACCGCCGACCACCACGACGCTCGCGGCCCCCGCGTCGAGCAGCGCGGCCACGGCCCGCTCGACGAGCGCGCCGCCGTCCACGGGCAGCAGCGCCTTGTCGCGTCCCATCCGGCGGCTGGCCCCGCCAGCCAGGACGGCACCGTGGAGGTCAGCCACCCCGGATGGTCCGGAGGTCGGTGAGGTCGGCGCCATCGAAGTCGCGCGGGGGGCCGCCGCCGAGCAGCTGGGTGACGAGGCTCGACTCGACCGCCCAGTACATGACCGATCCGGTGCTGCGCGAGTGGCCGGGGTGCTCCGGGTCGGCCCGTCCGGTCGAGAGGACGAGATCGACGAGCCCGAGGATGTGCCCGACCTCGTGGACGGTCACGGCATCCTCGAGCAAGGCCGGACTGGCCAACACGCCCGCGCTGGCGCGAACGCGGTCAACGAAGACCGCGGCCACATCGCCCCGCACGGCGACGCCGAGCACCGAGTCGTCGCCATCGAGGTCGCCGTGGAGGAACAGCAGCCGGATCACCGCGGTGCCGTCGCCCTGCCCGGTGCGCGCGAGGTCGTCCGCCAGCTGGCGTAGCTCGCCGGCGGTCCAGCTGGTCGCGCCGCCGGCGACGGACCTTCGACCGTCGACGGCCACCTGCTTGCCGCTCACGTCGCGGAGCACCGCCGTGAGGTGGCTGAGCGTGCCCGAGCCGGGAGCGGCGCCGTCCTGGGCCGAGAGCTCGACCACGATCCGCGAGCCCTGGTCCGGTCGTAGTATGAACGGGCCGAGCTGGCCGACGTCCACGTTGCCGCTGACCGTCGCCGGTGGTCCCGTAGCCGGTGGGTCGGACACCTCGACCTCGGGTGGATGCGTCGCCCCACCCTCCCCCGCCGGGTCCTGTCCACCTTGGGACGGGGCCGGGGCGGTCGTGCCTGACTCGCCGCCCGCGACGGTCGTGTCGATGGCGTCGCCGCCGGCAGCGGCGCCGTCGCCCTCCGTCGTCACGGCGTTCTCGCCACAGCCGGCCGCGACGAGCGCGCACGCGAGCACAACGGCGAGCCACCGGCTGCCGCGCGCGCGGTTCATCGGTGCTCGACGACCGGCCAGTCAGGGTCGAGCTGGCGGAGGAACAGGGCGCAGCGCTCGGCCTCGTCGTGCTCGCCGATGGCCTGCGCGCAGCGCTGGAGCCCGGCGAGGGCCCGCAGGAAGCCCCGGTTCTCCTCGTGGGTCCAGCGGACGAAGCCGCTGCCGCGCCAGCCGTTCTGCCGCAGCCGGTCGAGCCCGCGGTGGTAGCCGACCCGGAAGGCGGCGTAGGCCTCGATGTCGTCGCGCGCCAGCTCGCCGAGCCTCGCCCAGCCGTCGAGGAACCGCGGCGTCGTGGCCACGACCGCGGCAACCGCGGCGCGCCGCT
>CAYSAC010000658.1:0-1671 GCA_964428815.1 uncultured Acidimicrobiaceae bacterium | reverse complement strand
CGGCCGGCGCGCGCGAAGCCGACCTTGAGCTTGCGCTGCAGCATCGACGTGGAGCCGAGCTGGCTGCGCACGATGAGCTCCATCGCCTGGAGCATGAGGTCCTCGTCGTCATCGCCGCCGCCGCTCGAGCCGATGCCGATGCCGAGGCCGCTGTGGTGCTCCTCGCCGGTCCCCTGGACGGCCGCGTCGAAGGTGACCTCCGGCGCTTGCCGCTTCCACACACCGACGACCTTGCGGACCTCGTCCTCGGTCACCCACGCGCCCTGGATGCGGCGGGGCACGCTCGACGCGGGACCGAGGAGCAGCATGTCGCCCTTGCCGATCAGCCGCTCCGCGCCGCCTTGGTCGAGGATGACGCGGCTATCGGTCACGCTCGACACCGCGAACGCCAGGCGAGCCGGAACGTTGGCCTTGATCACGCCGGTGATGACGTTGACAGAGGGCCGTTGCGTGGCGATGACGAGGTGGATGCCGACGGCGCGGGCCATCTGCGCGAGCCGGCAGATCGAGTCCTCGACATCGCGGGCCGCGACCATCATCAGGTCAGAGAGCTCGTCCACCACCACGAGGATGAAAGGCAGCCGCGGGAACTCGCGGTCGGTGCCCGGCTCGGCCTTGAGGTCACCGCGGTCAAAGGCGGCGTTGTAACCGGTGATGTCGCGCACACCGACCTCGGACAACAGGTCATAGCGGCGCTCCATCTCCTTCACCGCCCAGGCCAGTGCGTTCGCCGCCTTCTTCGGGTTGGTGACGACCTGGGTGAGCAGGTGCGGCAAGCGGTCGTACTGGCCCATCTCGACCCGCTTGGGGTCGACGAGGATCATCCGCACCTGCTCAGGCGTCGAGCGCATGAGGATCGACGTGAGCAGCGTGTTGAGGCAGGAGGACTTGCCCGCGCCGGTCGCGCCGGCGATGAGGAGGTGCGGCATCGCCGCGAGGTTCAGCAGCACCGCCTTGCCGTTGATGTCGCGGCCGATGGCGACCTCGAGCGGGTGCTTCGCCCGCCGAGCCTCGTCGCTCCTCAGGATGTCGCCCAGCGCGACGAGGTGGCGGTCGGCGTTGGGCACCTCGACGCCGATGGCCTGCCGGCCGGGGATGGGGGCGAGGATCCGAACGTCGGGCGACGCCATCGCGTACGCGATGTCCTTGTGAAGGCTGGTGACGCGGGCGACCTTGACGCCCGGTCCGAGCTCGAGCTCGTAGCGGGTGACGGTCGGGCCGACGACCATGCCGACGAGGCGGGTCTCGACGCCGTGGTCGGCGAGCGCCCGCTCGAGCACGCGGCCCGCCTCCTCGACGGCGCGCTGGTCGACGTCCTGCGCGCCAGAGCGCTCGAGGAGCTGCATCGTCGGCAGCTTCCAGGGTGAGCCCTTCGCCGCGGGGCCGAGGTCGATCTCGAGCTGGCTCACCTCCGTCGGCGCGTCGTCGGCGTCGTCGGGCAGGATCAGCTTCGGCCCTCGGGGCCGCTGCTTGCGGGTTGGCCTGTCGTCGCCAGCCGCGTCCTGATCGAACAGGACCGGTTCGTCGCCAGTCAGGTCGAGGGTGCCGCCCAATGTGAACAACGCCTGGTAGCCGCGGCGGAGGGCGTGGTGGAGGGGCGCGACGCCGGCGGCGGTGCGATCGGCAGCGACGCGCACGGGCGTGCGGGTGAGCACGACGAGCCCGGCCAGG
>CAYSAC010000657.1:0-1672 GCA_964428815.1 uncultured Acidimicrobiaceae bacterium | reverse complement strand
ACCAGGCCGATGCGTCCGTGGGGGCTCATGACCGTGCCGACGATAGCCGTCGCCGCGTCCGCTACTAACCTGCCGGTCTCCCATGGACATCGCCCTGTGCGCCGGGTGGACGCCGTTCTCCCCTACCGACCTCGACGATGTCGTGGCCCGCGTCGGCGCTGCGCTCCGCGCCGACGGGCATGCGGTGGAGGAGATCCGCATCCCGACCGGATCGACCGACGACGGCCGCCTCGGCGCCACCCTCGCATGGCGGCTGGCCCCGATCGCGGGTGACCTCGCGGTGGCGATCGGGCGCCCCGCCGTCCATGCCCGCCACCGGCGAAAGGTCGTGTGGCTGCTCGAGGACGGCGACGTCGACCCGGTCGCGCTACGGAGCGCGGGCGCGGTGTTCGCCGCGTCCGACGAGCTGGCCGTGTCTAGCTCGAGTCAAGCCGGGGTCGCCGTGCAGACGCTGCTGCCCACCGACGCCTACCTCGCGGCACGCCTCGTCGGAGCGGTCCGGTGAGGATCGCGGTGTGTGGCGCGCAGGTGCCGTTCATGCGCGGCGGCGCCGAGCTGCACATGGAGAACCTCGTCGACGCCCTGCGCGCCTGCGGCCACGAGGCCGAGCTGGTCCGGCTCCCGACGGCATGGAGCAAGAGCGCGATCTTCGATGCCGCGCTGGCATGGCGCCTGGCGCCGGTCGAGGCCGACCTCGTGATCGCAACCAACTTCCCGTCGTACTTCGTGCGCCACCCGCGGAAGGTCGTGTGGCTCTTCCACCAGCACCGCGCCGCCTACGACGCGTCGGAGAGCACGTGGAGCGACTTCGGACTCGAACCAGACGCGCTCGAGGCGCAGCGGTTGCTGGTCGACTGGGACGACAGCGCGCTGGAGGAGGCCGAGCGCCTGTTCACGACCTCGCACGTCGTCGCCGATCGCCTCGCCCGCTACAACGGGCTGCCAGCCGAGCCGTTGTACCACCCTCCGCCGCTCGCTGACCGGCTCCGGACTGGCCCACCGAGTGACTACGTCTTCTCCGCGCTGCGGCTCGAGTCGAACAAGCGCCCCGACCGCCTCGTCGACGCGCTGCGCTACGTGCGCAGCGACACACGCATGGTCCTGGCCGGGGAGGGGTCCCTCGCACCGGCGCTGGCCGCCGCTGCGAGCCGCGCCGGGACCGCGACCAAGCTCGAGCTGCCCGGCTTCATCGACGACGACGCGCTCATCGAGCACTACGCCGGCTGCCTCGCGGTGCTCTACACGCCGTTCGACGAGGACTACGGCTACGTGACGTTGCAAGCGTTCTTCGCGGGCAAGCCGGTCATCACCGCCCACGACGCGGGCGGTGTCCTCGAGTGGGTCGAGGACGGGGTCACGGGCTACGTCACAGACGGCACCCCGGAGGCGATCGGGGAGGCCATCGACCGCCTGCGCGCCGACCCCTCGCTCGCGTTCCGGATGGGAGAGGAAGGCCGCAAGCGGGTCGCCGACCTCAGCTGGGATGCCGTCGTCGAAACGCTGGTTGGCGTCCGATGACCCGGCCGCTCCTCGAGGTGCTGCCGGTGCTCGGACGGGACGAGCGGGTGGTCGAGCTGCTCGCTGCGCTGCGGCCCTATGCCGATGTGCGGTCGCCCGACGACCACCTGCCGAGGCCGGCGGCGCGGCTCGCGCTCGCGCCGAACGCGCGCGG
>CAYSAC010000656.1:0-1673 GCA_964428815.1 uncultured Acidimicrobiaceae bacterium | reverse complement strand
GCGGCGACGATCTCGGTCGACGTCATGCCGGGTACTCGCGGACGCGGAGGTCCTCACGGCGGCGGACGCCACGCTGAGCGTGGTGCGTTGTGCATACGGCCTCGACGAGCAGGTGCGCATCCGGGCCGTAGCCTGCGAAGTGGTCATACTCGTGCCGGCGCTCGCCCGGCGCCCAGACGTGTCCACAGTCTGCGCATGGCCGCGTGTTGGGGTGCGCGAGCCGACCCGTCCTTACGAGGACGTTGACGCGCCGGCGCGCCTGCTCCTTGTCGCCATCGCGCGCCGGGGCGGGCCTGGGTCCGAACGGGCCCGGGTTGACCTTCCGCACATACGTCCGCTGATAGCGCAGGCGGTCGGCGTCCGTGCAGCTCGCCTTCAGCCCGTCGCTTCGGCTCCGGTCGAGGGCAAAAGCGAAGGTGGGATGCCAGTCCTTACAGGCCGTGCACCACTTCTGCCGCTCGACGACGCGGGCGGCGTACTCGTGAGCGGGCATGCCGAGGCGCCGAGCCGCCCCCTTGATGGCCCGGACGTGGAACATCATCGTCCGGTCCAGGACGACGGGCGCTCGCTCGATCGTGCTCTGGTCGCCCATCACCATGGCCTCAGCGGAGTGTCGTAAGGGACATAGAGCGGATTCCTGGGACCCCCGTCTCCGGTCTCGCCGAGGCACCAGACATCGTGCCCGCCCAGGAGCGCGGCGACAGCGGCGGCTCGCCGTGCTGCCCACCTGGGCACACGGCCCCACGCGACGACCACGCGCTGGTGCTCGAGCAGGACGCCCCGAAGGTGCGCGTCGTTCTCGACCCCGACCGGATCCTCGGCGCCCCGAAGCTTGACCGGATACGGCGTGACCAGCGCGAAGAGGTTGGCGATGAGCATGCCGCCATGGCCCCAGCGTTTCGAGAACCCCAGGCACTTGCGCAGTGTCGGGTCGAGTCGGTGCTCGTCCGCGAGCGAAGGGTTCAGCATGATCCAGGCGCAGGGCGGCTTCGTGGGATCCCACGTGCGCCAGAGCCGATAACGGTGTCGTCGGTCTGGGCTGAACACCGCTCCGGCCGATGCGCCGTCGAGCTCGATCGCGCTCTGGTCGCCCATCACTTCTTCCTGCCCCAGATCACCCAGCACCCTGCGACGACGATCGCTAACCCGAGCATCCCGGCCGCTGCCTCGATCATCCGACGTACTCCTGCCACGGGACCCAGCCGTGCTCGGTGTAAAAGCCCCAATCGCGCGAGCGGCGACCGACCCAGATCAGCGACCAAGCCGGCCGCACGAGCCCAATCTGGTGCCTGTCCGTGGCCACGTGCTTGATCAGACTCAACGGGCGGCGGATCGTGCACCGCATCCGCTCCGTCCCGCCGCCCGGGAACACGCCGAACCCTGCCTGACCGAGCAGCGGCTCGAACTCGTCGTAACCGCCCCAGAGGATCAACGACCAGAAGGCCCACGGGTGATCGTGTAAATGCCGGTCGGCGTCCGACCGCGTCAGGTGATGGAGATAGACGCCGCCCCATCGCGTCGAGAGCAGCCGGTACCGGATGAGTAGCGGCCCTTTCGGTCCGTCGCCGATCACGTAGCGGAAGCGCTGCCATAGCGTCTGGATCCAGATCACGTCGTGAGCCTCCGGTAGAGGCGCCCGACCCGGGCCTCGGTCCGCGCGAGCACGTGGTCGC
>CAYSAC010000655.1:0-1675 GCA_964428815.1 uncultured Acidimicrobiaceae bacterium | reverse complement strand
GGCCGACGCGTGAGTTCCTCTACGTCGAGGACGCGGCGCGCGCGTTCCGTCTCGCCCTCGAGCGCTACGACGGCGCCGAGCCCGTGAACGTGGCGTCGGGCGAGGAGATCACGATCAGCGACCTGGCCGAGATCGTGCGCAAGGCGGTCGGCTACGAGGGCGCGGTCGAGTGGGACACCACCAAGCCGAACGGTCAGCCTCGTCGCAAGCTCTCGACCGACCGCGCCGAAGCCGCGTTCGGCTTCCGGTCCGAGATCACCTTCGCCGACGGACTCGCCCGCACCGTCGACTGGGCCCGAGACAACCTGGCCACTACTACCTGACGGTGCTCCTGCCCGCTTTGCGGGGACCGCTTTCCGCCAGGCCTCGATTTGGCGGTCACGGCGTCGACGTTCGGCGGGCGTGCGACGCCGCTCGAGCTCCTGGAGATCGTACTTTCGAGCCATGGCGGCAACTTGGCGAACTTGATATCGCTTCGCCTTGCCGCTCTCGCGCGGGAGTTGATATCGATGCATGCTAGCATCAACGTGTGGCCTCGGCGCGCACCACCTTCACCCTCGACGAGGCGCTGGCCGAGCGCGCGCGCCAGCTGAGGATCAACATCTCCGCCGCCGCTCGCGATGGCGTCGCGGCCGCCGTGCGGGCTGCCCTGGCGCAAGCCGATCGCGCGGCGTATGAGCGCCATCCCGAACGGGACGACTCCTTCTGGGATGAGGCGGAAGCCTGGACCGACCAATGATGCGGGGCGAGATCTGGTTGGCGCGGGTCGGTCGCAAGCAGCGGCCGGTCCTGGTGCTGACCCGGTCCGAGGTCATCGACGTCCGTGACCTGGTCACGGTCGCCGAGGTCACCACGTCGGTCCGCGGCCTCGCCGCCGAGGTCGACGTCGAACCCGATGTCGGGCTCGATCGACCCTCGGTGATCAACTGCGATGGCCTGCATACCGTCATGCAGTCATCGCTCGCGGCCTGTGTCGGGGTCGTCAGCGACGACACGATGGGCAAAGTCTGCTCGGCGGTCAACTACGCCCTGGACTGCTGATGCCCGGACCCGCGCGGCGCGGCCTCGATGAACGGCCGATGGATGAGGGCTGATCCGCGGAGTCAGCGCGCGAACGCCACGACCATGCCGGCGTAGCCGGCGAGGATCGCGGCCATGCCCACGTAGAGGTTTTGCGTCTGCGCCCTGAGGCTCTTGTGCAGGTCGGTGCGAAGGTCACCGATCTCGCCCTTGACCTCCGTGCGCAGCTCGGCGGACTCGGCGCGGAGGTCGGCCCGCACCAGCGCGAACTCGGCCCGAAGGTCGGTCTTCGTGGCGACGTCGGCCCAGCCGACGGGCGGCAGTTGTTCCATCAGGACGGCCGCTACTTATCCAACCCGACGACTTGCGCGCGCCAGCGGTCGGGGGCGGCTTCGATGAAGGGGTACGGCAGAACGGCGCCGGTGCTTCGGTCCCAGTAGCGGTGCGGGTGCATCGCCGGCGTCATGCACAGCACGTGCACGCTCACGCCGTCGCCCGGTCCAGGGTTGCGGACGCGGTGCCACCCGTCGACGGGCGGCAGCAGCGTGACGATGTCGCCCTGGTGCCACGTGTCGCGGCGCACCTCCTCGAGTTGCGCCTCGTCGTCGCCTTCGCTCACCGCGCGGTACCGCGTCTCCTCGTCACCGCCGCGCAG
>CAYSAC010000654.1:0-1677 GCA_964428815.1 uncultured Acidimicrobiaceae bacterium | reverse complement strand
GGTTCGCGCTGAAGTCGAGCCAGCCGGCGGGCGCACCACCGTGAACGGCCGGCGCGGGAGCCGTCACCCTAGCCATCGCGGCGGTCAAGCAAGACGAAGGCGACCGTGACCACGACCACGGCGGCGCGGACCATACGGCGGGCCAGCGCGCCGTCGCCGACACGGGGGGACCGGCTGCCGTCGCCGAGGCGGTAGGCGCCCGGCTTCTCCAGCCACACGCCGAGGGCGCCCGCCGCCGTCGCCATCGGCCAGCCAGCGTTCGGACTCTCGGTGCGCGCATGCTCGCGCCAGCCGACTCGGAGGGCGCGTCGGGCGGAGAGGCCGACAGCCGGTGCCGCGACGACGAGCGCGGCGGCGGTGAGCCGCGCGGGCACCAGGTTCATGAGATCGTCGAGGCGAGCGGCGGCCTTTCCGAGGTCCTCGTATGTGCCGTGGTAGCCGACCATCGCGTCGGCGGTGTTGACGACTCGGTAGACGAGCGCGGCCGGCAGCCCGCCCAGGGCGTACCAGAAGAGCGGCGCAACGTACGAGTCGGACAGGTTCTCGGCGAGCGATTCGACGATCGCCGACACAATGTGGCCCTCGTCGAGCTCACGTACAGGGCGGCTCACGAGCGCCTTCAGCTCCACGCGCGCGGCCTGCGGACCGGCGTGCGCGAGGGCGCGCTCGGCGCGCGAACTCGCCTCGAGGAGTGCCCGGAGCGCGAACGAGGACTTCAGCAGCCAGATCGACACCGCGATCCGCAGCCACCGCGGATGCGTGCGCTCGGCGACCGAACCCAGCGTCCACGCCACTCCGGCCGGCAGCATGACCAGCCAGATACCCCGAACGCGGGCGGCTCGCGGCGCGGCGGGAGGCGCCTGCTCGAAAGCGCCGATCAGCCGACCCGCCGCGACCACTGGATGAACGCCGGCGGGTGGCTCGCCGGCGGCGGTGTCGAGTGCGAGTGCCGCCAGCCAGAGCGCGGAGCGCCTCATGGAGCTTGCTCCCCGTGTGGCGGGTGCATCCGCACCAGCTCCGCGGCGATGGCGGCGCTCATCATCCCGCCCGCGAGCGCACCCAGCTCGGTGGCGGCCCCACCGTGGCGCAGTTCTCGTCCCTTGCCGCGGCGCCATAAGATCGCCACCGCGTCGGTGCTCGTGCCGCTGGCCGGTTCCCCGTTCGGCGTGAGCAGGCCGGACTCGACCAGGGCCGCCGCCTTCGCCTCGGAGAGCAGCATCGCGAGCTCCACCGCGGCGGCGTCGCGCAGCCGTGTGTCGCACAGGAGGATCGCGTTGATCGTCCCGGGCGCGCAACGCGCCGTCTGGCCGGGACGGCTGAGGTTGCGCAGCCCGACGGTGATGAGGGCCCGAACGGCCGCGCCCTGCGCCTGCCCGCTGAACAGCTGAGTCTCGGCCAGGTCGACGGCCGTCATCAGCCCGACGTGGGGCCCCGGCAGGCTCAGGGTCCGGGCCGCCGCGCGCAGGTCTCGCTCGGGGCGGTCGCAACGGTAGGAGAGTGGCACCTGGACATGGATGACTGCCCGGGCATGCCGGCGGCCCCCGCCCAGGACCGCGCTGCTGAGGACCTGCCAAGCTGGGTCCAGGCGAAGCACGACCGACGAGTCGCGACGCTCGAAGAGAACCCCCGAGAGCAGCTCCTGGCGGTCCCGCACCCGGTCGGCGCCCGCGACGATCG
>CAYSAC010000653.1:0-1682 GCA_964428815.1 uncultured Acidimicrobiaceae bacterium | reverse complement strand
TCCTTGGCGGTGAAGGTCAACCCGATGCGCACGTCCACGAAGACGGCCTCCTGTGTGTGGTGTCGGCGCGTCATCGTAGGTGCGCCGCGGACCGCCCCCACCATGGGGCCTCCGGTCGCCAGGGCAATGTCAGCCCCAGAAGATGCACGTCGGATCGCTTTCGATCTCGCTGAGGAGGACGTCCACGGCGCCAGGCGCGAGCTGTTCGTACCGATGCCATCGCCCGTTGCGATCAGCCCAGTAGAGCGCCCAATCGCAGGTGTCAGCGCGGTAGCGCAGCTGCGCCATGGGCTGGCGGGTCCACGCAGCATCCGACCCGTCCCACGGCGGGCGGCACTCCCGGATCGTGACGGACCCGCCGCGCACGTCTGCCTCGACGCGCACCTCGTCGCGGTGGCGCGGCGAGACCCTGCCCTCGCAGAACCGCCGGATGCGTGCGAGGTCGAGGTCAGGGATCGCTGGCACGAGCGCGCAAGGTAGCGGCATCAGGGGGCCTCATCTCGATCACGCCGTCGCGCTCGATGACCCGGTAGCCGTGGTTGGTCTTCAGGGCGTGGCAGTGACCGCACAGGGGGCGCAGGTTGCGCAGCTCGGTGGTGCGGCAGGCTGTCCACGGCACGTCGTGGTCGATCTCGACACGCGTTCGGTTGCACACCGTGATCGCGCAACCGGGCGAGGTCCACAGCAGCGCCATCCGCTGCGCCACGTTGGGTCCGCGCCGGACGTTCACCGTCGTGCCGACGGCTGTGCCGTTGGTGAGGATGAGGTGCAGCACGGCGTCGCCGAGCAGCTCGCCGGCCACGCGGACCGGTACTGGCCCGAGGCCGACGATCTCGCACAGCTCGTCGCCCTCGACCTGACCGCGCCGCAGCGCCTCGAGGTCGACCCTGACGAGGCCGAGGTAGGTCGGCGCCTTCTGCTTCGTCGTCGTCGGCGTTGCATCCGGCGCCGCGGCCGGCTGGCCCAGCTGCTCGGCGCAGATCTGGTGCAGCGCGTCCATCGCGTACGCGTCGCGTGGCTCGTGCTTGCCGCTCGCCCGCGCCGCCTCGAACAGCTCGTCGACCCTTGCGTCGACCGCGGCGCGAATGACCGCCATCTGCTCTGGCGTGCAGCGGGCGAACATCTTGGCGACGCCGGCGCCGGACCAGATGCGCAGCGACCGCTCGCGGTGTACGCGCTCGTGGGTGGCGTCAGCATCAGGGTCGGCCGCGGCCTTCACCCGATCGCACTCCTCGCGCAGCCCCTTCAACGGCCGGGTGCCGGCCAGCTCGACGAGCCGCCGCTCCTCAGCCGGATTGGCCGCTGCAGCATCGGAGATCGCCACCGCCTGCTCGGGTGAGAGCAGGCCGGAACGGGCGGCCTCGTCGACGATCGGCGGTGCGCATCGCGTCGCCGGCCTTGTTCGCCGTCGTGCCAGTGCGCTGCGCGAGCTGCTCTGCAGGCTGCGCGGCGCGGTTGGCAGCGAGCGACTCGAGCGTCGCCGCCATGTGCTTCATCGCCGTGGCGTGGGCGAGCACCTGCTCGCACTCGTCGCCCGAGAGCTCGGCGGGATCGAAGCCGCGCACGAGCGACGCCAGCATCGTTCGTTGGGCCGACACCCGGGCAACGGACACCACGTGCATGCAACGCTCCAGAGGAGAGCGGCGGACGAGTGGGCGCTGCCAGCAGAGCTCTGGCGCCGA
>CAYSAC010000652.1:0-1683 GCA_964428815.1 uncultured Acidimicrobiaceae bacterium | reverse complement strand
GCGAGCTTGAACAGCCGCCGGTCGGCGCGCTCGGGGACGATGTCCTCCTTCTGGAGGAACTTCCCGACCTCCGCGAGCAGCTGGAGGGAGCCGTAGGGCCCGGCCTCGTAAGGCCCGACCCGGCTCTGCATGAAGCTCATGAACTTGAAGAGGAAGATCTGCACGAGGGCGCCCGCGGGCAGCAGGACGGCGGCGACGACGGCGAGCACACGCAGCAGGGTCTGCTGCCAGTACGCCAGGTCCGCAGCGAGGAGCGCCGATCTCACCGGTCGATGTCCCCGAGGATGAAGTAGAGGCTCGCCAGGATGGTGATGACGTCGGGGACGTACACGCCCTTGAGGAGCCACGGGGTGATCGAGATGTTGTTGAACGACGCCGTGCGGATCTTGACCCGGAACGGTCCGGTGTCGCCCTTGGACACGACGTAGAACCCCATCACGCCGAGCGGGTTCTCGGTCTCGACGTAGGCCTCACCCTCCGGCACCTTGATGATGCGCGGCACCTTGGCCATGATCGGTCCGCTCGGCAGGCCGTCGCAGAGCTGGTCCACGATCTTGGTCGACTCGCGCGTCTCCTGGAGCCGCACCCAGAACCGGGCGAACGAGTCGCCGTCGGTGTGGGTCCAGACCTTCCAGTCGCACTCGCTCCACGCCATGTTGAGCTTCTGGTCGCGGCGCAGGTCCCAGTCGACGCCGCTGGCGCGGATGTTGGCGCCCGACAGCCCGTAGGACAGGCCGACCTCGGCGGGGATGACGCCGATGCCGCGGGTGCGCGTGTTGAAGATCTCGTTGCCCGCGAGCAGGTCCTCCATGAGGTCGCAGAACGTGCGGACGCGCTGCATGATCGCCTTCGTCTCGGCGATCCAGCCCTTGGGGAGGTCGTCCTTCAGGCCGCCGATGCGGTCGAAGTTGGGGTGGAAGCGCCCACCGGTGGCGGACTCGATCTGGTTGAGGACGAACTCGCGGTCGCGGAAGGCGTAGAACACCGGCGTCAGCGCGCCGAGCTGCACGCCCATGTCGCCGAGGAACAGCATGATGTTCGCGATCCGCGACATCTCGTGGAACATCGTGCGGATGTAGGTGGCGCGGGGCGGTGCCTCGATGTCCATCAGCCGCTCGGCGGCGAGGATGAACGGCACCTCGTTGGCGAAGCTGCTCAGCCAGTCGATGCGGTTGATGAGCGTGTTGACCTGCGGGTAGCTGCGGACCTCGAGCAGCTTCTCGTAGCCGCGGTGCATGTAGCCCATGACCGGGTCGGCCCACACGACCTGCTCGCCGTCGAGCTTGGCGACGATGCGCAGGGTGCCGTGGGTAGCCGGGTGTTGCGGACCCATGTTGAGGGTCATGCCGTCGTCGGTCTGCAGCTCGAGGTTGACCCGCGCGTCGGCGGCCTGACCGGCGACGTAGGCGATCTGCTCGCGCTCGCTGACCGCGGTCATGTGGTCGCCTCCGCGTCGGCGTCAGTCTCCGCGGGCTCGTCCTCGTCGTCGTCGCCTGGCATCGGCTCGACGTCGACGATGCCTGGCCACGGCTTCACGAACCGGGCGAGCAGCGGGTAGTCCTTGCGCAGGGGGTAGCCCTCGAAGCCGGTCGGCAGGTAGATGTTGCGCGGGTCCGGGTGGCCTTCGAAGTCGATGCCGTACATCTCGTGGATCTCGCGCTCGTGCCAGTTCGCACCCGCGTA
>CAYSAC010000651.1:0-1684 GCA_964428815.1 uncultured Acidimicrobiaceae bacterium | reverse complement strand
CTACGCAGAAATCGACGCCTCCATCGCCCCACCGCACTCATAACCCGAAGGTCGCAGGTTCAAATCCTGCCCCCGCCACCACATAGCTGCAGCCGAACGTCCAGGGTCGGAGGGTCTCCGACAGGGTCGAGGTTCAGCACGAGATCGAGGGTCCGGTACAGCCGGGCCCTCGTTTCGCGCTCGGCCTCGGCCAGGAGCCTGGCGAGGTCGCCGGCGTGCTCGAGTGCCTGGTGGATGTCCTCGGCGCTGAGGGGCTGGGCGTGCTGGTGCTCGTGCTCCCAGGCGGCGATGGTGGCCTGAGCGGCGCCGAGCTCGCGTTGGATCTGCTTGGTGGTCGACGTGGCGAGGTCGGGGTCCATCCCGGCGCGGATGGCGGCGAGGACCCGGTCGAGCTCCACCGGGAGTTCCCGCAGCGCCCGGCGGGCGGTCTGGATCTCGGCAGGTTCGGCCGGCTGGTCGGTCTCGGCGGCGAGCACAGCAGCGACGGTGGCCTCGTGGTGGTCGGGGTCGGTGAGCTGGCCGAGCCACGGGTCGAGGGCGGCGAGGATGCGCTCCTCTCGGATCGCGGTCGTGCGCGGGTGACCGGTGTCGGCGTAGTCGGGCCGCTGGCTGTTGCACCGGTAGTAGGGCTTGCCCTTGAGGGTGGCGCCGTGCATCGACCGCCCGCACACCGAGCACCGCACGAGCCCGGCCAGGAGGTACACGCCCGGCTCGGCGCGTGGCCGGCGCCGATGCGGTCCCCGGTTGTTCATGATGCGGGCGTTGACCCGCTCCCACAGGTCCTCGTCGACGAGGGCGGGCCAGGCTGGCTCGTCGGAGGTGACCCAGTTGCCCGTCGGCTGCCAGCGCTGGCGGCTCGTGGTCCCCGAGGCTGGATCCATCGGATCGAGCAGCTCGTCCCGTCGGCGTTGCCGACCCACGACCTGGTGGCCGAGGTAGCGCGGGTTGGTCAGGATCGCTCGCACCGCGGAGCCACCCCACGCGCCGGCCGACCGGGGATGCCGGATGGGGCCGACCTCGCCCGGGCTGGGGAGTCCCTCGCGTTCGAGAACGTTGGCGATCGTGCGGTAGCCGGTCCCGGCGTCGCACATCTCGAAGATGCGTCGCACCACTGGTGCGGTGTCGGGGTCGGGTTCGAGGATGCGGAGCTTGATCCCGGCGGCGGCCTTCTGGCGCTGTGGATGGGGGAGGTCGGTGTCGACGAGCCGGTAGCCGTAGTTCGGTCGCCCGCCGAGCCACCGGCCCACGGCTCCATGGGCGAGCATGGCGTTGCGGGTCCGGATCTGCAGGCGCCGCCGCTCGGCTTTCGAGAGCCCGCCGAAGAGGCCCATCAGCATCTCGTGGCCCTCGCTGTCGGGGTCGATCCGACCGCCGAGCTCGGGCACCCACAGCTCGATCCCGTAGTGCGTGAGTTGCGGGAACACGAGCTGGAACTGGCCGCCCGAGAAGGCCCGCTGAGGCTCGGCGATCACCACAGCCGTCCAACCCCGGGCCGGGTTCGCGGCGTCGGTCAGGACCCGTGACGCCTCCGGTCGCCGGGCCCAGGGCAGCTCTCGGGTCACGTCGATGTCGTGGTAGGTGGCGACGATGACCCCGCCCGCTGGCACCACCAGCCGGGTGGCGATGTCGAGCTGCCACCGCTTCGAGTCCTCAGGCGACTGCTGATCGTCGGTGCTCGTCCGGA
>CAYSAC010000650.1:0-1686 GCA_964428815.1 uncultured Acidimicrobiaceae bacterium | reverse complement strand
AGCCGCTCGCGTCGAGCGGTCGGTGCACGTCCTCCGCGGCGACCGCCAGCGTGACCAGGACGACGCCGGCATGGTCGATGCCACGCAGCAGCTCGGCCGCGCGCGCCGAGCGCGGGGCGACGAGACGGGCGGCAGCCCGCGCCGGCGTCGTGACGATGACCGCGTCGGCATCGAGGTCTCCGACATCGTGGACGTTGACGTCGAGGTGGATGTCGGCGTCGATGGCCGTCGCGAGCGCGTCGACCAGCGCGCCCATGCCTCCGGGCAGCGCGTTGAAGACCGGCGCGGACGGGTCCGCCCCGGCCTCGGCTCGTTGGGTCCGCAAACCGCGGATGAGGCTCGCGTCCAGCGCGGCAGCGGCCGCGATCTGCGGCGCCGCTGCTTCGACGCTGAGCTGGTCTGCGTCACCCGCGTTGATCCCGCCGATCAGCGGGTCGACGAGCCGCTCGAGCACCTCGTCGCCGAGCCGCTGCCGGATGAGCTCGCCCACGGACCGGTCACCCTTCGCGGGTCTAGGAGCACGGGGACGATCGAGGTCCGCCGCCGCTCGCTCCACGGCGGCGGCGCTCACGACGCCGGACGCGCGCAGCGCATCGAGATCGGTCGGCACGCCGAGCACCAAGCCGTCGGGCAGGGCCCGAAGCTCGCCGCCGGCGACGACGTAAGCGTTGCCCCGCTCTGGCGCGACGAGCAGATCGGCGATGCCGAGCTCGGCGCACAGCTCGACCGCCCACGGCACCCGCGCGAGGAAGGCGTCAGCGCCCTCGTCGACAGGCAGGCCGCTGAACTCGCTCGTGCGGATCTTGCCGCCGAGCCTGTTGTCGGCCTCGTAGAGCGCGACCTCGGCGCCAAGCTTCCCGGCCTCGTAGGCGGCGGCCAGGCCGGTGATGCCGCCGCCGATGACCGCGACCTTCATCCGCTCACGCGAAGCCGAAGGCGTCGAGCGCCCGCTCGATCACGAGGTCGGCCAGCGCGCCCATGACGTCGCGGTCGTCGTTGATGGAGCGCGTGCGGGCGAAGGCGAGGCCGACCGCCTCCGCCACGCGCCGGGCTTGGATGTCGAGGTCGTAGAGCACCTCGAGGTGGTCGGAGGTGAAGCCCTGCGGGCAGACGAGCACGCCCTCGGCCCGTCCGGTGGCGGCGAGGTCGCGAATCACGTCGAGGATGTCGGGGCCCCGCCACGGCTCGGGTGTGCGGCCCGCGCTCTGCCACGCCAGCGACCAACCGGCCCACGCTGCGAGCCCGGCGCGGTCGGCGATCGCGGTCGCGCTCGCGCGCAGCTGGTCCGGGTACGGGTCGCCCTCGAGCACCCGCTCGGGGAGGCTGTGCGCGGTGAACAGCACCTTCGTCCCTTCGGGGAGGTGCCGGAGCTGCTCGAGGGTCGCACCCGCGAGCAAGTCGAGGTAGGCGGGCTCGAGGTGCCACTCGTCGATCGGCGCGACGGTCACGCCGCTCGCGGTGCCCGCCTCCGCGGCGCGGCGCTGGTACTCGCCGACGCTCGCGGCCGAGAAGTGCGGCGCGAGCACCAGGCCGATGGCGCGGCGCACGCCGGCCTGGCTCAGCACGCCGAGCGCGTCCTCGATGAACGGGGCCGCGTGCTTCTGGCCGAGCACGACGACGAACCGGTCGGGGTCCCGGTCGTCGAGCGCGCGCTGCACGGCGGTGCGCTGCGCCTCGGTGCGGCGC
>CAYSAC010000649.1:0-1692 GCA_964428815.1 uncultured Acidimicrobiaceae bacterium | reverse complement strand
TGCCAGCCCGCACCGCCCGCGACCCGCTCTGCCAGCGCCGCGCCACCGAGCAGGGTGACGGTCGGGCCGTAGGCGACCCAGCTGCCGGTGCCCACCTGCCGGGCGCGCATGCCGGCGACGAGAAGGAGCGCGCCGACCGGCGCGAGGTACGGCTCGCTGACGGCGACGTCCGCGTCGCCGAGCCTCAACCACAGCCCGATCGTCGAGACCGCGCCACCGGCGAACACCCCGTCGAGACGGCCGGTCGCGATGGCGCCGGCGATGGCGATGCCGCCGGTGACCATCAGCGCGTCGCCAGCCGCGGTCGGGTCGCCCGACGCGAGGGCCAGACCACCGGCCACGCACAGGACGACCGCGGCGCCGGTCGGCAGGAGCCAGCGGCGCCCGAGCTGCGAGCCGAGCCCGGCGAGGACGGCCGCGGTCACGGTCAACCCGACGCCGGATGCCGGGAGCGAGAGCCCGGCCGCGTGGCACAGCGTGCTTACGGCCACGGGCACCGCCAGCGACGCGCCGAGAGCGACCCGGGGATCGTCGAGGCGGACGGCATCGATCAGCGACAGGATCGCCACACCGGCAGCCGCCAGACCGACCTCGGCGGGCCGGAGGTCGCTCGTCCCCGCCAGCGTGCTGAGCGCGCCGAGGCGGGCGATGGTCCCCACCGGGAAGCCGGCGGTGCTGCGCGCCCGGTCCTGGACGGCAGCGACGGCGGTGAACGCAGCCGCGGTTCCCAGCAGCACGATGGCGGTGCGGCCGGCCTCCGCGGCGAGGGCGGCGGCAGCCGCAGCCAGTGGGAGGAGCGCGGCGACCGCCAGCACCCAGCCCCACGCTTCGGCTTCGTTGCTGGCAGGCACATCGGTGTCGTCGGCCGACCGGGAGCGGCGGACGGCCGCCTCCGCCAGCACCAGCGATCCGACGACGCCAGTGATGGCGGCGGCGACGGGATCGGCCATCGCGACCACGGGCGCCCACGTAGCTGCGCCGGCGGCGACCGCGTGGCCACCGGGCCGGTCGAGCAGCACGACGGTGGCGGCGATGCCGGCCAGGGTCAGCGCGAGGAACGAGTCCGACGATGTGGCCAGCGCCACGGCACCCGCAGCGCTCACGGACGCCGCGACCGTCGCGAGGGCAGCGCCCTGGCGACCGGTGCGAACGTCGCCGGCGATCCATCCGACGGCGAGGACGGCGAGCGCGAGCGCGGCAGCCCGATCGGAGCCGGTCGTCCACGGCGACATCGCGATCGGCACGATGGCCGCGCAGGTCGCGACGCCCGCGGCGACTTCGGCGATCTGGGCGACGACGCCGGCCGGCGCCTGCCAGAACGGGTCGCGCCGCACCGCCATGGCGGTCAGCTCGATGGCGAGGAACACGGCCGCGAGGCCCACCAAGCTGTCGTCGCGGCTCGGCTCGAGCCCGGTCCACGTCGCCGCGACACCGATGGCGGCGACGAGCGCGCCGACGAGCGCGAGCCCCACGTCGTCGCGGCGCCGACCGGCCACGGCTAGCACCGCAGCGGCGGCGAGACCGGTGACCGCGGCGCTGAGCCGCGGCTGCTCACCGGTGAGCCCGAGCCGCTCCAGCGTCCCGGCGCCGCTGAACACGAGCCGCTCGCCGAACGTCGCGACCGGTGCGATGCCGGCGATGAGCCCCCAGGCGACCGCGGGGCGGTCGCGGCCGGCGAGGAGCGCGCCGACT
>CAYSAC010000648.1:0-1692 GCA_964428815.1 uncultured Acidimicrobiaceae bacterium | reverse complement strand
GTCGGGAAGAACCAGCCGCCGACCTCCGGGCCGACGATGGTGTTAACGATCAGCGAGTACACGCCGAAGCCGACGATGGTCGTGAAGTAGCCGGGCAGCAGGCTGGCGATGAGCTTGCCGAGGTAGATCTCCCGCACGCCGGCGGGGGAGTGGGCGAGGAACTCACCCGTGCCCCGCTCGCGCTCGCCGACGATCGTCGCCGCGCCGACCGCGGTCGAGATGGTGAGCGGCACGACGACCGCGACCGGGGCGAACAGGAACACGGCCAGCGCGTAGGAGGCCCGGCCGGCATCGGTCGTGCCCCTGATCTGCTCCTGCGCGCGCTGGGGCAGCACCTCGAGGGCCTGGGAGATCTGTTCGACCGCCCTGATGTCGCCGACGGTGGTGATCGACAGCAGCAGGATCGTCGGGACGACGAAGAAGAAGATGGCGCCGAGGATCCCCATTGGCACCCAGAAGTCGCGCGCCTGGATGAGCTGCTTGAGGTCCGTGCGGGCGACCGTCCACATCCGCCCCCAGTCGAGCCCCCGTGGATTCGACACGCTCGGGGCGCTGATGGAGCTCATACCTCCACCTCGCCGATGCGGTTGGGGTGGCCGGTCTTGCGGACCGCGAAGTACAGGTCCTCGAGCGTGGGCACATGCGGTTCGATCCTCGTCACCCGCACGCCCGCGCGTGTGAGCGCGAACACGAGCTCGGGCACGCGGTCGATGTCGTCGAGCTGGAGGGTCGCGAGCCCGTTGCGCTCGTAGGCGGTGACGCCGGCCATCGTGCACAGCTGGTCCAGCGCCTCGCGGTCCTCGGCGTCGACCTTGACGACCGCACCCGGCCAGAACCGCTGCGTCAGCTCGTCTGGTGTGCCGGCGATGAGGTCGACGCCGTCCTCGAGCACCACGACCTGGGTCGCCAGCCCCTCGGCCTCGAGCAGCAGGTGCGTGCACATGATCACCGTGCTGCCGTCGGAGGTCATCTCCCGGATGAGCTCGAGCACCGCGTAGGACGACTCTGGGTCGAGGCCCGACGTCGGCTCGTCGTACAGCAGCAGCTCCGGCGCGTGGAGCACCGACCGGGCCAGCGCGAGGCGGGTCTTCATGCCCGTGGAGTAGCCGCCGACCTGTTGGTGCAGCGATGCCTCGATGCCGAACCGGGCCGCCGCCTCGCGGATGCGATCGCCCGCGTGGCGCCCGAGCCCGTAGAGCTCGGCGCTGTAGGAGAGGTTGTCGTAGCCGGACAGGCGGTCGTACAGCGCGGGCTTGGCCGAGACCACGCCGCAGCGGATGCGCACCTCCTTGCCGTCGACGTCGGGATCGAGCCCGAACACCCGTACCACGCCGGCGTCGGGGGACAGCGCGCCGGTGATCATGCGGATCGCCGTCGTCTTGCCTGCGCCGTTCGGGCCGAGGAGAACGGTGATCGTCTGCGGGGGGACCCGGAGGCTGAGGTCACGCAGCGCGGGGTTGGTTCCGAACGAGCGCTGGACGTGGTCGAGCGCGACGACGGGATCGGCGGACATGCTGGTCAACGTAGGCGCGCCACGAGAGGATGACGGCGTCGGGGTCACGGGTGGCAGCATCGGCACGCACCATCCCCGGGTGAAGCCCGTTCTCCGACTACCGTCGAACTCATGTTCGTGCTCGGGATCGACCCGGGGCTCTCGCGCTGCGGCTACGGGTGCCTCGAGCAGACCGCGTC
>CAYSAC010000647.1:0-1695 GCA_964428815.1 uncultured Acidimicrobiaceae bacterium | reverse complement strand
CGCCGGCGTGCAGCAGCGGCTCGACGCCACGCCGCCCGTCGCCATCGCCGATCGCCACGAGGGACCCGTGACCGTGGCGTCGTACACCGTTGCGCACGGGCGTGACACCCACGCTGAGTGGGGTCTCGTGATCGGCGACCTCGACGACGGACGCCGCGCCTACGGGCGCGTCGAGGACAGCGCGTTGCTCGCCGATCTCGAGGCGCGCGAATGGGTCGGTGCGTCCGTCGACCTCGTCAGTGGCGCCGACGACGTCAACCTGGTGAAGGCCTAGGAGGAAGCGTGGAGATCCGTGAAGCGGTCATCGTCGACGTGGTGCGAACCGCGTTCGGCAAGCGTGGTGGCGCCCTCGCCGGCTGGCACCCATCCGACCTGCTGGGCTTCACGCTCAAGGCGCTCGTCGAGCGGACGGGCATCGACCCGGAGCGGCTCGACGACGTGGTGACCGGCTGCGTCACCCAGTCCGGCGAGCAGGGGTGCAACATCGGGCGCAACGCGGTCGTGGCTGGCGGCCTGCCCTTCACCACTCCGGCCACGAGCGTCGACCGCCAGTGCGGGTCGTCGCAGCAGGCGATGCACTTCGTCGCCGCTTCGGTCATGTCGGGCATGTACGACCTCGCCATCGCCTGCGGCGTGGAGTCGATGAGCCGGGCGCCGATGGCCAGCAACGCCCGTGGTGGCACCGGGCCCTTCTCCCCCGCCTACCTCGACGCGATCGACGGCCAGCTGTGGGCGCAGTTCCGCGTCGCGCAGGTGCTCGCCGACCGCTGCGGCATCACGCGCGAGGAGATGGACGCCTTCGCCGTGCAGAGCCACCAGCGCGCCGCGGAGGCCACCGCGACCGGGCACTTCGCACGGGAGATCCTGCCCGTCCCGATCAAGGACGAGGAGGGCGCCCTCACGGGTGCGACGCTGAGCACCGACGAGGGCATCCGGGCCGACGTTCGCCTCGAGAAGGTGGCGTCGCTGCCGCCGGCACAGTCGTGGGAGCCGGACACGGCGCCCGACATCACCGCCGGCAACGCGTCGCAGATGACCGACGGGGCCTCGGCCATGCTGATCGCCGATCGGGCCACGGCCGAGCACCTGGGCCTGCCGATCCGAGCCAGGCTCGTGCACTTCGCGGTAGCGGCAGAGGACCCGGTGCTCGTCCTCTCTGCTCCCAACCCGGCCACTCGCAAGCTGTTCGAGCGCACCGGCATGTCGACCGCCGACTTCGACGCGGTCGAGTGCAACGAGGCCTTCGCCGCCATCGCCCTCATGTGGGCGCGCGAGTTCAAGCCCGAGCCCGAGCAGCTCAACCCGCGCGGCGGTGCGATCGCCATCGGCCATCCGCTCGGCGCCACCGGCGTGCGCATGACGGCGACGCTGCTGAACCATCTCGAGGCGACGGGTGGCCGCTACGGCCTCCAGACGATGTGCGAGGGCGGCGGCCAAGCCAACTGCACCGTGATCGAACGGCTCGGCTGAGTGAGCTAAGGCGCCGCGGACCTTCAGGAGCGGTGGATCAGGTTCATCCGCGCCACCAGCACGACTTCGCCCTGCTCGTCCCGGTACGTCGTCTCGGTCACAAGGAACGTCATCGTGCGCTCGCCTGATTCCTTGGCGTAGTAGTCGACGACGACGCTCTCGGCACCGACGCGATCACCGGCAACGACGGGACGGTGATAGGTGAACTCCTGCTCGCCGTGCAAG
>CAYSAC010000646.1:0-1697 GCA_964428815.1 uncultured Acidimicrobiaceae bacterium | reverse complement strand
GACCGCGAGGCGCTCCGGTTGAGCATGTCGATCATCGAGCACGGCGAGCCGCTCGTGCTGTTCCCGGAGGGGACGCGGCAGCAGGGGCCGGAGGTGCAGCCGCTCTTCGAGGGCGCGGCCTACGTCGCGTCCCGCACGGGTGTGCCCATCGTGCCCGTGGGCATCGGCGGCTCGGAGCTGGCCATGCCGAAGGGATCGAAGCTGTTCCGGCCGGTGAAGATCGTGGTCGTCGTGGGCGAACCCATCACGCCGCCCCAAGCCGAGGGTCCGCGGGTCCCTCGCCGAGTGGTGCGCGAGCTGACTGCCCGCCTGCACGTCGAGCTGCAGCGGCTGTTCGACGAGGCCCAGCGCCTGGCCGGAACGCCGAACGCCTAGGGCCTGCTTCTGGCGGTGGAATTGGACCACCCGTGGTCTACATCCACCGCCAGAACGAGGTGGGGTGGGCGCTAGAGGAGCTTGGCGTTCGCGAAGACCTCGCGGACCATGGGCTCGAAGTGCTCGAGCGGCAGGGTGTCGTAGTCGGGGTCGAAGCTCGTCTGATCCCAGTCGTCGGCGAAGCGCTCGGCCAGCGCGAACGTCTCGGGGTCGAGGGCGTCGCGGTGCTGCTCCCTGGCGTCAGGGTTGCCGCCGAAGTGGTGGTAGTAGTGCTTGCCCTGGAAGTCCTGGTGCACGCGGATCATGTCGTGGATCTCGGGCCGCACGTACGGCTTCAGGATCGACGCCGCGATCTCCGGGTGGTTCGGCACGCTGATGGCCTTGCCGATGTCGTGGCAGAGGCTGGCCACCACGACCTCTTGATCGGCGCCGTCGCGTTGGGCGCGGGTCGCGGTCTGCAGGCAGTGGGTGAGCTGGTCGGTGGCGAAGCCGTCAGTGATCGTGGCGAGCGAGCGGAGCAGGTCGAGCACCGTCTCTGCGACGCGTGGTTGGTTCTGCATGGTCTCGGTGCCGATGACTGCCCATTGCTCGGCGGTCGACTCGTCCATCCGGGTGAAGCTGGTTGCGGCCATGGCGAGATCCTACGCGAGGGCGGCCAGGACCTGGCTGGCCCGGAGCTGGCGGTCGTTGAACGCGGGCCGGTCGCTCACGGGACCGCCGAGGGTCAGCGTGGCGAGGACATCGATGCCGGTGAGGAGCTCACGGAGGTTGCGTGGCGGCGGGAAGTACTCGTCCTCCTCGGTGATGCTGACCTCCTCGACCCCTTCCCGCGGGGCGAGCCGGTCGATGACCGCGGTGACGAGATGCTCCGGTGCGGACGCGCCCGCGGTCACGCCAACGGTCCCGCTGAGATCAGACGGCAGCTCCTCGGCCCCGTTCACCCGGTACACCGCCGGCGCGCCCGACTCGCGGGCGAGCTTCTCGAGCGCCCGCGTGTTCGAGGAGTTGGCGGACCCGATGACGACCACGGCGTCGCAGCGCGGCGCGATCTCGGCCAGCGCGCTCTGCCGGTTGGTCGTGGCGAAGCAGAGGTCGCTGCGCCCTGGGCGCCACAGCTCGGGGAACCGCTCGCTCGCGCGGTCGAGGACGCCCTGCCAGTCACGGTGGCTGAGCGTCGTCTGCGCGAGGAGGGCGACCGGTCCGTCGAAGGCAGGGAGCGCGTCGACCTCGGCCGCGGACTCGACCCGGTGGATGGCCTCCGGCGCGACGGCCATCGTGCCGACGGCCTCCTCGTGGCCCTCGTGGCCGACGTAGACGATCTG
>CAYSAC010000645.1:0-1706 GCA_964428815.1 uncultured Acidimicrobiaceae bacterium | reverse complement strand
GGCAGCAGCTCGCCGGTGCTCACGCCGAAGTGGATGCGGGGCACGCCGAGGTCGGCCACGCCGGCGAGCACCTTGGCGCTGGCCGGTTGCACATGGCGCCGGTAGGCCGCGGGCGTGAGCGCGCCGGCCCACGAGTCGAACAGCTGGATGGCGCTGGCGCCCGCCTCGACCTGGGCTCGCAGCGACGCGATCGCGAGGTCCGCGAGCCGGTCCAGCAGCTGGTGCCAGAGGTCGGGGTCGCCCAGCATGAGTGCCTTGGTCTTACCGTAGGTGCGCGACGGCCGGCCCTCGACCAGGTAGCTGGCGACCGTGAAGGGCGCGCCGGCGAAGCCGATGAGCGGCACGTCGCCCAGCTCGGCGACGGCGATGCGGACGGTCTCCTGCACGTACGGAAGGTCGGCCTCGGCGTCGAGCGGTCGCAGCCGGTCGAGATCGGCGGCCCGCTCGAAGGGCCGGTCGACGACGGGGCCGGTGCCAGGGGCGACGTCGACGCCGAACCCGATCGCGTGCACGGGGACAACGATGTCGCTGTAGAGGATGGCGGCGTCGACGCCGTAGCGGCGCACGGGCTGGAGCGTGATCTCGGCCGCCAGGTCGGGTCGGGCGATGGCGTCGAGGATCGAGCCCTCCCCGCGCACCGCTCGGTACTCGGGCAGCGACCGTCCCGCCTGCCGCATGAACCACACCGGCACCTGCGCGGCCGGCAGGCCACGGCAGGCCAGCAGGAACGGCGCATCGGCGGGGGGAGCCATCGGCGCAACGCTAGAGCGCCATGCTCTGATGGGACCATGCGGCGATCCATCGACGACCATCCCTTCGACGAGGCCGACCAGCCGCCGGGGGACGACGACATCCAGCGGCTCTCGTGGGCCGTCGCCATCGCCGACGACTACGACGACACCGAGCCCCGCGTCGTGCTCACGGTCGAGGAGGTCGGCCGCGCCGGCACCGGCCTGGTCCTCCACCTCCCGCCCCACGTCGCCCGCCGGCTACGGGTCGCGGTCCGAGACGCCCTCCGCGAGATCGGCGAGGACCCGGGCCCCTGAGCTGCTTTCGGCTGACATTTGCGGCGCTATGCGCCGCTGATGTCAGCCAGAACGCGGGGTGATGAGGAGCGCGAGGCGATCGGCGACGCGGCGGTCCGCGAGGCGGGTGGTGGCGGACTCATAGGCGCGGCGGGCGACGGCGCCCGTGCGGCCGGGGTCCATGGCGTTGGTGCCCATGACGGCGACGGCGGCGGGCGTGGGCTGGAAGGTGAGGACCTGGGCGCCGCCGCGCCGCAGCCGCGCCACCTCGCTCCGCAGCGAGATCGCGTGGAGGCCCCGGCCGCTGAACGACGGTCGCCGCAGCGCGGCGGTGGTCGCCGACATCGACGACACGATCACGACGATGTCGCACCCCTCGTCGGCGAGCAGGTCGGCGTTGGTGGGGGAGTGCACGCCGCCGTCGACGTACTTGTCGCCGCCGACCTCCACGGGCTTGAAGAAGCCGGGGATGGCGGAGGACGCAGCGACCGCAGAGCCGATGTCGGCGTCCACGTCATCTCGGCCGAACACGACGCGTCGCCCGTCGCCCAGCCGGACCGCGCAGATCCACAGCCGCGCGGCCGGCCAGGCGCCGCCGGTCATGGTCCGCACCCGCTCGACGATGTCCGCGGTCGGGACTGAACCCTCCGGCAGCAGCCCGGCGAGCGCGAGCCCGGGCCG
>CAYSAC010000644.1:0-1724 GCA_964428815.1 uncultured Acidimicrobiaceae bacterium | reverse complement strand
GGGATCGGCTGGCTGGCCGGCACGGCCGCGAGCGTCGGTGGGGGAGCGGGGGGCTGACGAGGGGGTCCCGGGGCTGGCGTCAGCTCGCCCGGCGTTGGTCCCCGGGCCCGATCGAACTGGCGCGACGGTGCACCGGACCAAAGTCCTGGGACCTAAACGGCGCGCCAGACCCGTCGTTATGGTTCGCGACCACCTCCCTCACTCTGGAGTGCCCATCGTGACCGCTTTCATCCGCCGATTTCCCGGCCTGCTCATCGCAATCATCGCCCTGGCGCTTTCTGCCGGGCTCGCCTTCGGGGCACAGCCCCCCGCCGCAGCCTCAGCAGGGCTCTCGAACGCCGCAGCCCACGCTGGCAAGACCGTCCCGGTCCGCAACGCCAAGGACGTCGACACCGACGAGGACACCGACGAGGACCTTGACGAGGACACCGACGAGGACCTTGACGAGGACACCGACGAGGCGGGCACGGAGGATGCGGGTGAGAACTGCACCACCGACCCGACGAGGCTCACGGACGAAGAGATCGCGGCCATGAGCCACGGCTCACTCGTCTGCTGGGCCGCGCACCAGAAGTTCTGGCCGGAAGAGTTCAAGAACCACGGCGCCTGGGTCTCGAGCTGGGCCCACTGGGGCAAGGATGCCGATGATGTCGTAGTCGTCGAGGACGTCGAGGACGTCGAGGACGTCGAGGCCACCGAGGGCGTCGAGGCCACCGAGGACGTCGAAGCCTCCAAGGCCGACAAGACCGACAAGGCTACGAAGAAGGCCGACAAGGCCGCCGCGAAGGCCGACAAGGCTGCCGCCAGGGCCGACAGGGCTGCCGCGAAGGGCACCAGGGGCAAGGGCAAGGGGCACGCCAAGCACAGCTGACCCACGCCCGGCCAGCCCGCCAGGTCGGCGGCGCCGGCGAACGAGAGACCCTCGAACAATCAAGAGCTTCGCTCGGGATTTCCCGGCGAGGCTCTTTGCTGCGTCGGCGCCCGGCGGGGCGCTCAGGGCTACCGCGAAGGAACGTCGTAGCCGCTTTCGCTTCTGATGACCGAGATCGCGTTCTCCAGTCGGAGCTTGGCGATCGTCAGGTACTTCGCGAGGTTTGCCCGGTCGACCGCGCCGATCTCCCTGACGACGTCCGGCGCGCGGAGCACGTCCATGAGCCCCTCGACTGCGTCGGCCAGGTGCTGCTTCGCCGCGACGAGTGAATCCTCACCTAGGTCGGGCGCGTCATTCCGCCGCCCGGTCCACGCGGCCTCGGCTTCCTCCGCGGTCTGGTCGTCGCCGGCATGCGAGACATCGTCGTCCGGCCCCACGCGTCCCGGGGTCGAGCGAGCCGGCCGGCCTTCGATCTTGTCGCGCAGCTTGATGAGGGTCAGCTCGCCCCGGGCAACCTGCGCCGCCAGTCGCTTGCGCTTCTTCGGGTCCTCGACCTTCATCAGCTCATAGGCATGGGACAGCGTGTCTTTGCGCAAGGACACCAGCTCGCGCACCTCCTCAGGCGCATCCGCGAGCCGGAGTCGATTCTCCAGGTAGCCCTTGTCCTTGCCGAGCTTCTGCGCCAGCCGGCGCAGCGAGTAGCCATGCTCGCGGACCATTCGATCGAACATCCCCGCCTCATCGAGCGGCGACAGGTCCTCGCGCTGGAGGTTCTCGATGATGGAGATCTCGAGCGCCGTGTCGTCGTCGATCTCCTCGACCAGTGCCGGGATGGTGGCGAGCCCGGCCAACT
>CAYSAC010000643.1:0-1731 GCA_964428815.1 uncultured Acidimicrobiaceae bacterium | reverse complement strand
ACGCGACCGAGCTGCGGTCCATCACCCAGGGCCGAGGCCGCTTCAGCTGGAAGCTCGATCACTACGCGGAGGTGCCGCACAGCATCGCCGAGAAGGTCGTCGCGGCGCACGCGGCAGAGAACGGGCACGCCCCGGAGCGCGGCCACTGATGCCGCCGCGCATCACGAACGTCATCCTCGACTGCACGGACGTCCGGCTGCTCGCCCGATTCTGGTCCGGGCTCCTCGGACGCGAGGTCGAGCATGACGGCCCTGACTTCGTCTTCTTCAAGGCGGGGGAGGGCCAGCCCGGCTTCGGCCTCCAGCCGGTTCCAGAGCCAAAGACGGTGAAGAACCGCATGCACGTCGACCTCACGGTCGACTCGATGCCCGAGACGGTCGCATGGATCGAGGCCAATGGCGGCCGGACGCTGAGCGAGAACGCGATCGGCGACTTCCGCTGGACGACAGTCACCGAACACGGAGGGCAACGAGTTCGACGTCCACGAGTGACGTCGCCTAGCGCTTGACCTCGGCCACCGCGATGTTCCGCTTCCCGCGGCGCAGGAGCAGCCAGCGCCCGTCGACCAGATCCGACTCGGTCGGCACGGCGGCGGCGTCCGCCACACGCTCGTTGTTCAGGTACACACCACCCTCGCCCAGTACGCGGCGCGCGTTCCCGCGACTGTCGGCCAGCCCGGTCTGGACGAGCAGGTCCAGCACCGGCGGGAGGCCGTCCGCTCCACGCATTTCGGCACGCGGCAGCCCCTCGAACGCCGCTTCCAGCGTCGCCCCGTCGAGCGCCCGCAGGTCACCGCCACCGAAGAGCGCCTCAGCCGCCTCCTCCGCGCGGCGCGCGAGCTCGGGGCCATGCACGAGCTCGGTGACCTCGCGTGCGAGCGCCCGCTGCGCGGCCCGTGCGTCCGGCTGCGCCGCGACCGACGCCTCCAGCGACTCGATCTCGTCGTGGGACTTGAAGCTGAACACGCGCAGGTAGGTGCCGACGACGCTGTCGTCGACGTTGAGGAACCACTGGTGGAAGGCGAACGGGGTGGTGCGGCCGGGGTCCAGCCACAGGGTCGAGCCCTCGCTCTTGCCGAACTTTTCCCCGTCCGGTCGGGTGATGAGCGGCGTCGCGAGCGCATGCACCGTCGACCCCTCGACGCGTCGGATGAGGTCGATACCGGCCGTGAGATTCCCCCACTGGTCGCTCCCACCCAGCTGGAGCGTGCAGCCGTGGCGTCGGTACAGCTCGAGGTAGTCGAGGGCCTGCATGACCTGGTAGCTGAACTCGGTGTAGCTGATGCCACCCGCCTCCAGGCGTGCGCTCACCGCCTCCTTCGCGAGCATCCGGCTCACGCTGAAGTGCTTGCCGATGTCGCGCAGCCAGTCGATGGCGGACATCTGCGCGGTCCACTCGAGGTTGTTGACGATGGTCGCGGCGTTCGGCCCCTCGAAGTCGAGGTAGCGCTCGACCTGCGAGCGGATACGCTGGACCCAGCCCTCGATCACCTCCGCGGGTTGCAGTATTCGCTCGCTCGTCCGGCCGCTCGGATCGCCCACGAGGCCGGTCGCACCGCCGACCAGCCCGATCGGACGGTGTCCCGCCTGCTGGAGGCGCCGCATCGTCACGAGCAGCACCAGGTTGCCGAAATGCAGGCTGGGCGCGGTCGGATCGAAACCGCCGTAGAACGTCACCGGGCCGGCGGCCATCTCGGTCCGGAGCGCGTCCAGATCGGTGCTCTGCGCGATC
>CAYSAC010000642.1:0-1731 GCA_964428815.1 uncultured Acidimicrobiaceae bacterium | reverse complement strand
AGGTCGTCGGGCTCATCAACGTCCAGTACGCGGTGAAGGCCGGCCAGGTCTTCGTCATCGAGGCCAACCCACGTGCGTCGCGCACGGTGCCCTTCGTCGCCAAGGCGACCGGCGTGCCGCTGGTCAAGGTCGCGGCCCGCGTGATGGTCGGCTCGACGCTGGCCGAGCTCCGAGACGAAGGCCTGCTGTGCCCGCCGTCTCCCGGCGGCTACGTCGCGGTGAAGGAGGCGGTGCTGCCCTTCAACCGCTTCCCCGACGCCGACACGGTGCTCGGACCGGAGATGCGCTCGACGGGCGAGGTCATGGGCATCGACTCGACGTTCGGGCTCGCGTTCGCCAAGAGCCAGCTCGCGGCGGGCGACCGGTTGCCGGAGCAGGGCTGTGTGTTCATGTCCCTCGCCGACCGCGACAAGCAGGCGGGTGTGCGCGCCGCGGTGCGGTTCGTCGAGCTCGGCTTCACGATCGCGGCGACGGCCGGCACCGCCGAGCTCCTCGAGTCGCACGGTGTCCCAGTCGCGCACCGCGTCGCCAAGCTGGGCGACTCGATCGGCACCGATGCCGTCGAGCTCATCTCCAGCGGCAAGGTCGACCTCGTCATCAACAGCCCGCGCGGCCGCGGCCCTCGCGCCGACGGTGCCCACATCCGCGCCGCGGCCGCAGTGCACGCCATCCCGTGCCTCACCACAGCCGCCGCCGGCGAAGCCGCGGCAGAGGGGATGGCCGACCGCGCCCACCACGAGCTGCGGGTGCGCACCTTGCAGGAGTACCACGCGGGCATCGACCTGGACCGCCCGCAGCTCTTCGTCACGGAACCAGAGGTTCCGTGACGAGTGTGGACATGAGCACCCAGGTCGGTTCGCTGTCGTTTCTGAACCCGGTGATGACGGCTTCCGGCACCGGGGGGCACGGCGCTGAGCTCGAGGCCTACTTCCCGCTCCGCTCGCTCGGCGCGGTCGTCGTGAAGTCGCTGTCGGCACAGCCGTGGGCCGGCAACCCGCCGCTGCGCGTCCACGAGACTGGCGCGGGGATGATCAACAGCGTCGGTCTGCAGGGCCCTGGCGTCGCCGCGTGGCTGCGCGACGACCTGCCTGGCCTCGTCGACGCCGGCGCCCGCGTCGTCGCCAGCATATGGGGCCGTTCGGTGGAGGAGTACCGCACCGCCGCCGAGCTGCTCGCGTCGGCACCCCCGGCTGTCGTCGCGGTCGAGGTGAACCTCTCGTGCCCCAACACCGAGTCCGGCCGCGACCTGTTCGCCCACGATCCGGACGACACTGCCGCGGTCATCACCGCCACCGCCGCGTGCGCGCGTCCCCGCTGGGCCAAGCTCAGCCCCAACACCAACCACCTCGTGGAGGTGGCGGCCGCCGCGCAACAGGCTGGCGCCGAGGCGGTGACGCTGATCAACACCGTGCTGGGCATGGCCATCGATCCCGACACGCGCAGCTACCGGCTGGGCTCGGGGGACCGGGGCGGCGGCTTGAGCGGGCCCGCGGTGCACCCAATCGCGGTGCGGGCGGTCCACGACGTGCACCGGGCGCTGCCCGATCTGCCGATCGTGGGCGTTGGCGGGATCGTGACCGGTGAGGACGCGGCAGAGCTGCTGCTCGCGGGCGCGACTGCGGTGCAGGTGGGCACGGCGACCTTCTTCGATCCCAAGGCACCGGTGAAGGTGCTGGCAGGTCTGGAACGATGGGCGGCGCGCCACGGCGTGCGGTGCATCACCGAGGTGAT
>CAYSAC010000641.1:0-1732 GCA_964428815.1 uncultured Acidimicrobiaceae bacterium | reverse complement strand
CCACTAGCCTCCGCGCCATGTCGCTCGGCACGTTCGATCGCGCTCGCAACCTGGCCCGGCTGGGCGAGGGCGACCTCGACGTGCTCATCATCGGCGGTGGCATCACCGGCTGCGGGGTGGCGCTCGACGCCTCCTCACGAGGCCTTCGCACCGCCCTCGTCGAGCGCGACGACTTCTCCTCTGGCACCTCCTCCAAGTCGTCCAAGCTCGTCCACGGCGGCCTCCGCTACCTCCAGAACGGCGACGTGCGGCTCGTGTACGAGGCCTTGGCCGAGCGCCAACGGCTGCGGCGCAACGCGCCGCACCTGGTCAGGGTCCTGCCGTTCCTCATCCCGGTCTTCACCAAGGACGGGCTGATGAACCCCAAGATCGCCCGGCTCATGGGCCAGGCGATGTGGATGTACGACCTCACTGGCGGGCTTCGCATCGGCAAGCTGCACAAGCGGCTCAAGCCCGACAAGGCGCTGGCCCACATGCCGACGCTCCCCCGCGACCGGCTGGCCGCCGCGTACCTCTACTACGACGCGCAGGCCGACGACTCGCGGCTCACGCTCACGCTGGCCCGCACCGCCGCGCTCGACCACGGCGCCACGACGGTGAACCATGCCCGCGTCGTCGGGCTCATCAGCGAGGGCGGCAAGGTGCGCGGCGCGCGCGTCGACGCCGACGGCGACGAGGTCGAGGTGCGGGCAACGGTCGTCGTCAACGCGACGGGCGTGTGGGCGGATGACGTGCGCGCCCTCGAGGGCGGTGAGCACCCCAACACCATCCGCCCGGCCAAGGGCGTGCACATCACGGTGCCGTGGTCGAAGGTGCAGAACGACATCGCGGTCGTCGTGCCGGTGCCGAAGGACAAGCGGTCGGTGTTCGTAGTCCCCTGGGGTGAGCTCACCTACATCGGCACCACCGACACCGACTACGAGGGTCCGGTCGATGACCCGCAGTGCACGCCAGAGGACATCGACTACCTGCTCCGCGCCATCAACTTCTCCGTGCGCGAACCGCTGACCAGGGACGACATCCTCGGCACGTGGGCCGGGCTGCGCCCGCTCGTCCGCGACGAGGGCAACGCCCGGACCGCGGACCTGTCCCGCCGCCACCGCGTCACCACGTCCGACGGCGGACTCATCACGATCACCGGCGGGAAGCTGACGACCTACCGGGAGATGGCAGAGGACACCGTCGACGCCGTTGCCAAGCAGCTCGGCGACGACGCACCACGATCCGCGCGCCGGTGCAAGACGAAGCGCCTCCCGCTCAGGGGCGCTGAGGGGTTTGAGGCCGCGGCGGCAGCCGACCGGCACCTGGCCGAGCGCTACGGCGGCGAGGCTCGTGCCGTGCAGGCGCTGATCGAGGCCGACCCGTCGCTCGCCGAGCCGCTCGTCGCGACGCTGCCCTACCGGCGGGCCGAGGCGGTGCACGCGGTTCGCCACGAGATGGCGACGACGCTCGATGACGTGCTCTCGCGCCGCACGCGCGCCCGCCTGCTCGCACGCGACGCGTCGGCCGACGCGGCAGAGAGCGTCGCCGAGCTCATCGGTCCGGAGCTCGGCTGGAGCGACGACGAGCGCGCCGCGCAGGTCGCGTCCTACCGCGCGAGCATCGCCCACGAGCGGGACTCGTCGGGTCTGCCCGAGACGATCCTCGACGCCGCGAGCGGAGCCTGAGATGACCACACCCCCGGCGCCCCTCCCGCCGCTCGGCCCGGCGGCGCCCACGCCGCCCATCGCGC
>CAYSAC010000640.1:0-1735 GCA_964428815.1 uncultured Acidimicrobiaceae bacterium | reverse complement strand
CCCTGCTCGACGATGACCTCGTCCTTCTTCACCTTGCGGATCGTCGGCTTCTCGCCGCCCCGCATGATCTGGGTCGACAGCACCCGCTCGAGCGCGGACTCCGCGGCGGTGATCATCGCCGGCGAGTCCTCGTCACCCCACGGGCTGTGCTTGCCGAAGGCCTTGCGCCACCACTCCTTGAACTCCGCCAGGCCGCTCTTGCCTGCGAGCTTGCCGGACTGGTCGTACACCCAGTGCCGGGGGAACGGGCTGTGGCCCACGACCTCCCAGTCCGAGGTCCCGTCGGCGTGGATCGTCAGCGCGAGCGTCGTCCACACCGTGGGCGCCTGGAACTGGACGAACGGCTTGCGCCGGACCCGGCGCGGCGCGGGCAGGCCGGTGCGTCCGCCGACGGTCTGCATGAAGCGCGCCGACCCGTCGCGCAGCACCGGCTTGTGCTGGATGGTCGGGAACAGGACCGCCTGGAACTCCTTGCTCAACCCGCCGAGCCGAATCGTCGTCGAACCGATGACCCCGCCGCCCGAGTAGCCGTGGCCGGTGATGCGTCCGCCCTTGACCTCGATCCACGCGCTGAGGTCGTTGGCGAACCGGAACCGGTCCTCGTCCCGCAGCTCGTCGAGGTCGCCGTCGCCGAGCGCGTCCGGCGGCGGCGGGTCGTAGTGGGTGAACCCGGCGTCGAACGCGAGCCGTCCGAGGCCCTTGACCGCCTCCGACGGGATCCATGAGATCGATTTGATTGCCGCCTCGTAGCGCATGTGCACCACCTCCGCACTGAACGTACGACGCGACCCGTCGGCGCTGAAGGGCGTAGACCGGTGTCGCGCAGGGGGGCTGGCACCACCACCGGTCCGCATGCCTGCGCCATGTCGGCCACGACTCTGATCGGGTCTGATAGCCCCGATGACGACAACAGGAGGCATTTCCCACATGGTTGAGACACGACGGTTCCGGGTGCTGGCGGCTCGGACGGCGCTCGCCGCGCTCCTGTTTGCCGGCGCCGCCGCCTGCGGTGATGACGACAAGGCCGTGGACGAGACCGGCGACAAGGGCAGTGAGGCGACCGACGGCGAGCAGGCCGCCGGCGGCGACAGCGAGTACTGCGCCGCGCTGCTCGAGTTCAATGGCGCCGTGCAGGAGATCGACCTCGAGGGAGCGGACGAGGCGGCGAAGAAGGACGCCGGTGCTGAGCTGGTCGACATGTGGGCTCCGGTCCAAGAGGGCGCTCCCGATGAACTGTTGGCGCAGGCCACCACCATTGGCGGAGTGCTCGACGAGCTGGCTGCCGGCGACTCGACCAGCTTCGACTCCGATGCAACGTTCGAGACGTACACCGAGGTGCTCGGCGGTAGTGCCGACGTCTGTGGCTTCAAGGAGCTCGCGGTCGGTGCCAAGGAGTACGAGTTCGTTGACGTGCCCGAGACGCTCGAGGCGGGCACGTACAGCCTGGCGCTGACGAACGAGGGCAAGGAGCCGCACGTGTTCCTGCTCTTCAAGAAGAACGACGGCGAGACGCGCAGCGCAGAGGAGATCGCGAACCTCAGCGAAGAGGAAGGCGAGAAGGCCGTTACCTTCGCGGGAGCGACCTTTGCCGAGCCCGGAGCGAACGCGTCGGGCATCACCACCTTCGAGGCCGGCGACTACATCTTCCTCTGCGACATCCCGGTCGGCGGCGGCGACGAGGGGCCGCCCCACTACACCGAGGGCATGTTCGGCGAGCTGACGGTTCAGTAGCAGA
>CAYSAC010000639.1:0-1750 GCA_964428815.1 uncultured Acidimicrobiaceae bacterium | reverse complement strand
TCGGCCAGCGCCGTCGGCTCCTCGACTACGTCCGCAAGAACGACGTCGAGCGGTATCGCACGATCATCGCCAAGATGGGATTGCGCCGCTAGCTCGGCACCAAACCACAGAACGGCGGCACGGAGGTCAGCTGCCAGTTGCCCGCTCCCCGGCTCGACGCCGGGTGGCCGCCAACTGGGAACTGGCCCGACGCTGCCCGATCCGCCGGCGCAGGAGCGCACGGCGGAAAGGAGCACACCATGGCGGAAGCCACCACCGTGTCAGGCCCGATCTCGGGCACTGACAAGTCGATCTCGTTCGAGACCGGCAAGCTCGCCCACCAGTCCCAGGGCGCTGTCGTCGCGACGATCGGGCGGACCACCGTCCTCGTCACGGCCAACGCGGCCAAGGACGTCCGCGAGGGGATGGACTTCTTTCCCCTCACCGTCGACGTGGAAGAGCGCATGTACGCGGCCGGGCGCATCCCCGGCTCGTTCTTCAGGCGTGAGGGACGGCCCACCGACGCGGCGGTCCTGACCTGCCGGCTCATCGACCGCCCGCTGCGGCCGTCGTTCGCCGAGGGGTTCCGCAACGAGACCCAGGTCGTCGTGACGGTCATCGGGTCCGACCAGGAGAACCCCTACGACGTGCTGGCCATCAACGCCGCCTCCGCGGCGCTGATGCTCTCCGGCATCCCCTTCGACGGTCCCATCGGTGCCGTGCGCGTCGGCTACTCCGCCGAGGGCACCTGGGTGCCGCACCCCACCTTCGAGGAGGGCGAGGCCGGCACGTTCGAGCTGGTCGTCGCTGGCCGGGCCGTGGGTGACGACGTCGCGATCATGATGGTCGAGGCCGGTGGCACCGAGGACGCCTGGCGCCACTACGAGGCTGGCGCCCCCAAGGTGACCGAGGAGGTCATCGCCGACGGGCTCGAGGCAGCCAAGACCTGGATCAAGGAGTCGATGGAGCTCCAGCGCCAGCTCGTCGCCGAGCACGGCACACGCGAGACGCTCGCGTTCACGCCGCAGCTCGACTACCAGGACGACGTGATGTCCCGCGTCGCTGAGGTCGGCACCGCCAAGCTGGCCGATGTCATAACCATCGCGCCGAAGACCGAGCGCAACGAGGCCACCGCGGCCGCGACCAAGGCGATCATCGCCGATCTCGAGGGCGAGTTCGAGGGTCGCACCAAGGAGATCAAGGAGGCCGTTCGCAGCCTCACCAAGAAGATGGTGCGCGAGCGCGTCACCGCCGAGGGCGTTCGCATCGACGGCCGCGGCCCGGCCGACCTGCGCCCGCTGTCATCGGAGGTCGCCGTCATCTCGACGGCCCACGGCTCCGGCCTGTTCCAGCGGGGCGACACCCAGGTGCTCAGCGTGGCCACCCTCGGCATGCCGAAGATGGACCAGCTGCTCGACAACCTCGGCAGCAAGCCGAAGAAGCGCTACATGCACCACTACAACATGCCGCCCCACGCCAACGGCGAGACCGGTCGCGTCGGCAGCCCGAAGCGCCGCGAGATCGGCCACGGCCTGCTCGCGGAGCGGGCGCTGCTGCCGGTCGTCCCGCCGATCGAGGAGTTCAGCTACACGCTGCGCGTCGTGTCCGAGGTGCTCGCCTCCAACGGCTCGACCTCGATGGGCTCGGTCTGCGGCTCGACCCTGGCCCTCATGGACGCGGGCGTGCCGATCAAGGCGCCGGTCGCTGGCATCGCGATGGGCCTGATCTTCGCCGACGGCAAGTACACGACCCTCACCGACATCCTCGGCGC
>CAYSAC010000638.1:0-1755 GCA_964428815.1 uncultured Acidimicrobiaceae bacterium | reverse complement strand
GGGCCAGGCCAGGTTCGTCTCTGAGCAGGGGCGGCAGGTCCCGCAAGGGCACCCGTCGAGGCTACCGGCGCCCCCAACCGCCAGAACGAGACGTGTCGGAGGGTCAGCCGACGAGGCGGTAGAAGCGGAAGAACGGGTGCTCGACCGGCAGGATCTCGACGGACGCGAACCCTGCGCTTGCCGCGTACGAGCGGAGCGTGTCGGGACGCATCAGAGTGCCCGTCCCCGCGGAGGGGCTGTCGGCCATGCCCGCGGGCAGGCAGTGGACCACGCTGAACGCGTAGAGCAGCCGCTGGATCTCGTCTGCCGGCGCCTCGAACGCCTCAGTCGCGTTCTCGTCGATGACGAGGACCGTGCCGTCGACTCCCGCCAGGCGGCGCATCGCCGTCAGCGCGCCCACCGGGTCGGCCAGGTCGTGGATCATCTCGATCGCCCAGACGAGGTCGTACCGCTCGCCGAAGGACGGGTCGGTCACGTCCTGCACCTCGAAGTGCACGCGGTCGTCGACGCCTCGGCTGGTCGCGTGCCGGCGGGCGGCGGCGATCGACGCGTCGTCGAGGTCGTAGCCGTGGACGGTGACGTTCGGGTACGCCTCGGCGACGTAGATGGAGGACCAGCCCTCGCCGCAGCCGATGTCGGCGATGCGCAGCGCCTCGCCAGCCTCGAGCCGGGCCTGCACGTCCGTGAGCGCTGGGAGCCATTCGCTCACGAGCGAGGCGGCGAACATCGGGCGGGTGAAACCGGCCTGCATGTCGTGCAGCTGGTACGCGGCATAGGGCACACCGCCACCGGAGCGGAACGCCTCGGACAGCTGGTCGATCGTCCGCCCGATGATGGCGGGGATGTCGGCCATGACGCCGCTGAAGGCCGGGTGCTCGCCGTCGAGCAGGACGACGGCGTGGGCGTCGGGCAGCTCGAAGCGGCGCTCCGCCGCCGGCGCGGTCTGGTCGTCGACGGTCAGCACGCCGGACGCCGCCTGCTGCTCGAGCCACTCGCGGGCGTAGCGCTCGGCGATGCCTGCTCGGTCGGCCAGCTCGGCCGACGTGGCGGGTCCGTCGAAGCGCAGCGCCTCATACAGACCGTGCCGGCGCCCGAGGTCGATCGTCGCCAGCTCGATCGCGCCGAGGGCGGCGCCGAACAGCTGCTCGGCAAACGCGCCGGCCTGCTCTTCAGGGTCCGCTGTGGTCGTCTCGCTGGGATCGGTGGTGATGGTCATGGTCTGCCTCCTCGTAGGGGTCTCATGAAGAGGGCGCCAGATCTCGTCTGGCGAGGACAGATCAGCCCTCGCGCACGTCCCAGCTCGTCGGCTGCTCGGGGTCGTAGGCGCAGAAGATGCCGGTCCGGACGCTGTTGCGGAGGTGGCGGGCGAGCGCCGGGTGCTCGACGTCCATGCGGTCGATCACGTGCTTGATGCGTCCGCCCACCGCCTTGCGCAGCCGCTCGTCCGGCGTGGCCCCCGCGGCGCGAGCGCGGCCACCGAGGCCGACCGACGACCGCAGCTCGTCGAGCAGGAAGTCGCGCTCAGACCGAGCCCGGCGCTCACGTTCGCCGTCGCCGTCGCGCTCGGCCTCCGCGATTTCGTCCTCGAGTGCGGTCAGCCGCTCGCGGTACTGCGCGACCGCAGTCCGGTCGAGGGCGGGCTCGTCCGCAACGGGTGGGATCGGCACATCGCCCTCGAGCTCGCGCACGTGGAGCTCGCGACCAGGTCGGGCGAGCAGCGCGGCCAGGTCGGCCAGCCCCTTCGCGTGCGGGAGG
>CAYSAC010000637.1:0-1759 GCA_964428815.1 uncultured Acidimicrobiaceae bacterium | reverse complement strand
GGCCGCGACCGGAGCGGGGCGCGACGCGAGCACGGCGCCCGCGCGCGCATGGTGAGCGCGACGGCGCGACGCCGGCACGTGGTCGACGACCGACTCCTGGAACAGCGCGTGCTCGAACCGCCAACCCAACCCCATCGGCTCGACGACCCTCGCCGCCACCGCCTCCTCGAGCGCGGTGACGACATCATCCTCGGTGACCTCCGCGACCGCCGCGACGACGGGGACCTCGATTTCGGCGCCGACCACCGCTGCCACCTCCAGCAGCGCGACGCAGGACGAGCTGAGTCTCGCCAGCCGCCGGTCGAGCACATCGCGGACGCCTCCCGGCACGCGTGCGCTCTCGCCGCCGAGCTGGGCCAGCTGGAGGATGAAGAACGGGTTGCCGCCGGTCCGCTCGGACACGAGGGCGGCGGCGGCCGAGCCCGGGTCGTCGCCGGTCGCCTGAGTGATCAGCGCGTGCACCGCCTGAGGAGCGAGGCCGCCGAGCTCGATCCGCGCGGTCGACGCGCTGAGACGCCGGAGCGGGCTGTCCGGCGCGACCTCGGTGTCGCGGACGGTACCGACGATGAGCGCCGGCATGGTGGTGATCCGGCCGGCGACCGCTTCGAGCAGCAGCAGCGACGCGGTGTCCGCCCATTGGAGGTCATCGAGGACGAGCAGCTGGGGCTGGGAGGACGTGGCCGAGCGCAGCGCGGCCCAAACGACGTCGGAGGTGCGGAGCCGCGCGCGTTCCTGGCTCGAGGGATCGTCGCTTGCCGCGTCACCCGGCCCCGCCGCAAGTGCCTTCACCGCTGGAGCGAGGGCGTCGTCGCCGTCGGCGAGCGCCTGCAGCCACAGCGAGAACGGCGGTGGCGCCTCCGTGGCCCAGCACGACCCCCACCGGAGCCGTGCGCCCTTGGCGAGCGCGCCCTCAGCGGCGGCGCGCGCCAGGGTCGTCTTGCCGATGCCCGGCTCGCCCTGGAGCAGCACGAGCCCGCCCCAGCCAACGGCCATATCCGCGATCAGTCCGTCCAGTCGCGCCAGCGCGACCTCGCGGCCGACCACCGCCTCACGACCGGACGCCACCCCTGGGCCGCTCACCGGCGAGACGGTAGCGCCGTTGGGTCAGCGGTCGTTGGGCGCGTTGTAGCGGTTCATCGCCGCTTCGACGCCATCGGTGAGGATCAGCTCGACCGCGTCGGCCGCCTCCTGCACGACGACGTCGAGCTCGGCGCGGTCGGCCTTGCCCGGCTTCTTCAGCACATGGTCCGCACCCATCTTCAAACCGGGCGGGCGACCGACGCCGATGCGGATGCGGACGAAGTCGGCGGTGTGGAGGTGGGCCTTGATCGACTTGAGCCCCTTGTGGCCGGCCAGCCCGCCACCGAGCTTGATCTTGATGCGGCCAACCGGCAGGTCGATCTCGTCCTGGACGATGACGAGCCGGTGCGGGTCGGTGATGCCATGGCGACGGACGAGCGGCGCGACCGACTCGCCGGACAGGTTCATGTACGTCTGCGGGAACGCGAGCGCCACCCGCTTGTCGCCGATGCGCACCTCGTCGGCGAGCGCACGCTCCTTCACCCGCTTGAGCTTGCCGCCGTGGCGGGACGCGAGGAGCTCGATGACCTCGACCCCAACGTTGTGGCGCGTGCCGGCGTATTCCGCGCCCGGGTTGCCGAGCGCGACGACCAGCAGGTCGGCTGGTGTGCCCCGGCGGGCCTCGGCGGTGCCGCGGCGGCCGAGCACGGTTGGCGCCTACTCGGCGGCGTCGTCGCCG
>CAYSAC010000636.1:0-1760 GCA_964428815.1 uncultured Acidimicrobiaceae bacterium | reverse complement strand
TCACCGAGAAGCTCGCCGACCTTGGCATCCGCCTCGGCCCGGAGGTCTTCCAGCCCGAGGCGTTCGCTCGCCGCGCGGTGGGCGCCACGTGAGCAAGCAGATCCGGCCGCTCGCCGCCCTGTTCGTTGCCGTCGCTGTCATCGTCCTCGGCGCCATGCCGGCGGCGTGGGCGGGTGGCGGGCAGGGCTCGGCCGAGGACCTCGGCATCCGCGAGATCGACGCCACGGGCGAGGGCACCGTCACCGCGACGTTCTTCTACCAGGGCGATCGCAACGACCTGCGTGATCTGTCGGTGCGCGTCGACGGCGAGCTCGTCCCCACCGAGGCGGCCAAGCCGCTCGATGAGAACCGCAGCCTCGGCATCGTGCTCCTCATCGACACGTCGCAGTCGATGGAGACCAACGCCGCGATCATTCGAGCCAAGGAGGCGGCCACCACGTTTGTGGCCAACAAGGCTCCCGGCGACCAGATCGCGATCGTCACATTCAACAACGACGTCGAGGTGGTCGAGGAGTTCACCACCGACGCCGCGGTCCTGACCGCCGCCATCGACGCTCTCGCGCTCGAGCCCCAGACCGCGCTCTACGACGGCGTCGTGCGCGCCACCGGGCTCTTTGAGGACTCCGAGCTGCAGAAGAACATCGTGCTGCTCTCCGACGGCGCCGACACTGCCTCGAGCTCGACGCGCGACGCGGCGGCTGGCACGTTGCAGCAGAGCGGGGCGGTGCTGTTCGCCGTCGGCATCGAGGGTGGGGACTTCAAGCCGGACGACGTGCGGTTCCTGGCCGAGGCCTCCGGTGGGCAGTTCATCGTGGCTGACGACCCGGCCAAGCTCGAGGCGATCTACACCGACGTCCTCGACTCGCTGAAGCGGCAGTACGTCGTCACCTTCCCCGCGCCGAAGGGCGTCTCGGGCCCGGTGTCGGTGACCCTCACGGTGAAGGACCAGCAGGTCGTCGCCGAGTACACCGCGGGGTCGTTGTCGCAGGGCGCCGCCCAGGTCGCACCGAAGGAAGTCGCCAAGCCGTCAGGGCCCGCGTTCTTCCGGTCGTCCACCGGCCTGTGGCTCGTGATCCTGCTCGTGCTCTTCGCCGTGACCGGCGTCGTCTTCTCCCTCGGCGACACCTTCGCCAAGGACCGGGCGTCGCTGTCCAACGTCCTCCAGCCGTACTCCGAGGGCTACGTCGCGGACGACGACGACACCGGCGACGGCAAGACCGGCATGGTCCAGACCCAGTTCATCCAGCGCGCCGTCCAGATGACCGGCGAGTTCGCCGAGCGCCAGGGTGTCCTGACGAAGGTCGAGGGCATGCTCGAGCGGGCCAACCTGCCGCTGCGCGCGCCTGAGGCCCTGTTCTTCTACCTCGCGGTGATCGTCGTCAGCTTCCTGCTTGCCACCGCGGCCACCGCGAACCTGCTCGCCGGCCTGGTGGCAGGAGCCCTGGCGGCACTGCTCCCGCCGGCGGTCGTGAACTTCCTCGCCAACCGGCGTCGCAAGCAGTTCCTGTCGCTCCTCCCCGACACCCTGCAGCTGCTGTCGGGCACGTTGCGCGCCGGCTACTCGCTCATGCAGGGGGTCGAGGCGGTCGCCCAAGAGGTCTCCGAGCCGATGGGCCGTGAGCTCCGCCGGGTCGTCACCGAATCCCGCCTCGGCCGACCGCTCGAGGTCTCACTCGACGCCGTGGCCGACCGAATGGACTCACCTGACTTCGCGTGGGCGGTCATGGCCATCCGGATCCAGCGCGAGGTCGGCGGCAACC
>CAYSAC010000635.1:0-1767 GCA_964428815.1 uncultured Acidimicrobiaceae bacterium | reverse complement strand
CGCCAGCGCGATCGCGCCAACCGGCGCGCCCCGCGGGGGTCCCGCCCCGGCGGCCTCCGGCGGCAACGAGCGCGAAGGCTTCGCCGTTACCGGCGAAGCCGAGCAAGCGGCGGTGGCCGAAGGTCGCGCTCGCGCTCTTCATCCTGTTCGCGCTCGCTCTGGTGGGCTCCTACCTCTGGGCCCTGTCGGTCTTCAACCGGATCGAGAAGGTGGAGGTCGCTTCCGTGCTCTCCCCGCAGGCAGGGTCAGGCACGAACTACCTCATCGTCGGCTCGGACTCCCGCGAAGGCATCGCCCCCAACGCACCGGACGCCGGCGCCTTCGACGATGGCAGCGCGCTCGGCGGCCAGCGCTCGGACACCATGCTCGTCCTGCGGATCGAGGCGGGCCGGGCGAAGATGCTCTCGATCCCGCGGGACCTCGAGGTGACGATCGCCGACACCGGCTCCGAGCAGAAGATCAACGCTGCCTACAACGGCGGGCCGAGCCGCCTGATCCGGACGATCCAGGAGAGCGTCGGCGTGCCGATCCACCACTACCTCGAGGTGGACTTCGTCAGCTTCGCCGGGCTCGTCGACTCTCTCGGTGGCATCACGATCGACTTCCCGAACCCCGCGTTCGACAACAACTCCGGTCTCAACGTCACGACGTCCGGTCCCGTGCAGCTCGACGGCCGGCAGGCCATCGCCTACGTCCGGTCGCGCTACTACACCGAGGTGATCGACGGTCAGGAGCGGCGCGACTTCACCGGCGACCTTGGCCGAGCGAAGCGCCAGCAGCTGTTCCTCAGCACGATTCTCAGCAAGCTCGGCAGCAGCCGCAACCCGCTCACCCTCGCCAGATCGGCGTCGGCGGTGTCGGGCGGGCTTCGCATCGACGACGGGCTCACGATGCTCGGCGCGGTGAAGCTCGGGTGGCGCCTCAAGGGCCTCGATCCCACGCCCGTCGAGCTGCCGGTGACCGGCGCGCGCGACCGCAACGGCGCGGTGTTGCGACCGGGGAGCGGCTTCGACGCCGCCATCGCCCAGTTCCAATAGCGAGCGATCCGCTACGCGGGATGGATGGCGACCTCGGTCGCCTTCACCGCAGCCCACACTGCTGAGCCCTCGACCAGCCCGAGCTCCCGCACTGCACCGGCGGTCACCTCGGCGACGAGCGGCAACACGCCGTCGAGCCGCACGCGCACCCGCTCGCCATCGACCTCGAGGCTGGCGACGGTCAGGCTGAACGTGTTGCGCGCACTCCCCTCAGGATGGTCGCGGTGGAGCGCTACAGCGCGCGGGTGCACGACCGCGAGGGCGGGCCCGTCTGGCGCTCGCTCGGCGGAGACGATCGCCGCACCACCCTCGAGGTGCAGCACGCCATCCGCGCCGGTCCCCTGCCACAGGTTCACCCCGGCGAGGTCAGCAGCGAAGCGCGACCGCGGGTGTGCGGCGAGGTCTACGAGGCTGCCCTCCTGCACGACGGCACCGCCCTCGAGCACGATCACCCGGTCGGCGAGCTGCGCCGCCTCCACGGGGTCGTGTGTGACGAGCACGCGCATGCCCTCGAAACCTGCGACCACCTCGCGCAGCTCACGCCGCACCGAGACACGGGCGGGCGCGTCGAGAGCCGCCAGCGGCTCGTCGAGCAGCAGCAGGCGCGGCTCGAGCGCGAGGGCACGGGCCAGAGCGACCCGTTGACGCTGACCACCGGACAGCTCGGACGGCAGATCGCGAGCGCGGTCGGCGAGCCCGACCCGGTCGAGCCACGCGCGCGCCGCCTCCC
>CAYSAC010000634.1:0-1772 GCA_964428815.1 uncultured Acidimicrobiaceae bacterium | reverse complement strand
TGCTCGTCGTCAACGCGTGGGGCGTCGTCGATGCGAAGTTCGCGACGGACGCGGCCGCCCGTCAGGCGGCGCGCACCTACGTCGAGGGGGAGGCCGGTACCGCAGAGGAACGCGCGATCGCCGCAGGGAAGGACGCCATCGCCGCGCATGGCCGCGACCCCGCGCGCGCGGTCGTCCGCCTCGCGCAGGCGCCCGCCGCTGGGTTCGAACGCTGCCAGCGCATCACGTTCGAGGCCGTGTATGAGGTGCCCGCGATCGCCATCCCGATCATCGGCGGCTACGGCAACGGGTTCCGCGTCCGCAGCGCGCACTCCGAGCTCATCGACCCGCTGCGGAGCGGGCTCGAGGGGGAGGCCGAGGGATGCGCGGCGCGCTGAGACCGGCGACGTCACGGCGCGACCAAGGCAGCGTCCTCATGCTGATGCCGGCGGCGGTGCTGATCGTGCTGCTGCTCGGCTCGATCGCCTTCGACTTCTCGCTCGTCTACCTGCGCCAGCGCCAGGCGATCAGCGTCGCGGCCGCGGCTGCCAACGACGCGGTCGTGGCCGGCATCGACCTCGACGAGTTCCGCCGCAGCCAGACCGTCGTGCTCGACGAGGAGCTGGTCGAGCAGGCCGCCGCCAACGCCATCGCCGGCAGCGACCTGGCGCCCGATGTCCTCGATTGGGAGGCGCGCGTGATCAGCAACACCGAGGTGGAGGTCTCCGTGACCGTGCAGGTCACCTACGTCTTCGCCAAGGCGCTGCCCGGCGCGGCTGACGGCGCAGTCGTCGAGGTCCGCGCTACCGCGGTCAGCGAGGCCGCCTGATCGCGCCGATTCGCGGGATTGGGTTAGGTTCTGCGCGAATCGGTCGATACTTCGATCATGTCTCGATCGTTCCACGGAGGTACGAGATGAGCGGAGACCGAGAGCTCAACGCCGTGCTGGCCCACTCGATGCTCGGCACCGTCGCAGCCATCAAGGGGGCGGTGCAGACCGTGCTGAGCCTCGAGCTGGACGGCGGCACCCGCGACGGCCTGCTCCTCATGGCCGTCCGGCGCCTCGACTACCTGGCCGAACAGGTGCGAGATCTGGCGCTCGGCCTGCCAGACGAGGTCGTCGAGTTCCTGGACGAGCTGCGGCACCATGAGCCCGAGCCGGCGATCGCTGACTGATCCTCGACAACTCTCATAAACTTTCATACACTTCCACCCGTGCCGGTCCGGGTGGAGGCGAGAGACGGAATTGCGGTCGCGGTCAAGCGCAGCGACGCCCACGAGGCCGACCGCCTGCGCCGCGCCGCCCATCCCGGTGTCGTCGAGCTCCTGGCCGCTCGCCAGCTTGACGACGGGCTCGACCTCGATCTGGCGTTCGCCGGCCGGCCCCTCGCAACGCTCTCCGGCCTGCCGGTCGAGCAGCTCGCAGCCGTCATCGCCGCGGTGGCCGACACGCTGGCAGACCTGCACCAGCTCGGCATCATGCACGGCCGGCTCGACGCCAGCCACGTCCTGGTCGGCGAGGGCGGCCGGCCGCGCTTGTGCGGGTTCTCCGGGTCGGGCGGCGGCGCGCCCCACGACGATGTCCGGGCGGTCGGCGAGCTGCTCACCCGCCTGCTCGGGGTCGAGATCGAGGCCGATCCCATCCCGGACCGCTGGTTCGGTCGCCGGCGGTCGACCAGCGCCTGCATCCGGCGGGCGCTGCTGAACCTCGCCGACCAAGCAACCGCGGACGAGCCGACCCGGCGGCCGACGGCCAGGCGCCTCGCGGCCGCGATCGCGGCTGCGGTGCCGGA
>CAYSAC010000633.1:0-1780 GCA_964428815.1 uncultured Acidimicrobiaceae bacterium | reverse complement strand
GCCGCGTTCCTCTGGCGGCCCGACAACCCCGGCTACCACGGGCCCGGCGACACCGTCGTGCGGGACGGGCCGCTGCTGGACAGCCTCGCGATCGTCGAGGGCTTCGTGCGGCGGACAGCGAACCCGTTCGACACCAACCGTGGCCTCGTGATCTGGCAGTACCTCGACCTGCTCGGCCGCCGCCCCGACCTCGCCGGGGCCGCGCACTGGAGCGCGGCGCTCGACCAGGGCCGCACATCGAAGGCTGCGTGCATCGAGGCGTTCCTGTCGTCACCAGAGTCAGCGGGGGCGATCAACCCGATCGTGCGGCTCTACTTCGGCGCGCTCGGACGGGGTCCTGATCACGCCGGCCTCGTGTACTGGGCCGGCCGGATGCGCGCCGGTGCTCCGCTGTCGGAGGTCGCCTCGCGCATCGTGGAGTCAGCGGAGTTCCGCAGCCAGTACGGCTCGCCGGACCACCGTGGCTTCGTCGACGCGGTGTACCGCAACCTGTTCGGCCGCGTGGCCGACGACGCCGGGCTGCAGTACTGGTCCGGGCTGCTCGAGCGGGGCGAGCGCACGCGGGGCCAGGTGCTCGCCGCGCTGTCGGAGTCGGCCGAGCACATCGCCGCCAGCCGCGCCGGCGTGACCGTGACGCTCGCGTACGTCGGCATGCTCCACCGGTCCCCCGAGGCCGGCGGCTACGCCTACTGGACAGGACAGCTGCGCGCCGGCCGGCCGGTCGCCGACCTCGTGGACGGCATCTACCACTCCGCCGAGTACGCCGGTCGGTTCAGATGATGGAGATCGAGGACCTCGGCACCGAAGCGCGCACGTGGCTCGCAGCCAACCGTGACCACGCGCCACGCGACTACGGCGCGATCCTCCCGCCCGAGCTTGCGTCAGAGGGCAAGGCGTGGCAGCGCAGCATCTTCGATGCTGGCTTCGCTGGCATCCACTGGCCGGTCGAGCACGGCGGCCGTGGCCTCACGCCAGAGCACACCGCGGCGTGGATCACCGAGTGCGCGCTCGCGCAGGTACCGCCGTTCGTCAACATGGTGGGCGTCGTGCTCGCCGGTGGCTCGCTGCTGCTGTACGGCACCGAGCAGCAGCAGCGCGAGCACCTCCGGCCGATCATCACCGGCGAGCGGGTGTGGTGCCAGCTGTTCTCGGAGCCTGGCGCCGGCAGCGACCTCGCCTCCCTTGCCACGAGGGCCGAGCCGGATGGCGACGACTTCGTGGTGAGCGGACAGAAGGTGTGGTGCAGCAACGGGCGGGTCAGCGACTGGGGCATCCTCATGGCCCGCACCGACCCCGACGCCCCGAAGCACAAGGGCATCTCGTTCTTCCTGCTCGACATGCACCTGCCCGGCGTCGACGTCCGACCGTTGCGGCAGATGACCGGCGACGCGGAGTTCGACGAGGTGTTTTTCGACGAGGTGCGTGTCCCCGCCCGCTGCCTGCTCGGACCGCTCCACGGCGGCTGGGGGGTCGGCATGGCGACGCTCACGAACGAGCGCGGCCACATCGGCGCGTCAGCGATCTCGCTCAGCCGGCGGCTCGACGCCATCGCCGCGCTGGGCGGCGGCGCGCTGGGTGCAGTCGATCGTGATGCGCTCGCAGAGCTGCTGGGCCGGGGCCGCGCGCTGCTGGCGCTGGGGCAACGCCAGGCAGCGGTCGCGTCCGTGGCGGCGTCGCTGATGAAGCTGGGCATCACGGAGATGGCGTTCGATTCGGCGATGCTGCGCGCCGCGCTCGCGGGACCGGCCGCCATGCTCGACGGCGACGTCGCCGCCGGCCT
>CAYSAC010000632.1:0-1785 GCA_964428815.1 uncultured Acidimicrobiaceae bacterium | reverse complement strand
AGCGGCGACATCCGGCCGGCGAGACGTGGGCGTTACTTCTGCGGGGTTGCACTAGTGACGTGAGTCGTTAGTTCGGCATGACTTGCGACTCAGGTCACTAGCCCCGCTGGCTGGGTGAGCGGCAGCGACATCCGCAGCGTCGTGCCTCCCTCGTCGTTCCCGTCGACCCAGATCTTGCCGTGGTGTGCCTCCACCACCCTGGAGCAAACCGCGAGACCGATGCCGAGGCCAGGCGTGCCGTCGTCTGGGCCGCGGGCGAACATCTCGAAGGCCGTCGATCGCCGCTCCGGCGCGATGCCGATGCCGTTGTCGGCGACGGCGAGCACGCACCGCTGCGCCTCGACCGCGGCAGTGATCGTGATCGCCGGCGGCCGCTCGGGGTGCCTGAACTTCAGCGCGTTGGCCACCAGGTTCTGCATCAGCTGACGCAGCAGTGTCGGGCTGCCCTCGATGGTGGGCAGGTCGCCGACGGTGACGGAGGCGCCGCTCGAGGCGATCTCGACGTCGAGGTCGGCGAGGACGTCCCGGGCGACAGCACCAAGGTCGACCGGCGACGGATGTCCCGTCCCCGCACCGGAACGGGCAAGCGCCAGGACGTCGTCGATCAGCGTGCGCATGCGCGTCGTGCTGCGGTCCACCGCGTCGATGTAGGTGGCCGCCTCAGCGCCGCGGGCCGGGTGCTCGAGGGCGAGCTGGCCCAGGATCCCGAGGAACCCCTCGGCGACGACGAGCGGTGCCTTCAGGTCGTGCGACACGATCGATGCGAACTGCTCGAGCTCGCGGTTGGACCGCTCGAGCTCGGCGTTGTGAGTGGCGAGCGCCGCCGTCGCAGCGGCCCGGTCGGCGTCGGCCTGCGAGCGGTCGATGGCGCTGACGAGCAGCTCACCGACCGTGCGCATCCGGGAGATGGTGAGCGGAGGCCACTCGATGCTGCGCCGGCGACCTTCGAAGCCGATGAAGCCAACCGGCTGATCCTTGGCGAGCAGCGGGACGAACAGGATCGATCGCACGCCGTCGCCTCGCAACGGGGCCGCCGCCTCGGCGCACTGTGCCTCAAGCTCCTCGATGTCGTCGGCGTGGACCACCTCACCGCTGCGCATGCTCCGCGCCCAGAACCGCTGGGCCTCGATCGGGAGGTCGGCGATGGGCGTGTTGCGCTGCTCGACCCCTGGCGACCACCACTCCTCGAACACGAGGATCTCCGGGTGGAGCTGGCTCGTCTTGTAGATGTAGCCGCGGTCGACCTGGAGGACCCCGCACAGCCGCTCGAGCGCGGCGCGGATCGTCGAGGCCAGGTCGTCCGGACCGACGCCGAGCAGCTCGGTGGACAGGCCCATGACGAAGTCTTCGAGGGGCGCGGCTGTCACCGCTCGTCAGCCTTGCACCACGACGCTCACGGCGAGAGGCATCCAGTCGTCACGCAGCGCGAATAGACCTCAGCAAGGACACGCCGACGCCGGGGGCGAGGTACCCGAGTCGGCGTCGGAGCGTCCGAGCGCGGCGGTGGCCGAGCAGCCGCTTGACGTCCCGGGCGCGCGAACCGTGTGCGCCAATCCCGGTGTGTGCATCAATCCCGCTCCTGGCGGGGTCCACGCACACGGTTCGTCCTCGAGCCGCGGGATTGCCGGCACCCATGCTCGGCGAGCAGGTTCGGGGCAACTCGGAGTCGATTCGCCGCCCATATGCCCCGAACCTCGCGCGAGCACCGGGGCATGCGCGGGTCTTGGGCGCCTAGTGCAACCCCGCAGAAGTCTCGCCCATGTCTCGCCGGCCGGATGTCGCCGC
>CAYSAC010000631.1:0-1785 GCA_964428815.1 uncultured Acidimicrobiaceae bacterium | reverse complement strand
CGGCTCGTCCGTCTGCACCGTTGTTGCCCTTGCCCGCCACCACCACGACCCGCCGCCCGTACGCGCCGCCGAGCAGTCGCCGCGCCGCGATGGCGACCGCTGCTCCCGCTCGCTCGATGAGCACCTCGACCGGTTCCGGCGCGGCGCGGTCGATCGCGGCCATCTCCTCCGGCGTGACGACCGGGATCACAGCGCGACCGCGATCGCCTGCGCCGTGGCGCGGGTGTGGGTGAGGGTGAGCCGCCACGCGGTGATGCCTCGCTCCTCCGCGAGGCGGAGGGCGCCTCCGTGGAGGTGGACGGACGGAGCGCCGCTGGGCTCGCGCGCGACCTCGATCTCGCTGAGCTTGCAGGCGCCGACCCCGACGCCCATCGCCTTCAGCACGGCCTCCTTGGCTGCGAAGCGGGCGGCGTACCGCTCGGTCGGATCACGGCGGCGGTCGCAGTACGCGCGCTCCGCGGCGGTGAAGACCCGCTCGCGCAGCGACGGGGTGCGCTCGAGGGCCCGGCGCATGCGATCGACCTCGCACAGGTCGGTGCCGATCCCCAACAAGGGCTAGGTCCTCCAGCGGTCGGCCAGCACGTTGACCGGCTCAGTCATCAGCTCGGCGACGGGGATGGTCGCAAGCAGGTCCTCGCGGAAGGTGGGCTCGGTCTCTGTGACCGCGTCCTTGAGCGCCGCGTAGCGGTTGCGGTAACCCTGGAGGACGCCGCGCACCGCGGCCACCGGCAGCGACTCCGCGAACCGGATGTGCAGCAGCGTGATGCCCGTGGACTGGTTGTCCTTCACCTCAGGGATGATGATGATCGGCCGGCCGTCGCTGCGGCCCCGTGCGACGAGCAGCTCGCGCTCGGTCGCCACGCGGTGCTTCGTTCCCCGCAGCTCGGGGTTCCGCTCGGTGCGCAGAGGCAGGTCGAGCGCGATGCCACCTCGGTCGACGACGCTGATCGTGGCGCCGACGTCCTCCGGTCGCCCCTCGATCCGGTACCGCGTGTAGCCGGTGACGTCGACGATCGCAGGGTCGAGGTCCGCGAGCGTGCGCAGCACCTTGTAGCTGAGCCGGTCCCGCGGCGCGCCGGCGGTGAGCGCCTGCTGGACGAGACCGACCTGGAGCAGCGTCTCGTCGGTGCGGGAGATGCCGACGGTGACGGTCTTGGCCTGGTGCTTGATCGCGTCGACCGGACGGGTCAGCTCTTCGATGGCGCGGGTGAGCGCGGCGGTGAGATCGTCGATCAGCACGGCCGGCGTGCCGACCTTGCCCTCGTCCACCTGGTAGCTCTCGAGCGGCACATGCCCCAGCGCGTACCGGAACAGCGTGGACACCCGAACCGCGCTGCTGGCCTCCAGGTGGCCGTCGTAGGCACCGGCCCGCAGGCCGTCGAAGAACCGGCGGGCTACGGGCTCGAACCCGGGCCGGAGTATGCGCAGCACGGTGTCGCCATCGCTGGCGTGCTCACCGATGACGGCTTCGATCGCGGCCCGCGCCTCGCGCAGCGGGCGAGCCTGCGCGTCGATCGCCAGCGCGGCCTCGTACCCGAACAGGTGGCCGGCCATCGCCGTCAGCACGAACGCGAGGCGCGGGTGCGCGGCCGGGACGCTGATCGCGTGGAGCGCGGCGGTGAACCGGCCCTCTCCGTCGCTGGCGATCACGATGGGCGCCGCCTTGTGGGCACGGTAGATCGCGACCTCCTTGGCGACGTCATCGGCCGTCGAACCGGTGAGCCCCGCCGCGCACACGAGGATCAAGGGCTCGGACGACAGGTCGATGTGCTTCTTGTCCTCGGT
>CAYSAC010000630.1:0-1790 GCA_964428815.1 uncultured Acidimicrobiaceae bacterium | reverse complement strand
GTGGTGATCGAGCAGTTGGCGACCTCGACGTGCCGATAGATCTCGGGGCCGGTGCCGAGTGCCCAGGCGACGGCGGCGCGCACGACGGCGTCGTGGGTGAACACGACGGCCACGCGGCCGTCGACTAGGTCGGCGAACAGCTCGTCGAGCGCGCCCGCGACCCGGGCGTTCAGGTCGGCCAGGGTCTCCCGCCCCTCCACCTCGAGGGCGTGGGGCTCCGACCGCCATCGCTGCCAATGCTCCGGCCACTGATCGGCGATCTCGTCCTCGGTACAGCCCTCCCAGTGCCCGACCCGCAGCTCCCCGAAGCGGTCGTCGATGACCGGCTGACGGCTGAGCCGCGCCCCGAGGGGTGCCGCCGTCTGCACGGCACGGGCGAGAGGGCTCGACACAAACCGGTCGACCGGCTCCTGACCAAGGACATCGGCGACCGCCGCGGCGGCCCGACCCCATGCCGGCTCGATGCCCTCGTCGAGCCAACCCATCGTCCGGCCCTCGCGGTTCGAGGCGGTGCGGCCGTGGCGGACGAGGTGGACGCGTCTCGAGAAGTTGGTGGCATCGCTCAATCTTGGTGTCGGCATCACGGACCGCCTCCTGCGCCGCCTTCATTTCGTGAGCGTCGGTCGTGGCGTGCGCCGCGTCCGCGACTTGCTCACAGATGGATGCAATCCGATCTGGTGAGGTCAGATCTGTCAACCACTCGTCCAAACCGGGAAGCACCCCGTCCTCGGCAACGTACCTCGGGTTGTTCACTCCTGCTCCAGGCGGTGCCACGCCGGGGTAGGACCGACACCGAGAAACCCAGCGGTGAATCAACAGCGATGAAGGCGTCGTAGCGGAACGGTGACCTTCGTCCATCGGAGATGGGTCGAATGGCCCTGATCGCTCAAGTCACCTGGCCTTACGATTATGTGCATCGGGAACGGACCCCTTGGGGGTGGCCGGTTATGCGCCTGCGACGGAGACAAGAGAAGCGGGCCCCGGGCGAATGGTCGGAGCGACAGGGCCGAGCCCGGGTACTGGTGGAAGAGGCTGACCCCGCCTCCGGGTGGGCCGTGCAAAAGATCCTCCAGAACGAGGGCTACGACGTGGCTGTCTGCGGCGGACCGGAGATCCTCGGTCGGTGCTTTCTCGTCGAAGACGGCCGGTGCCCGTTGGCAGAGGGCACCGACGTCATCCTCAACAGCCTCTCGCTCTCGAAACCCGACCGTCGCGAAGTCGTGGAAGCCCTCAGGGCCCGGCTACCAGGCACACCTCTCATCGTCGGCGTGCCCCAACCCCAAGCCGCAAAACACGCCGCCCTGCTCGAGGGCTGTCGGCTCATGGTCTTCCCCCCGACCTCCGGAACAATCAAGCGCGAGGTTCGCGGGGCGCTCGCGCAACGGTCCCTGTCAGTGCCACCGCCCAGCGCCGGCAAGCCGCACGCCAGTTGACCACGGCCGGAAGATCGACGAGCCATCAGGACGTATGTGGTGGTCACGTGGCTGAGCCCAATCCCGGCCGTGCCGATCTCGCCCGCTGGAAGGACGGGCGGGTCACGAACTTCTACGACGCGACACCGAACCTTGGGCGCGTGCTCCGCAAGCACGTCGGTCCCGAGCGGCTGGCGGCCATGGAGCCGCGGCTGCGCGAGTTCGGGGCCACGGTCGCCACGATCGTGGAGCCGGCGGTCGAGGTGCTCGAGCTGCACCGCGAGCTGCCGGCGCACGTCCCCTACGACGGAATCGGCCGCCGGGTCGAGGAGATCGAGTTCCACCCCGCCTACCACGACGCCGGACGGGCGATCTGGC
>CAYSAC010000629.1:0-1791 GCA_964428815.1 uncultured Acidimicrobiaceae bacterium | reverse complement strand
GCCTTCTTCCAGAGCGCGAAGTCGACCGGGGACCGCTTCTCCTCGAGCGTCTCGACCCGCGCGCCGGCTCGCAATGAGTCGATCGACTGCCGCGCCAACAGGCCGTAGTCCTCGATGCGCTCGGCCTGGAAGTACACGCCGTCGGAGGTCTCGTACGCGATCCCGAAGTCGACGAGCTGCTGGGTGAGCTCGACCATGCGCTCGACGAACTGGGTCGCGTGGGGGTCCTTCGTCGGCCGCTTCACGTTGATCGCATCCATCGCCTGGTACCAGGCGGCCTCGCAGCGGGTGGTGATGTCCTCCCACGGCCGGTCCTCGCGCTGGGCCCGCTCGATGATGCGGTCGTCGATGTCGGTGATGTTGGAGACGTAGGTGACCTCGAGCCCCGTCCACTCGAAGTAGCGCCGGAGCACGTCGAACACCAATGAGAAGCGGCCGTGGCCGATGTGCGGGGGCCCGTACACCGTCGGCCCGCAGACGTACATCGACACCTTGCCGGGCTCGCGCGGCTCGAAGGGGACGACCTGGCCCCTCGCGGTGTCGAACAGTCGCAGCATGGGCGCCGACGTTAGTGGTGGCCCCCGATCCGACCTGAACCGCTTTCGGCGCTCCGACCGGCCGCAACTACCCTGCGCCGAGTGAGCATCCCGGAGAAGCCCTCGCTCGACGGCTTGGAGCAGACCTGGCGCGCTCGGTGGGAGGCCGACGGCACCTATCGGTTCGACCGCACCAAGACCCGCGACCAGATCTTCTCGATCGACACTCCGCCGCCGACCGTCTCCGGCAGCCTCCATCCCGGCCACGTCTTCAGCTACACCCACACCGACCTCGTCGCCCGCTACCAGCGGATGCGCGGCAAGGAGGTCTTCTACCCGATGGGCTGGGACGACAACGGGCTCAACGTCGAGCGCCGCGTCCAGCTCGTCACGGGCACGATCGTCGACCCGACGCTGCCCTACGACCCGGACTTCCGCCCGCCCGAGAAGCCCGACCCGAAGGCGCGGGGCATCCCGATCAGCCGGCCAAACTTCATCGAGCTGTGCGAGGCGGTCGTCCCTCAGTTCGAGGCCGAGTACCACGACCTGTGGTCGACGATGGCGCTGTCGGTCGACTGGGAGCACACGTACACGACGATCGGCATCAAGGCGACGCGAACGTCGCAGCGCGGCTTCCTGCGGCTGGCGGCCCGCGACCTCGCGTACCGCAGCGAGTCGCCGACGCTCTGGGACGTCGACATGAAGACCGCCGTCGCGCAGGCCGAGCTCGAGGACCGGGAGATCCCGGGCGCGTACCACCTCATCGCGTTCGAGGGACCGGACGGCGTGCCGCTGCGCGTCGACACGACACGGCCCGAGCTGCTGCCCGCGTGCGTCGCCGTCGTCGCCCATCCCGACGACGAGCGCTATCAGCCGCTGTTCGGTCAGCGCGCGACCACGCCGCTGTTCGGCGCGTCCGTTCCGATCGTCGCCCACGAGCTGGCCGATCCGGAGAAGGGCACCGGCGCGGCGATGATCTGCACCTTCGGCGACACGACCGACGTCATCTGGTGGCGCGAGCTCGGCCTCGAGCTGCGCGCGGTCCTCCAGCGCGACGGCCGGCTGCGCGACGTCACGTGGGGAGAGCCCGGCTGGGAGTCGACCGATCCTGCGGGTGCGCAGCGCGCCTACGACGAGCTGGCGGGCAAGAACGTCAAGCAGGCCCAGAAGCGCATCGTCGAGCTGCTCGCCGAGACGGGCGCGCTCGAGGGCGAGGCGCGACCGATCACCCACCCGGTCAAGTTTTGGGAGAACG
>CAYSAC010000628.1:0-1793 GCA_964428815.1 uncultured Acidimicrobiaceae bacterium | reverse complement strand
ACAGCGAATCGAAGCCGAGGCTCTCGGCCAGCCGCGCGCCCTCGACGAGCAGGTCCTGATCCGCCTCGAGGCCGAAGTGGGGCACGAGCAACCCGAAACGGGTCATGAGCGGTCTCCTTGTTCTTCTGGATAAGAGGATGCCCCCGCGACGTGAGCCACGGGGGCATCCTCGGCGCTACGCCTAGAGAGACTAGTTGGTCGTTGGGATGTTGTTCTTCGTGTAGAAGCCGATGGTCTGGAGCCGCTGGAGGAAGCTCAGGTCGAACGCCTTGGTGACATCGACATCCTTGACAGCAGGGTTGACCGCCGCGAGCACGTCGCGCGGTGATGTGAAGGCGTCCGCGGTGAAGCTCATGGAGCGCGAGCCGTACGTGAGGAAGTCCTTCATCACGATGTCGGCCTGCTCCGGCTTGACCTGTGCCCACTCCACGAACTTCGCGGTGGCGGTCGCCGTGTCGGTCCAGATCGAGTTCTGCGCCTCGAGCGCCGCGGCTACGACCACGAGGACGGTGTTCGGGTTCTTCGCGATGAAGTCCGTCTTCGCCATGAGGCCGCTGCGGCCCCACTGGAGCTTGGCTTTGGAGAGATCGAGGAGCAGGTTCATGCCTGCGTCCTTCATGGCCTTGTCCTGCGACATGCCGATGACGGCGCAGCCGACCGATCCACCCTTGAGCGCCGCGATACGGACGCCCTCGCCACCGGTCTGCGTGATCGTCGCGTCCTTGTCCGTGAGACCGATGCCCTTGAGCATCAGCAGCGCGGAACCGTGCGACGTGCCACCGAACGTGCTGATCGCGACGGGCTTGCCTTTCACATCATTCGGGGTCTTGATCGCCGGTCCGCAGAAGAGCCCGTCGGTCAGCGTCGTGCTGTTCATCGAAACGACCTTGACCGGCGTGTCGCTGACCACGGAGCTGATCGCGGCGGATGCCCCACCCACGAAGAAGTCGAGCTGGCCTGCGACGAGCGCCTGCAGTGCCTTGCCGTCACCTTCGAAGCCGGTGACCTCGACCGTCGTAATGCCGTACTTCTTGTAGAAGCCGAGTCGCTCGGCGAGCGTTTCCGCGAACTGCACGGGCTCGGTCGGCGTGCTGATGCCGATCCGGACCTTGGTCAGCTCGGGCACCGGCAGCTGACCGAGAGCCACCGACGCACTTGGTGCCACCGATGCCGCCGGGCTGGCCGCTGGCGTTGTGCCGCCGCACGCGGCGACCAGAAGGCTGGCGGCCATGACGGTCGCAAGCAACTTGAACATAGTTCTCGACATCACCCTCACCTCTTGAACCGCATTCGAAGCGTCGTTGACGCACGCCGACTGTACTCCGAGGCCGCCGCCATCGTCTACGCTCGCGGCACGATCGAGATCAACGGCCATCCCGTCGCGTATGAGCTGCGCGGAGACGGCGCCCCCATCGTGCTCGTCGCGGGGACGGGCTATCCCGGTGCCACGTGGTCAGCAGAGTTCATGCGCCCGCTCCTCGCGCGGCACGCCGTCCTCACGTTCGATCATCGCGGTACCGGTTCGACGCCGGCGTCGTCTGGCCGTTACTCGACGCGTCTATTTGCGCAGGACGCAATCGGGTTGATGGACGCTCTCGACCTGCCCGCCGCGCACGTTCTCGGCCACTCGATGGGCGGCCGTGTTGCGCAATGGATGGCCCTCGAACATCCGGAGCGGATCCGCACGCTCATCCTCGCGGCGTCGGGCCCCGGCCAATTCCGCGACGACAAACCGGTCACGCGCGGCATCCCGTTGCACGCGGCGAAAGAGATGATCGAGCTCGGCTACGAGC
>CAYSAC010000627.1:0-1795 GCA_964428815.1 uncultured Acidimicrobiaceae bacterium | reverse complement strand
CCGCGGGCTCGACCACGACGCTGGCGTCGAGCTCGAGGCCCTTGACCAGGCTGACGGGGACGAGGGTGACCTGGCTCTCCAGCCCGTTGCGCGCGGCGCGGCCGTGCTCGACGCCGACCCGGTCGAGCGCGGCAGACATCGCATCGGCGAGCGCGTCGGGGCAGATGATCGCGACGTTGCCGGTGCCGACCGCGTCGCGCTCGGTGATCGTGACGGCCGCGACCTCGTCGGCGAGCGACGCCGCGTCGGTGGCGACGATGCGGGGCGGGTCGCCGCCCTGGCGCACCGACGTCGGCGGGGACAGGTCGGGGGCGGCGAAGGCGAGCACCTTCGCGGCCAGGGCCATGTTCGGCGCGGGGATGCGGTAGCCGATCGTGAGCTCGGCCCGGCGCGGCGGTCTGCGCTCAGGCAGCTGCTCGAGCACCTCGTCCCAGCTGGCATGGGCCCACGCGCCGGTCGCCTGCGCGATGTCGCCGACGATCGTCATCGAGCCGTTGAGCGACCGGCGGGTGAGCATCCGCAGCTGCATCGGCGACAGGTCCTGTGCCTCGTCCACGACGATGTGGCCGTACGTACGGACCTCGTCAGCGTCGGTCTTGCGCTTGCCGGGCCTGGGCCCGAGCAGCTCGCGCGCCTCGTCCAGCAAGGGCACATCGTCGGTGGTGAACACGACGTCGGCGGCATCGGCGTGCCGCTCGCGCCCCAGCGCCTCGATCTCCTCGTCGCACAGCACCTTGCGACCGGCCAGATCGATCAGGGCGGGCGATCCGAACAGGTCGTTGAGCAGCTGGGCGGGCGTGAGGACCGGCCACATGCGCTCCAGCGCCTCGCGGATCTCTTGCGTCGGTCGCAGCCGGTCGCGCACCTCGTCGTAGCGGACCGGCGCGCGGGCGCTCTCGGCGAGCGCGGAGAAGACGCCGGCTTCGACGTAGCGGCGGCCGGCGTTGTGGGTGCGGAAGCGGCGCTTGGCCTGGTGGACGATCGCCGCGCTCTGCCCGGCGGTGAGCGCGAGCGTCTGCAGGCCGTAGCCGACCCGCAGGTCCCCCCTGAGCGGCCGCTGGCGGTCGTGCACGGCTCTGGCGAGCACCTTGGCCATGCGGAGATCGCCCTTGATGCGAGAGGTGACCGGCGCGTCGGTGCCGTGCACCCGCACGTCCTCGACGAGGTCGGCGAGCACCGCCAGCTCGACGCCGGCCTCGCCGAGCGACGGCAGGACCTGCTCGATGTAGCCCAGGAACAGGCGGTTGGGCCCGATCACGAGGACGCCTTGGCCTTCGAGCGGGAAGCGGTGCGTGTACAGCAGGTACGCCGCACGGTGCAGCGCGACGACCGTCTTGCCAGTGCCCGGACCGCCCTGCACGACGAGCACGCCGGGCAGCTCGGAGCGGATGATCTCGTCCTGCTCGCCCTGGATCGTGGCGACGATGTCGGTGAGCCGCCCGGTTCGGTTCTCCTCGAGCGCGGCGATGAGTGTGCTCTGGCCGGTGATGGTGCGGTGCTCGTCAACGACGATCAGCTCGCCGCCTAGGACCCCGGCCGACTCGCCGAACAGCTCGTCCTCGATGTCGAGCAGCGTGCGCCCCCTGGCCGCGAAGTGCCGGCGGCGGACCAGGCCCATCGGCTGGCGGCCAGTCGCCCGGTAGAACGGCTCGGCGACGGGCGCCCGCCAGTCCACGACGACGGGGTCCTGCTGCTCGTCGGCCACGGCGAGGCGTCCGATGTAGAAGGTTTCGCCGCCCTCGGCCGCGGTGCGGTCGATGCGCCCGAACGCCAGGGAGGCGTCGCCCAGGTGCAG
>CAYSAC010000626.1:0-1796 GCA_964428815.1 uncultured Acidimicrobiaceae bacterium | reverse complement strand
CGCGTACGACAGCTTCTGCACCAGCTGGATCGCCTCGAAGTGGTTGTGGTGCATCTTCCAGTTGCCGCTGATCAGCGGACGGCGGGTGTCAGCCATGGGCGTTCGGGGCCTTTCGCAGCGCAACGAGGCCGGGGAGGTCGCCCTGCTCGAGGAGCTCGAGGCTGGCGCCGCCGCCGGTGGAGAGGTGGTCGACGTCGCGGTCGAGGCCGAACTGGGCGAGCGCGGCGGCGCTGTCGCCACCGCCCACGACGGTGAAGCCGCGCGCCTCGGCCACGGATCGGGCGACGGCCTCGGTGCCGGCGCTGAAGCGCGGGTCCTCGAACACGCCCATCGGACCGTTCCAGAGGATGGTGCCGGCGTCGTTGATGACGTCGTCAAACTCGGCGGCGGTCCCAGGTCCGATGTCGAGCCCCTTCCAGCCGTCGGGGATCGACGTGCCGAGCTGGCGGACCTCGCCGCTCGGGCCGAGCGCGGTGATGTCGGACGGGAGGTGGATGGGCTTGGGGCCCTCGAGGATCCGGCGGCACGCGTCGACCTGATCGTCCTCGCACAGGCTGTCGCCGATCGGCTTGCCCTGTGCCTTGAGGAACGTGAAGCACATGCCGCCGCCGATGATGAGCGCGTCGACGATCTCGAGGAGCGCGTCGATGACGCCGAGCTTGTCACTCACCTTCGCCCCGCCGAGGATGGCCACGAACGGCCGCCGGGGCTCGTCCCGGATGCCGAGCAGCACCTCGACCTCCCGCGCCAGCAACCGGCCCGCCGCGCTCGGCAGCTGCTGGGGCGGCCCGACGATCGAGGCGTGCGCGCGGTGGCAGGCGCCGAACGCGTCGTTCACGTACGCGTCGTACCCGTCCACAAGGCGTTTGGCGAAGTCGGGGTCGTTGCTCTCCTCACCCGGGTCGAAGCGCAGGTTCTCGAGCAGCTCGACGCCGGGCGCGAGCTCGGCGAGCCGGCGCCGGACAGGCTCGACGCTGTAGGCGGGGTTGGGCTCACCCTTGGGCCGGCCGAGGTGCGTGCACGCGGTGATGCTGGCGCCCTGTCCTTGGAGCCACTCGATGGTCGGCAGCGCGGCGCGGATGCGGAGGTCGTCGGTGATCGCGCCGTCCTTGAGCGGGACGTTGAAGTCGGCGCGGAGCAGCACGCGCTTCCCGTCGAGGGGCGGGAGGTCCTCCAGCTCGGGGACGCCCCGCTTCAACGTCCCCGCCTCGCCTCTTCGGCTCGGCTGTCGGCTGCTCGCTGGCGCTCCCGACGCCGACGGTGCTGCACCGCGGCGGCGCTGCCCAGGCTCACCTTCCGATGATCGTGATGAGGTCGACCAGCCGGTTCGAGTAGCCCCACTCGTTGTCGTACCAGCCGAGCACCTTGACCATGCTGCCCATCGCCATCGTGAGCTTGGAGTCGAACGTGCACGACGCGGGCGAGCCGACGATGTCGGAGGACACGAGCGGCGCCTCGGAGTACTCGAGCACCTTCGCCAGCCGGCCGCTCTCCGACGCCGTCCGAAAGGCACCGTTGATCTCGTCGACGGTGACGTCGCGGCTGAGCACCGCGGTGAAGTCGGTGATGGACCCGTCCGGGACTGGAACCCGCAACGCAAGGCCGTCGAGCCTGCCCTTCATGGCCTCGAGCACGAGGCTGGTCGCCCTGGCCGCACCGGTCGACGACGGGATCACGTTGATCGCTGCGGCGCGGGCCTCGCGTAGATCCTTGCTCGGTCCGTCGACCAGCGCCTGGGTGCCGGTGTAGGCGTGCACGGTCGTCATGAGGCCCTTCTCGACGCCGAACGCGTCGTC
>CAYSAC010000625.1:0-1800 GCA_964428815.1 uncultured Acidimicrobiaceae bacterium | reverse complement strand
CGAAGCAGGCCTTCTTGTAGTCGGCGTCGGGGTGGTTGCAGAGCTGCATGCCGACCGACGGGTAGATGATCTCGGCGGCCACGCCGTCGCGGTCCTGGTCCGACATGCGGGCCTCGGGATCCCACCCGCCGCGGTGGAGGTCCTCGAAGCGGCTGCCGGTGACGCGGATCTCCTCGGCGGGCTTGCCGGCGGCGGCGACGAGGCCGAGCGGCACGGGCTTGGCCATACCGTCGATGACGAACACGTCACCGTGGGTCTCGGTGTTGACGATGCGCGGCGCCCGGTCCCGGTAAGCGGGATCGATGTTGTCGAGGTAGGTGCCGGGCGCCTCGGTGATGTGGGAGTCGGCCGAGATGACCGGGTAGGCGAGCGTCATCCGACCGGCTCCGGCTGCGCGCCCCGGATGAGCTTGCCCGGCAGCTCGCCGGTCTCCTCGCCCTCGGCGCAGACCTCGACGCCGCTGACGAAGGTGTGACGATAGCCATCGGCCCGCTGGAGCAGACGGCGGCCGCCCGCGGGCAGGTCCCAGCACATCTCCGGTGGCCGCAGCGCGAGGCGCTCGAGGTCGATGACGTTGATGTCGGCCTTGAAGCCCGGCGCGAGCACACCGCGATCGCACAGCCCGACGGTGCGCGCGGTGGCTCGTGCCTGGCGCTCGATCAGCCACTCGACCGGGAACGTGCCGTGGGAGCGGTCACGACCCCAATGCGAGAGGAGAAACGTCGGGAAGCTGACGTCGCAGATCGTCCCGACGTGCGCGCCGCCGTCGGAGAGGCCGGGCACCGCGTTCGGATGGGCGAGCATCTCGCCGACCGCGTCGAGGTTGCCGTCGGCGTAGTTCAAGAACGGGACGTACAAGAACGCGCGCCCGTCGTCCTCCAGCATGAGGTCCAGGGCCAGCTCTTCCGACGACACGCCGGCCTGCTCGGCCCTGGCCGCGACGCTGGCCGACGGGTCGGGCTCGTAGTCCGGCGGATCGCCGAGCTGGAACATGCGCGCGTAGAGGCCGATCAGCGCGCCGCCCAGCTTGCGGGCCTTCTCCTTCGTCTGCGCGTCGAGCAGCCGCTGCCGCATGCCCGGGTCGCGCAGCGCACGGACCCGCTCGTCGAGCGGCAGGCCAGCGACCTCGAGGTAGGCGGGGTTCTGCAGGAAGGGGTGCAGCGTGCAGGTGAAGCCGAACAGCAGGCCGACCGCCCGCGGCGCGACCTGGGCTGTCACCCGCGTGCCGCGCGCGTTGGCGGCGGCGATGCGGTCGAGGAGGTCATGCCACTGGTCCGGCAGGATCGGGCTCTGCGCGACCGAGATGGACAGCGGCCGCCCGGACTCGACCGCCATGCGGTGGAGCGTGTCCCACTCCTGGTCGATGTCGAGGAAGTCAGCGACGACCTGCAGCACGCCCTTGCCCGCGTGCCCGAGCCCGGCCGCGATCCCGGCGAGCTCGTCCGCCGCGGCGGTGAGCGTCGGCGTCGGGTCGCCCGTGCTGGTGCGGTGGTTGAGCGTGCGCGAGGTCGTGAAGCCGAGAGCGCCGGCCTCGACCGCCTCCTCGGCGAGCCGTGCCATCTCTGCGATGTCCTCCGGCGTCGCCTCCTCCCGGTTGGCGCCACGCTCGCCCATGACATGGACGCGCAGCGCGCCGTGCGGCAGCTGCGCGGCGACGTCGATGTCGTGGGGCCGACGCTCGATGGCGTCGAGGTAGTCAGGGAAGCTCTCCCAGTCCCACGCCAGCCCCTCGTGCAGCGCGGTGCCGGGGATGTCCTCGACGCCCTCCATCAGCTGGACGAGGCGCTCGTGGTCCGACGG
>CAYSAC010000624.1:0-1805 GCA_964428815.1 uncultured Acidimicrobiaceae bacterium | reverse complement strand
TGATCCTCGACCCGGTGAGCGAGATGCACGGCGGCAAGGAGCTGCGCGAGGATCCGGCATTCCGCTCCCTCATTGGGTTCGTGAAGCGGCTGAAGATCGACTTCCCCGCCATGGCCACGGTGCTCGTGCACCACACCCGCAAGCTCCCCGCCAGCGAGCGCCAGACGCACCGCGGGCTGGAGGACGTGAGGGGGCAGTGGGGGCAGACGCCCGACGTCGTGGTGATGATGTCGCCCCTCGGCGATCGTCGTGCCAAGTGGGAGGTCCACAAGCGCGTGGCGCACTCCAGCCTGATCCTCGAGCAGGTGGCCCAGGGTCACGTCGGCGAGGGTGGGCTGCGCATGGTGGCCGACGAGACGGTGATGCGCGACCAGGCTGCCGAGTCGGACGACAAGGTGCTCAACGCCATCGAGGCAGGGGCCCGAACGACCGAGGAGATTCGCCTCGGCACGGGCCTCTCGAAGAGCGGCGTCTACAAGGTCATCAAGCGACTGGCCGGGGCGGGTCTCATCACCAAGCGAGCGCCCTTCGAGCTCGTCATCGACCCCACCGAGGACGAGCTGTGAGCCGTGGACAAATCGTGGACTCTCCGTGGACTGACCCGAGTCCACGTGGGTCTCTCCCCTTTAGGGGAGACCCGCTCGTGGACCGTGGACTGGGGCTGCAGCGGTGTGACGAGGCGTGGACTGGGCGTCGTGAGGGGGTGCTCGTATGAAGCCCAACGGCTCTCACAACGACCGGCGTCGGCGGCGATTCTTTAATTCGCGCTCGTCTCAGGAGCGCCTGCTCCGCAAAATACCTCCCCTCCGACAGTCCTGGTGGCGCCGGCTCCTCGAGATCGTGAAGAGCTCGCCCGTCACCGCACGGCTCCGAGGCGGTCAGCCCGCGCTCCCCCGCCCGACGTATGGCCGCGGCGGTGACGACCGGAAGCGAGCGTGTCGACCGTGAGCCGCGAGACGCGCCTCGGCATCGCCATCGGCCTGACCGCCGCCCTCGCGCTGCTCGCGTGGCGGCTCATTCAGCAGCCCGGCACCAACGACCGGGCCCGTACCACCAGGAGGACCCATGGCGATCGAACGAAGCAAGGAGACCACGGAGACGACCGAGACCAGCGAGTCGACGAAGTCGGAGCCGGCGCCGACCGACACGTCGGTCGAGCACTCGACCACCGAGACCGAGCGGACCGAGGTGAAGACCGGCGACTCGGACGACGGCGCGTAACCGCCGGCGCATCTGACGCGGCGGGGGTCAGCTGATGGCCCCCGCAGTCCATCGCGCCGGCCGTCTCACCCGCGGCCAGGTCGCTGCACTGCCCAACCCGCTGAGGGAGCGGCGGCCGGTCATCCTGGCGATCGACCCGGGCCCGACCCAGTCGGCGTGGTTGACGCTCAACACGGCCACCGGCGGGATCCGGAACGCCGCCATGGCGTCGAACGAGGACCTGCTGGCGCTGATCCGAACCGACATCGCGCCATGCACCGGCCCGGTGCGTCGGGTAGTGATCGAGAAGGTCGAGGGCTTCGGCATGCCGGTCGGCGCCGAGGTCTTCGAGACGGTGTTCTGGTCCGGACGCTTCGCGGAGGCGGCCAGCCCGGTGCGCGTCGACCGCATCGGTCGCAAGGCGGTGAAGATCCATCTCTGCGGCTCAATGCGGGCGAAGGATCCCAACATCCGCCAGGCGCTGATCGACCGCTACGGTGGGCCTGACGCGGTGGGGCGCAAGGCGACCCCGGGCCCGTTGTATGGCATCAGCGGCGACCTGTGGAGCGCCCTCGCCGTCGCGGTCACCTGGTCGGATGAGGTGC
>CAYSAC010000623.1:0-1806 GCA_964428815.1 uncultured Acidimicrobiaceae bacterium | reverse complement strand
GGCGAGCCGCTCGCGCCAGTCCGGCGTCGGCTCTGCGGGTGGCCCCGCCGGCGCGGCGCGCTGGTCGGCGACGTCTTCGAGCAGCGGGGAGAGCCGGCGCTCGACGGTCCGCGCGCCGAACGTTCGCATGGTTGCCCAGGTGCAGCAGAGCTGGCGCTCGGCCCGCGTCATCGCAACGTACAGCAGCCGCGCCTCCTCGGCCCGGGCGGGAGCGGTCCTGGCGTGGCTGATCGGGACGAAGCCGTCCTCCACGCCCGCGAGGTGGACCACCGACCACTCCAGCCCCTTGGCCGCGTGGAAGGTGGCGAGGTCGACGGCGTCACCCGTGCCGTCCGGTCCCTCGACCATGATCGTCGCCGCCAGCCATGCAGCGAACGCCCCGGTCGAGCCGTTGGGCGCGAGGCGGAGGTAGTCGTAGCCGAGCCGCACGAGCATCTCGACGTTTGCCTGTTGTTCGAGCGCGGCCTCGGATCGCTGCACCTCTGGGTCGTCTTCGTCGTCGATGGCGGCCTGCAGGTCGCGGAGCGCGGCGCCGAGCGGCTCGCGGGTGTCGCGCAGCACGCGCAGCGCACGGCGCACCTCCGGCCGCTCGAGAAAGTCGCCACCGCCGCGCACCCGCGTGGGGATGTTGGCGGCGCGGAGCGCCTCGACGATGAGCGCGATCTGCGCGTTGGTGCGGACGAGGACCGCCTGAGCACCCCAGCGAGCCCCTGGCGCGTGGTTGTCGCGGACAGCCCGGGCGATGGCCACGGCCTCGTCGCGGTCGGTGGGGTGGCTGGTGACGGTCGGTTGCGCGCCGTCGGGGCGGACGGCAGCGATCGTGTGTGCCGGCTGTCGCCCCCGGCGCAGCGCCGACGACGCGGCGGCGAGGATCTGCGGGGACGATCGGTAGTTGCGTTCAAGGCGTACGACCTCGACCGGCGGGTAGTGGCGCCGGATGTCCAGCAGGTACGACGCGTCGGCGCCGTTCCAGCCATAGATCGCCTGCTGGGGGTCGCCGACCACGCACAGGTCGTAGCGGTCGCCCCGCCACGCCTCCAGGAGCTGGAACTGCAACGGGTTGACGTCCTGGAACTCGTCGACGAAGAGGTGGCGGAAGCGCCACCGCTGCGCGGCTGCGAACTCCCGGTCGTCCTCCAGCGCTTGCAGGCAGAGCCCGAGCAGGTCGTCGAAGTCGACGAGCCGCGCTGTGCGCATGTGCTCCTCGTAGGCGGCGTACTTCTCGGCGACGGTGTCCGGCGCGATCGGTGGCTTCCGGCCGGCCTCGGCCGCGGCGGCGACATACCCGTCGGGGCCGACGCGCCGCGCCTTGGCCCACTCGATCTCGGCCGCCAGGTCACCGATGCTGGCGCGCGTGTCGGCGACGAGCGGCGCCAGCACCCGTCCCTTGCTCGGCAGGAGCGCTGGCGGCGTGCGGCCCTGGTCGCTCCACCGCGTGCGCAGCTGCGCGTACGCGACGGCGTGGAAGGTCCCAGCCGAGACCTCGTTGCGCAACCCGAGCTGCCGCAGGCGTGCGGTCAGCTCGCCGGCTGCCTTCCTGGTGAAGGTCAGCGCGAGGACATGGCGAGGGTCGGCGTCGGCGGTGGCGACGCGGTGGGCGATGCGGCGGGTCAGCACCCGGGTCTTGCCTGAACCGGCCGGTGCGAGGATCGCAAGCGGCGTCGCCGGGGAGGTGACCGCCTGCCGCTGGGCCTCGTCGAGGTCCTCCAGCAGGGCACCGGGATCCATGGGCCGACAGTAGGTTGCGCGGGGTGGTGGACGTTGCCCCTGATCGCTTCGAGGACCTCGTCGCCGACGCGCTCGACA
>CAYSAC010000622.1:0-1808 GCA_964428815.1 uncultured Acidimicrobiaceae bacterium | reverse complement strand
CGAGCAGCGTCGTGGGCACGTGCACGACCGCGACGCCACGGTGGTACGCAGCGGCTGCGAAGCCGGCGGTGTCGGTGACGACGCCACCACCGACGGCGATGACGACGTCGCCCCTCGTCAGCCCCCATGACGCGAAGCCGCGGCAGAGCGCTTCGACGGTGCCGAGCGTCTTGGCGCCCTCACCCTCGGCCATGGGGAACACGCGATGCTCGATGCCGGGATCGACGTCGATGCCGATGCTCGGCTGCGTGACGACAGCGGCGCGCCGCGCCGATCCGGGCACGACGGATGGGAGGTGGGCGAGGACGCCGGCGCCGACGAGCACGTCGTAGCTGCGCTCGCCGAGCGCGACGGGGACGGTGATCACCGCACGAGCTCGAGGATCCGCGCCGCGACCGCGCCCTGGTCGAGGTCGTCGACATCGATGATGTCGTCGGCCACGTCGTCGTACAGCTCGTGTCGCTCGGAGGAGAGCTTCTGCAGCTCGCCGAGCGGGTCGTCGGTGAGCAGCGGCCGGTGGTCGCCGCCCGCCGCCCGCTCGGCGAGGACCTCCGGGCTCGCCCGCAGCCAGATGACGCGCGGCTCGCGCAGCAGGTCGCGGTTGACGATGTCCAGCACGACACCACCTGCCGCGGCGATGACCGCCGGCTCCGGCGACGCGAGCGCGTCTGCGAGCGCTTCGCTCTCCAGCCGCCGGAACGCCTCCTCCCCCTCGGTCTCGAAGATCTCTTTCACCGTCAAGCCGGTGCGGGTCTCGACCGCGTGGTCGCTGTCGAGGAACGGGCGCCCGAGGTGCTCCGCGACGGCTCGGCCGACGGTCGACTTGCCGGTCGCCATCATGCCGACGAGGACGATGTGGTCGGACGGTGCCATCAGAGGCCCGCGACGAACGCGTCGCGGTTGCGCACGAGCTCGTCGAGCGAGTCGCCGCCGAACTTGCGGGTCGCCTCGTTGGCGAGGACGAGCGCGACCATCGTCTCCGCGACAACGCCCATCGCCGGGACGGCCGTGACGTCGGTGCGCTCCTTGAAGCTGACCGTCTCTTCCTTGGTGACCGTGTCGACGGTCTTCAGCGTGGGGCGGTTGAGCGTGGCGAGGGGCTTCATCGCGGCCCGAACGACGAGCAGCTCGCCGGTCGACATGCCGCCCTCGACCCCTCCGGCGAGGGTGCCCTCGCGGTGGTAGCCGGCGTCGGCGTCCCACGCGATCGGGTCATGCGCTTCGCTTCCCCGGCGCCCGGCGACGTCGAAGCCGTCGCCGAGCTCGACGCCCTTGACCGCCTGGATGCTCATGATCGCCCTCGCCAGCAGCGCGTCGAGCTTGCGGTCCCAGTGGACATGGCTACCGAGCCCGACGGGCACGCCGTAGCCGAGGACCTCGACGATCCCGCCCAGGGAGTCGCCATCCTTCGCCGCCGCCTTGATCTCATCGACCATGGACTCCTCCGCGGCCGCGTCGAAGCAGCGCACCGGCGACTCGTCGACCGTCGCGAGGTCGTGCGGCTGCGGGCGGACGGTGGCCTTCGAGCGGGCCGTGCCCATCTGGATGACGTGGCTGATGACCTCGACCCCCAGGTGCGACAGCAGTCGTTTGGCGAGCGCGCCCGCCGCGACCCGCGCTGCGGTCTCGCGCGCGGAGGCGCGCTCGAGCACGTCGCGCGCGTCGGTGAAGCCGTACTTCTGCATCCCCGCGAGGTCGGCGTGCCCTGGCCGGGGCTGAGTGAGGGGGCTCGCGGTCGCACCCGGCGCTGGCGACATCTCCTCGTGCCACTTGTCCGACCGCTGCCACTCGGTGTTGCCGATCTCGAT
>CAYSAC010000621.1:0-1809 GCA_964428815.1 uncultured Acidimicrobiaceae bacterium | reverse complement strand
AGCGGGACGTCGGTGCGGCGCATCGGGGACGAGCTGCAGCTCAGCGAGATCCCGGTGTGTCGCACCGTCAAGGACCTCGTGGAGCTCGGCATCGTCGAGGTGGAGGCGGTCGCTGAATCCGGCCTCTCGCCTCTCGTCGCCTCGTCCGCGGCGCAGATGGACGAGGCCCTGAGCGCGCGGGCTGAGCTCGATGCGCTCGCCGCGTCCTTCTCCGGCGACGGGGAGGCACCGCGCCGTGCTCGTGGCCAGCGCAGGAAGCCGTCGACAGGCGTGGACGATGACGGCAAGTTCGTGCCGCTCGACCTCAGCCATCTCGGCGGACCGGCCGGGGCGCCTTCCGGCGAGGCGCCGGCCGGGGCCGACGCCGACGCCGTCGCGCTCGATGACGAGGAGCCGATCTTCCCCGGTCTCGCTGCGCAGGCCGCCGCGGCCGCAGCCGAAGGCAAGGAGGACGCCGACGAGGTCGCTCGCCAGCTCGCGAACCTGAGCCCCCGTGCCGCCAAAGCGGTCAGGGCGGCGGCCCAGGCTGCGACTGACGAGGAGCGCGAGGCAGCGCTGGCTGAGGTCGACGGCGAGGACGAGCCGCTCAACCGCGGCCTCCTGCTGAAGTTCCTGAGCTCGGTCCGCCCATAACCCCCCGCCGTCCGGGCTGACGGCCGATACTGGACCCGTGCGCATCGCCTCTCGCCGCCTCGGGGAGTTCCTGGTCGACCGTCGCGTGCTCTCGCGCGACGTGCTGGAGGACCTCCTCGCTCGCGAAGCCCGCGACGGTGTCCACCTCTCCGCGCTGCTCGTGGGCGAGCGGCTCGTCAGCGAGCAGGACCTCGTCGCCGCTGTCGCCAGCGAGCTCGGCGTCCGCTACATCGACCTCGCGGAGCAGTCCGTGCTCGGCGACGTGTGGGGTGCCATCACGGAGGATTTCGCCCGCGGCTACCTCGCCGTCGCCGTCGAGCGCACCACCGCGGGTGTCGTTGTCGCGATGGAGGATCCCGCGGACGAGACCGTCATCGCCGCGCTCGAGGAGGACCTCGGCGCGCCCGTCATCCCCGCGGTCGCCGTCAGGGACGAGATCGAGCGGCTGCTCGAGCAGATGTACGGGCCGCCGGGTGGCGGTGCTGAGGGCTGGTCCGACGAGGATAAGGGCATCAAGCGGGCCCCGAGCGCTGGCCGCGAGCTCACGCTCGACGAGCTGCTCACCAAGGTGCTGCGGCTCGGCGGCTCGGACCTGCACCTCACCGTCGGCGCCCCGCCGTGCGCGCGGGTCGACGGCCAGCTGCTGCGCGTCGAGGGGTTCTCCCGTCTCAATGGCTCCGACATCAGGCGGCTCGTGCTCGGCATCCTCACGTCCCGCCAGCGCGAGCGGTTCGAGGACGACCGCGAGATCCAGACCTCACACGCGATCCCGGGCAAGGGCCGCTTCCGCGTCTCGGTGTTCGTCCAGCGCAACTCCGTCGGCGCCGTGCTGCGCGTCGTGCCCAGCCGCATCATCCCCTTCAACGAGCTCGGCCTCCCCGAGGAGCTGCTCAAGTACACCGAGGCGGGCAGAGGACTGCTGTTCGTCAACGGCCCCCACGGCTCGGGAATCTCGACGACGCTGGCATCGCTCGTCGACCACATCAACAGCACGCGCAGCTGCCACATCCTCACCATCGAGGACCCGATCGAGTTCCTGCACCAGCACAAGCGCGCGCTCGTCAACCAGCGGGAGGTGGGGGAGGACACCGCCTCGATCGCCGACGGCATCCGCCACGCACTGCGACAGGACCCCGACGTGCTCGTCATCAGCGAGCTCCCCGACCTCGAGTCCAT
>CAYSAC010000620.1:0-1816 GCA_964428815.1 uncultured Acidimicrobiaceae bacterium | reverse complement strand
ACATCCTCTCCATCGGCGCCGCCTACGGCGTCATCGTCGCCGTCTTCCAGTGGGGCTGGGGCAAGAGCCTGATCGGCCTCGACACCACGGTGCCGATCGTCGCGTTCGTGCCGATGCTGATGTTCGCGATCCTCTTCGGCCTGTCGATGGACTACGAGGTGTTCCTGCTCTCACGGATCCGCGAGGAGTACCTCGCCGGCAACGACAACACCACGAGCGTCATCGCAGGCATCGCGTCGACAGCGCGCGTCATCACCTCGGCGGCGCTGATCATGATCTGCGTCTTCTTCGGCTTCGTGCTCGGCGAGGACCCGATCGTGAAGATGATGGGCCTCGGGCTTGCCACCGCCGTCCTCGTCGACGCGACGATCGTGCGCATCGTGCTCGTCCCCGCGTCGATGAGGCTGCTCGGCGACGCCAACTGGTGGCTGCCCCGGTGGCTCGACCGAGTGCTGCCGAACCTCGACATCGAGGGCACGGCCGGCCTTCCCGCCCCCGAGATGCGCCGTCAGGCGCACCCGGTCATGCAGCCGCAGCAGCCCGAGCGCGTCCTCGAACCGGTCTGACCGGGCCGCGCTACCGAGCGATGAAGTACTTGGCCTGGGGGTGGTGGCAGATGAGCGCGCTCGTGGTCTGCTCGGGCTGGAACTGGTAGCCCGTGTCCTCGCTCACCTCGAGGCCGATGCGGTCGGCGCCGAGCAGCTCGGCGACGGTGAGGTTGTCCTCGAGGTCCGGGCAGGCCGGGTAGCCCCACGAGTAGCGGCCGCCGCGGTACTTCTGGCGGAACAAGCCCTGCAGCGTGGGCCCGTCCTCGTCCGCGATGCCGAGGTCCTCGCGGATGCGGCGGTGCCAGAGCTCGGCGAGTGCTTCTGCCATCTCGACGCCGAGTCCGTGGAGCTGCATGTAGTCGACGTACTGGTCGTTGGCGTAGAGCTTGGCCGTCGCCTCCGACACTGCGCTTCCCATCGTCACGATGTGGAACGCGGCCACGTCGACCTCGTCGCCTGCGGCGGGGCGGAAGAAGTCGGCGATGCACAGGAAGTCGCCCGACTGCTGCCGGGGGAAGTGGAAGCGCGCGCGCTCTGCCGTGCGCGACTCGTCGGTCCAGATGACGAGGTCGTCGCCGTCGCCGTTTGCTGGGAAGTAGCCGTAGACGGCCTTTGGCTGGAGCACGCCGCTCGTCTTCGCCGCCGCCAGCAGCTCGCGCAGCAGGGGTCGAATGCGGTCCTTGAATTCCTGGTCGGACTCGCCGCCCTCTGGGCGGAACTGCCACTGGTTGCGGAAGAGCGCGGTCTCGTTGATGTAGCCGGCGATGTCGTCGATGGCGATGCCCTTGGCGACCTGTGACCCGAACCACGGGGGGGTCGGTACCGGGTTGTCGATGGCGACGGCGGGGGAGCGCGATGGCACGTCGACCTCGGCCGGCTGCTCATCGCGTGAACCGGCGCGTGCCGGCACCCGCGACTCGGACGGGACGCGACCCCAGTCGGGGTCGTCCTCGCCACCTCGGCGGATCTCGCCCAGCCGGTCGAGCACGTGCAGGCCCTCGAAGGCGTCCTTGCCGTAGAACAGGCGCCCCTCGTACACACCGCGCAGGTCGCGCTCGACGTAGGAGCGCGTGAGCGCGGCGCCGCCGAGCAGCACCGGGATGTCAGCGAGGCCCTTGACGTTCAGCTCTTCGAGGTTGTCGCGCATGATGAGGGTGCTCTTCACGAGCAGCCCGCTCATGCCGATCGCGTCGGCCTTGACCTCAGCCGCCTTCTCGATCATCTCGGCGACGTTCACCTTGATGCCGAGGTTGTGCACCTCGTAGCCG
>CAYSAC010000619.1:0-1817 GCA_964428815.1 uncultured Acidimicrobiaceae bacterium | reverse complement strand
ACAACCTGTCCGTCGGCACCTACACGAGCCCGCACCTCGAGCGGATCAACGAGCGGGTCGCCTGGAACGGCGATGCCATCGACGACGACGCGCTGGCGGCGGTGCTCTCCGACCTGGGTGAGGTGGAGCGCGTGCTCGACCGGCCGGCCTCGTACTTCGAGCTGTTGACCGCTGCCGGCTACCGGTGGTTCAGCGAGGTCGCGGTCGACGCCGCCGTCGTCGAGGTGGGGTTGCTCGGGCGATGGGACGCGACCAACGTCGCTGACGGCGTCGTCGCGATCCTGACCAACGTCGGGCACGACCACACCGACTTCGCCGGCGACTGGCGGGCCCGGATCGCGGACGAGAAGTCCGGGATCGTCAAGCAGGGGAGCACCTTCGTCGTCGGCGAGACGGACCCTGACCTGCTGCCGATCTTCGAGGGCGCAGGCGCGACCGACCTCTGGCTGCGAGACCGAGACTTCGGGTGCATCGACAACCGGGCGGCGGTCGGTGGCCGCGTCATCGACCTGCGCACACCGGGCGGCGAGCTCGAAGGTGTCTACGTGCCGTTGCACGGCGCGCACCAGGGGGACAACGCCGCGCTCGCGGTCGCAGCAGCCGAGGCGTTCTTCGGCCGCCCGCTCGACGGCGACGTCGTGGCCGACGCCTTTGCAACGGTGAAGGTGCCGGGCCGGTTCGAGGTCGTGTCGCGCTCGCCACTCGTCATCCTCGACGGCGCCCACAACGTCGACGGCGCGCTGGCCGCGGCCGCGACGCTCGCCGAGGAGTTCACCCAGGCGGCGCGGCGGACCTTCGTCGTCGGCATCCTGGGCGGGCGCGAGCCCGGCGACCTGATCGCCGCGCTCGACATCGGCATGGGTGACACCGTCCTCGCCTGCACGCCGCCGTCGCCGCGAGCGATCCCCGCAGCCGAGCTCGCCGCGTTGGCCGCGCAGCGCGGCGCGACCGCGGAGGCGATCCCTGACGTCGGGGACGCCTTGCGGCGCGCGGTCGAGGGCGCCAGCGCTGACGAGCTCGTCATGGTGACCGGCTCGCTCTACACGGTCGGTTCGGCCAGGACCGCTTGCCGCGGCCTCGGCATGGTCGAGGGGCGGTGACTAGTCCGATCGGGCGCTCTGGCATCGCCTGATTGCGGAGTCCAGACGATCACTTCGGCCTATGCAGGCCGGCTGGGCGCGCACCGATGTTCTGGGCATGACTGAAGCACACCACTCAGGTACGGACCTCGGCGTCAGCTGGGGCTAGCAAGCGGGACGGGATTCGACCGTCGCGAACAGCGGTCATAACGTCGCCCGCCATGAAGCGGACCTTCGTGATGTGCAAGCCCGACGCGGTCGAGCGCGGTTTGGTGGGCGAGGTCGTCTCGCGCATCGAGCGCAAGGGGCTCCGGCTCGTCGCCGCGCAGCTGCGCACCATCGATCGCGCCACCGCTGAGCACCACTACGCCGAGCACACGGACAAGCCGTTCTTCGGCGAGCTCGTCGACTTCATCACCCGCTCGCCGGTCTTTGCGATGGTGGTCGAAGGGCCCGCCGACAACACCTGGCACCTCGTGCGAACGCTCATGGGGAAGACCAAGGTCGACGACGCCGAGCCGGGGTCCATCCGCGGTGACTTCGCGACGACGACCACCGAGAACCTCGTGCACGGCAGCGATGGCCCCGAGGCCGCGGCCCGGGAGATCGCGCTCTTCTTCCCCGACCTGTAAATCGGAGGGCGGAGCTCGACTGTTGCATTTGCGTTACGGCCACTACGCTGGCCGCTCACGGGCGACGGGGCCGGGTCCCTGCGCGCCGCACAGACGCATTCACTAG
>CAYSAC010000618.1:0-1828 GCA_964428815.1 uncultured Acidimicrobiaceae bacterium | reverse complement strand
GGTACCTTCGCCGCCATGCGCGAGCGGTACGTGGTCACCAACGGGATCCGGCTGTTCGCGGTCGAGGAAGGTGAAGGGCCGCTCGTGCTGCTGGTGCACGGCTTTCCTGAGTTCTGGTGGTCGTGGCGCCACACGCTCCCCGCGCTCGCTGCGGCCGGCTACCGAGCGGTGGCGATCGACCTGCCCGGCTACGGCCGGTCCGACAAGCCCGACGTCACCTACGACGAGGCCTGGATCAACGCGTGCATCGCCGGGGTCGTGACCGCGCTCGGGCACGAGCGGTGCGCCATCGCCGGTCACGACTGGGGCGGGCTGCTCGTGTGGCCGTTCGCCCGCCGCTTCCCGGACCGGACGGCCGCGGTGATCGGTGTGAACACGCCGGACTTCGCCCGCACGCCGATCCCCATGGTGCAGCTCCTCCGCCAAGCCTTCCCGGACCAGCCGCCCTACATCGTGCAGTTCCAGGACCGGGGTCCGGCGGAGTACATGCTCGGACGGGACGTGCGGGCCTGGATCAAGGCCATGTTCCAAGGGCCGGTGACGCACCGCACCGAGCTGTTCGACGATGACGTCATCGACCGCTACGCCGAGCAGTTCAGCCCCGAGGGCGCGATCACCCCGCCGATCGAGTACTACCGGAACCTCGACCGCAACTGGGAGCTGCGCGCCGATCTCCCCGAGCAGGTCGACGCGCCGGCGCTGATGGTGAGCGCTCGCAACGACCCGGTGCTCACCGTCGCCATGACCGAGGGGATGGAGGCGCGGGTTCCGAACCTCCAGAAGGTGGTCATCGAGGAGTGCGGGCACTGGACCCAGCAGGAGCAGCCTGAGGCGTTCAACGCCGCCGTCGTGGCATTCCTCGACCGACTGCCGCGGTGGCAGTAGAGGTGCGCCACCAGGACGCGCTGCCTCGAGGCGAGGAGAAGGTGCGGGCGGTGCGGTCGATGTTCGACGCGATCGCGCCACGCTACGACCTTGTGAACCGCATCATGACGTTCCGCATGGACGTCGGTTGGCGACGGCGCACGGTCCGGTCGCTAGCCCTGCCGCCTGGCGCGCCCGTGATCGACATCGCGTGCGGGACCGGCGACCTGTGCCGCGAGCTCGCTGCGCACGGGCTCCGGCCCGCCGGCGTCGACCTGTCCTACGGCATGCTCACCGCCGCCCGGACGCAGGCACCCCTACTCCAAGGCGACGCGCTGCGCCTGCCGTTCGCGGATGCGTCGGTCGACGGCGTCACCTGTGGGTTTGCCCTCCGCAACCTCGTCGAGCTGGGCCCGTTCTTCGATGAGCTCGCTCGGGTTGTGCGACCGGGCGGACGCATCGGTCTGCTCGAGGTCGCCGAGCCGCCGAACCGTCTGCTGCGGTGGGGCCATGGCATCTACTTCGGCAAGGTGGTGCCGTTCATCGGAGGCCTTCTGTCCGACCCTGCGGCGTACCGCTACCTACCTCGGTCGGTCGCGTACCTACCAGAACCAGACCAGCTCGTCTCGATGCTCCGAGGCGCGGGGTTCGCCGACGGCGAGCGCCACCTGCTGTCGGTCGGCATCGCCCAGCTGCTCACCGGGACCCGCGACCGATGACGCTGCGGGCGACGACACGGCGGCTCGACACCGATGTCGACCTCCTCACCGTCGCGGGTACCGGTGGAGTGCTCTTCGAACGGGCCCGGTCCGGACTTGCCGGGCGCGGCGAGGCGATGCGGATCGAGCTCGATGGCGACCCGGCTGTTGCCGCCAAGGCCGCGGCGGAGGTGCTGGCCTCGATCGAGTCCGACGACGACGTGGGCGCGCCCGGCAGCGGACCGGTCGCGTTCGGCGCGCTGCCG
>CAYSAC010000617.1:0-1831 GCA_964428815.1 uncultured Acidimicrobiaceae bacterium | reverse complement strand
CGGCAGCCGCGGCCCTCGAGCTGGTCCGGGGGCCGCTCGCGGTCGAGGAGACCGCGCTGTTCTTCGACGAGCCGCGTGCCGTCGCTGAACGGTTGGTCGCGCGCGCCCGTTCGATGCTCGCCGAGTCCGCGCTCGCCAGCGGCGACCCCCGGTCGGCAGCGGCCGCAGCCGAGGCGGCGCTCGACTACGACCCGTACGACGAGGCCGCGCTCCGCACTCTCATGCGCGCGCACGTCGCCCTCGGCCGGCCGGCGTCGGCGCTCGCCACGTACGCTCGGGCCCGGGAGCGGCTGGCCGACGAGCTCGGCGTCGATCTCACCGCCGAGACAGAGCAGCTCCACACCCGCATCCTCCGCGGTGAGGAGGGCGCCGCGCCGACGTCCGGTGGCACGCCGTGGCTTGTCGGTCGCGATCGCGAGCTCGACGCGCTGCGAGCCGCGCTCGACGAGGTCACGTCAGGTGCGACCCTTGCCGTTGAGATCGAGGGGGAGCCGGGCATGGGGAAGTCCGCGCTGCTAGAGGTCTTTACCTCGTCTGCCGAGGTTGCGCTCGTCGTGGCTGGGCGGTGCGACGCGCTGGGACGCGAGCTGCCGTTGCAGCCGCTGCTCGACGGACTCGAGCAGCAGCTTCGGAAGGTCGAGGACGGTGCTGCAGTGCTCGGTGAGGAGGCCTCGGTGCTCGGTCCGCTCGTCGGGCACCGCACGCTCCCACCGACCTCAGCGGTGACGACGGTGCGCGACGCCGAGCACGGCCAGGCTGTCCTCTTCCGCTCGATCCTCACCGTGGTCGAGCGGCTCGCCGCCGGACGACCGGTCGTGGTCGTCGTCGACGACACGCACCTCGCCGGTCCGAGTACGACCGAGTGGTTGCGCTTCGCTGTGCGGCGGGGCCAGCGGCTGCTCGTGCTCACTGCGCGCCGGCCTCTCCCGCAGCAGGAGCCGACGGTCGCAGGCGCGCGCCGGCTCGTCCTCGGTCCGCTCGACCGCACCGAGACAGCCCTGCTCGTCGGCGACGACCGCACGGATGAGCTGCTGGCCCGCTCCGGCGGCAACCCGCTGTTGCTCGTCGAGCTGGCCGCTTCTGAGGTCGACGCTGTGCCCGACTCGATTCGCGAACTCGTGGCCCAGCGGGCGGATGCGCTCGGCGAGGACGTGGCGTCGACGCTGCGCGCGGCCGCCCTGCTTGGTCCGGCCATCGACGTCGACCTGCTCGCCGGCGTGCTCGACCGTCCGCTCGACCAGCTCCTCGACCAGCTGGAGGCGGCCGAGGCGGCCAGGCTCGTGGGCGAGCACGGCGGCGTGCTGCGGTTCACCCACGACCTCGTCCGTGAGGTGCTTGCCGCGTCGGTGAGCGCGCCGCGGCGGGCCCACCACCACCGGCGTGCGGCATCGATCCTCGTCGCCCGCCCGGTGCGCGACCCGCTTGCGGTCGCGCAGCACGCGCAGGGAGCTGGTAACACCGTGCTCGCGGCTGAGGCGCTCGTCGAGGCAGGCCGGCACGCAGCCGACCGCTTCGACCCGGCCGAGGCGGCGCGCCTGCTCGATGCTGCGATCGACCTGGCCGACATCGCCAGCGCCCGGCTCGGCCGTGCGCGCGTGCGGATGGCTGCGTGGGACCTCGCCGCGGCACGGTCCGACGCGGAGCGGGCCATCGAGCTCGGCGGTGATGCGCGCGCGTTCGAGCTCGCAGGGTGGATCGCCTACTACCAGCGCGCCCACGACGACGCGCGCCGCTTCGCCGACGAGGCGCTGGCGCGCGCCACCGATCCCGCGCTTCGCGCGAGCTGCCTCGCCCTCGTCGGTCGCTGGTGCCACACCCGGGGCGAGCTGCA
>CAYSAC010000616.1:0-1834 GCA_964428815.1 uncultured Acidimicrobiaceae bacterium | reverse complement strand
CGCACGGCATGCGCGTCGGCGTGCTCACCAAGGGCGAGCTGCAGCAGGCCACGACGCGGTGGGCCCAGGGCGGCGTCGCCGCGGTGCTCGGCGGCGACCCCGACTCGACCGACCTGCACCTCGCGGACACGCTCGCCGCTGGTGCCGGCCTGTGCGACGCGGACGCCGTGCGCGTCCTGGTCGACGAGGGTCCGAGCCGGGTCAACGAGCTGATCTCGTTGGGCGCGATCTTTGACCGCGACGCCGAGGGCGAGCTCGAGCTGGCGCGCGAGGGCGGCCACTCCCTCGCGCGCATCGTGCACGCGGGCGGTGCCGCCACCGGCGCGGAGATCGAGCGCGCGCTCGTCGAGGCGGTGCGGGGCACCGCAGCCGCGGTGTACGAGGGCTGGTTCGCGCTCGACGTGCTCATCGACGCGGGGCGCTGCTCGGGCGTCGTCGCCCTCGACGAGCGGGGGGACAGGATCGAGGTCCGCAGCCGTCACGTGCTGCTCGCCACCGGGGGCGCGGGGCAGATGTACGCAGTGACGACCAACCCGGTCGAGGCGACGGGCGACGGCATTGCCATGGCGCTGCGTGCCGGCGTCGCGGTCGCCGACATCGAGTTCATCCAGTTCCACCCGACCGCGCTGCATCACCCCGCCATGCCGCGTCCCCTGCTCTCAGAGGCCCTCCGCGGTCACGGCGCGCTGCTGCGCGACACCAACGGCGAGCGCTTCGTGGACGAGCTGCTGCCGCGCGACGCCGTGTCGAGTGCGATGACCGCGACGATGCTCGACCAGGGTGTGGAGCACCTGTGGCTCGACGCGAGCGGCCTTGATCGCTTCGGCGAGCGCTTCCCGACGATCGCCGCCGCGCTCGCGACCGTCGGACTTGATCCCGCAGAGGACTGGCTGCCGATCGCGCCCGCCGCGCACTACACGTGCGGCGGCATCGTCGCCGACCTCGACGGCGCCTCGTCGCTGCCCGGGCTGTGGACCGCAGGCGAGGTCGCGTGCAATGGCGTCCACGGCGCCAACCGGCTCGCGTCGAACTCGCTGCTCGACGGCATGGTCTTCGCGCCACGCGTCATCGAGGCGATCGAGGCCGGCAAGGACGGCCCCGACCGAACGGGCGCCATGCGCTCGGTCCTCGGTGGGAGCGAGGACATCGGGGGCCGCCGCGTCGCGACGCCCGAGCTCTGGGCCGGGTATCCCGAGTTCCAGGGCACGGCGAAGACCCGCGACTCGCTCCAGCGGACGATGACCGCCGATGCTGGCGTGCTCCGGTCGGCCGAGTCGCTCGCGCGCGCCGACGGCTGCGTGCAGCAGGTGATGGCCGAGCTCATGGGCCACGACGCGGCGACGTGGGAGGTGCGCAACCTGGCCACCGTCGCCCGCGCGCTCATCACCTCGGCGGCCGCCCGCGAAGAGAGCCGTGGATCACACACGCGCCGCGACTTTCCGGAGACGTCGCCCGCGCTGCGGCTCCGGCTCGTGCACGGCGGCGCGTAGCCTCACCGCGATGAGCGACGTCACCGAGCACCCCGCGGACTGGTATGCCGACCCCTTCGGCCGCCATGAGCTCCGCTACTGGGACGGCGCGCAGTGGACCGAGCACGTGTCCTCGCACGGCCGCCAGGCCGTCGACCCGCCGAGCGGCGGCGGTCACGTCCCGACCGTGAACCGCAAGACCGAGAAGGTCGTCCGCGACGTGCAGAAGGCGGGAGTCGCCGCCGGCGCGACCGGCGGCGGGTCGATCTTCGACGAGCCGGTGCTGGTCGTGAACCAGAAGGCCAAGCTGATCGAGATCAACAACGAGTACGCGATCTACGACCAGAACGGCACGCAGATCGGCG
>CAYSAC010000615.1:0-1838 GCA_964428815.1 uncultured Acidimicrobiaceae bacterium | reverse complement strand
TCGACCTCGTCGCCATCCCCGACTTCGCGTTCGGTGCGATGGAGAACCTCGGGTGCGTCACCTTCCGGGAGACCCTGCTGCTCGTCGACCTGGAGACGGTCACCCAGACGGAGCTGCAGAACGTCGTCGACGTGATCGCCCACGAGATCGCCCACATGTGGTTCGGCGACCTCGTCACGATGAAGTGGTGGAACGGCATCTGGTTGAACGAGGCGTTCGCGACGTTCATGGAGATGAAGTGCACGGACGCGTTCCGACCGGAGTGGGCGCGCTGGACCGACTTCGGCCTGTCCCGCACCGGCGCCTTCGACACTGACTCGCTCGAGTCCACGCGGCCGATCGAGTACCCGGTGCTCTCGCCGGACGACGCCGAGGGCATGTTCGACGTCCTCACCTACGAGAAGGGTGCGTCGGTCGTCTGGATGCTCGAGCAGTACCTCGGCGTCGAGGCGTTCCGCAACGGCATCCGCCGGTACATGGCCGCGCACCAGTTCGCCAACACCGAGACCACCGACCTCTGGGACGCCATCGAGGCCGCCACCGGCGAGCCCGTCCGCCGCATCATGGACTCCTGGATCTTCCAGGGGGGCTACCCGATCGTCGGCGTAGACGCCCGCTCCGACGGCGCGGTCCTGCACTTCACCCAGGACCGGTTCCGCTACGAGGACGACGGCTCGGACGCCTCGCAGTGGGCGGTGCCGCTGATCGTGAGCCACGGCGCAGGCGGCGCGGCGCAGATCACCAAGCTCCTCCTCGACGGCCACGACCTCGAGGTCGACCTGCCGTCACCGGTGGAGTGGGTGAAGGCCAACACGGGTGGGACTGGCTTCTACCGCGTCCGCTACGCACCCGACCTGCTGAGCGCGCTGACGGCGCGCGCGCAAGCAGAGCTGTCGTCGCTCGAGCGCTACGCGCTGGTCGACGACACCTGGGCATCGGTGCTGGCCGGCACGACCAGCGCCGCCACCTTCCTCGACCTGGTCGACACCTTCCGCGACGAGACGGAGGTCGCGGTCTGGCGGCGGATCTTCGGCGGTCTCAGCACGCTCAACCGGGTCGTCGAGGGTGAGGCGGCGACCCGCTTGCGTCAGCGGGCGCGGGCGCTGCTGCGCCCTGCCTTCGACCGCATGCCGGCCGAGCCGGCCGAGGACGAGAACGACCGCACCCGCGAGCTGCGGGGCGTCCTCTTCCGCGCCCTCGGGACGCTCGCGGACGATGACGAGGTCATCGCGCGGGCGCGCGCGCTGCACGAGCGGGATCGCAAAGACTCCTCGGTCGACCCCGAGCTGTCCGCCGCGGCCCTCATCGTCGTCGCGACCCACGGTGACGCTGACGACTTCGCCTCGATCTACGACGGCTTCAAGGCCGGCACCACGCCGCAGGAGCAGCAGCGTCACCTCTTCGCACTCGCCGAGTTCGAGGATCCTGACCTGTTCGACCGTGTGCTCGAGCTGAGCACGAGCGGCGAGGTGCGCACGCAGAACGCGCCCTACCTGCTGCGCGACGCGCTCCACAACCGCCGCAACGAGGCGCGGGCGTGGGAGTTCGTGCGGCGCAGCTGGGACGTGGTGAACGAGCGGTTCCCGTCCAACAGCCTCGTCCGCATGCTCGAGGGCGTCCGCACGATCACCTCGCCCGAGCTGGCCGCCGACGTGTCCGCGTTCCTCGTCGAACACCCGCTCCCGCAGGGCCTCAAGACGGTCGAGCAGCACCTCGAGCGCATGCAGGTCGGGGTGCGGCTGCGCGAGCGCGAGGCGGCCCGGCTCGCGGAGACCCTCTAGGACAGCCGCGCGGAAGTTCCGTGCATGTATCGCCGAGTCGGGGTCGCCGCTGGCAAG
>CAYSAC010000614.1:0-1854 GCA_964428815.1 uncultured Acidimicrobiaceae bacterium | reverse complement strand
CGAGAGGGATGCTGTCGACGTCGAAGCCGTCGTCGCTGAACACGTCGATCGCGGGAGCGACGTCGAATGGGAGCGGCAGGTCGATGAACTCCTCGATCGTCGGCGGCGGGCTCGTCACCTCGAACGCGTCAGCCGTCGGGGCCGCGAAAACTGTCTGGAAGGGTGTGCCGTCACCACCGGACGGGACGAGCAGCACGTCGTAGATCGTCGCGTCGGCCGGCTTGAACGTGTCCGGTAGCTCCCACGTCACTGTCGCGCCGTCGAGGCTGAGGCTCCCGGTCACCGACACCCGCTCGCAGTCGTGCGCGGGACGAGCCGACCACGCCTGGTCGGCTCCCGGCAGCCAGTCGGACAGCGCGGGGCAGGCCTGCACCAACGGCCCCGGCGTAGATCCTGGCGCGTAGGCGAGCGTCAGTCGCGCGCCCCCCACATCGGTGCCGTCGAAGCGCAACGCGCCCATCGCCCGCACCCCGGTCAGATCGGCGGCGACGAGCACGCCGCCCTCGGGCACGGGCACCGGAGTCGGCGTCCCTGGCCCGGGGTCGGGGATCGTCACGTCCGGCGGGATGGTCGGCACCGGCAACGGCGGGATTGTGGGCGGGGGCGGCACCTGCGACGGCGAAGCCGCCGACCCGTCGAGCGCGACGACGATCGGGCGGCTGCCCGACTGCCCGGCGACCGCTTGCCCGCCTGTCGGCTCGCTCGCGCTGAGGGGGATGTCGTGGTACCACCAGCCGGACTGGATGGCGCCCGCCGCACCGCTCGGCGCCGGCATCAGGTACAAGACGGTACCGCCCGCGATGCACGCGGCCGCCAACCCGCGCAGTGCGCGGCGGCGCACGGTCCTCATTTGTCGCCGGCCTTCAGCGGCGTCTTCCGCCGGACCTTGGTCGTGGTGCGACCCTCGCCGTTCGAGGAATCGTCGGACTCCGCGGTGGCACCTGAGCGGTTGATCACGCTGATGTCGCCGCCGAGGTAGGACGAGATGACCTGGGGGTTCGAGATGACCTCGTCGGGCGTCCCGACGGTGACGATGGTGCCGAGCTCGAGGGCGATCATCCTGTCGGAGACGGTGGTGATGAGGGGCATGTCGTGCTCGATGATGAGCATCGCGCAGCCAGCTTCGCGTTGGATGCGCTTGAGGAGCGGACCGAGCGCCTCGGTCTCGCGCTGGGCGATGCCCGACGACGGCTCGTCGAGGATCAGCACGGTCGGGTCGTGGGCGATCGACATCGCGAGGTCGACGATGCGGCGGGTGCCGGTTGACAGCTCGGCGACGAACTTGTCCCGGAACGCGCCGAGGTTCATGAGCTCGATGAGGTCGTCGACGGTGTACGACACGTCCTCTTCCGAGTCGAACACCGCTGGAAGTCCGAGCAGCGGGGACAGGTGGTCCCGCACGTCGATGTGGCGCTCGAGGCCGAGCGCGACGTTCTCTGCCACCGTCATTGAAGGGAAGATCCGCGCGTCCTGAAACGAGCGACCGAGGCCGAGCGTGGCCCGGCGGTCCGCGCCCCACCGCGTGATGTCGATGCCCTTGAGCTCGATGCGGCCGCCGTCCAGCGGCAGCAAACCGGAGATGAGGTCGAAGATGGTCGTCTTGCCCGCGCCGTTGGGGCCGATGAGGCCGAGGATCTCGCCTGGCATCAGGTCGAAGGTGACGTCGGTGACGGCGGTGATGCCGCCGAAGCGCTTGATGAGCCCATTGACCGACATGACCGGTGCGCCCTCGGGGACGCCGGCCTTGGCCGCGACCGTCGCCGCGAACGCCTGGGCGTCGACATGGGACCCGGCGGCGACGACCGCCGCCGTCTCACTCTCGCCGGACGCCTTGCCGGCGCCTTCGAGGAACAC
>CAYSAC010000613.1:0-1862 GCA_964428815.1 uncultured Acidimicrobiaceae bacterium | reverse complement strand
CGGGCGAATCCTGCTGCTGCTCGCGCTGAGTGCGGCCGTCGCCTGCTCCCCGAGCCGCAGCGCCTCCCCGTCATATTCGGCCGGGCCGAGCGGCCCGTCCGCCGCCCCGCCGGCGTCCTCCCCGGCGAGCAGTTCGCAGGCGGGGAGCCTGGTCCTGGTGGGTCGGATCGTGACCATGGACGAGCCTGCCGTGGCGGAGGCCCTGCTGATCGAAGATGGGACGGTGACTGCGGTGGGCACCCGGGACGAGGTCCTGGCGCTCGCTGGTGACCAGGTCCCGGTCATGGACATCGGCCAGAACGTGGCGTACCCCGGATTCATCGACGCCCATTCCCACTGGATCGGCGACCGCGAGTACTACGGACTCTCGTCAGCGGCGGAAGCCATGGACGCGGCCATCAGCCGCGGCTGGACCTCGATCAGTGAGCAGTGGGTCAACCCGGAGCGCCTCGACGAGCTCATGGGCCTGGCCGCGACCGATGCCCTCCCACTCCGGGTCGACGCCTACCTCGCGCTGAACGAGCCGGCACCCAGCGGCGCGCACCTCGGCGACTGGTACACAGACCGTGAGCCGGGGCCGGTAGGCGGCCGCCTTCGCGTCCAGGGGCTGAAGATCACGCTCGACAATGGCTGGGGCACGCTCTTCCACTGGGAACCTGCCGACCTGACCGAGACCATCCGCCGGGCGAACGAGGCAGGCTGGCAGGTGTCGGTCCACACCGTCAGCACCGAGGCCCACGAGATGGTGCTCGACGCGTTCGAGGCGGCGCTCGGCCCGACCGGTCCGAACCCGCTCAACCACCGCATCGACCACGCCATCCAGGTAACTGACGATCAACTGGCCCGTATGGTCGCCATGGACTTGGCGACCGTGATCCACCTCGACGGCGCCGCGGCCGACTGGGTGCTCGAGGCGGACTACCTGGGCAACCTGGGCCCGGACAACCCCGGCGAAGAGATCGGCTGGCTCGCCCGCTGGCGAGACTTCGTAGACGCCGGGCTGCACGTCGCCGCGGCATCCGACACGCCGTGGATGTATCCCGGGTTGGCGCTGACCGAGACCGTCGGGCGGCCGGTGGATCAGATCGCAGGCGGCATGGACGGGCGCGGCCTGGCCAACCCGCAGACGCCGGACTGGGTGCTCCTCCAACTGCTCTCCGCCGAGCAGGGGTTGCGCGCGGTGACTCTGGACGCGGCCTACGCCCTGGGGGACGAGGCACGGCGCGGCCACCTGGCCCCCGGCACCCTGGGCGACGTCACGATCCTGAGCGGGGACGTCACCACCGCCACGCCGGACGAGATCCGGGCCATGACGGTCCTGGCCACGATCGTCGGCGGCGTCACGGAGTATTGCGTCGTCACAGAGGTCTGCCCCTAGACCCGCACTACCAGCGTTCCCGGTGGACGACCGCCTCGAGCGGCTTGCGGCCACCGCGCTTGTTCGGCGCGGTGAGCTGCGACGGGTTGGCCGGGTAGCCGAACGAGAGCAGGTAGTTGCAGCGCCGATCGGCCGGCAGGCCAAGCAGCTCCCGGGCCAATTCGTGTTCGAAGACCGTGGCCGGCGCGCTGCCGATGCCCAGCTCCCAGGCAGCCAGGACCATGCTCTGCGCCGCCCGGCCGAGGTCCCACATGCGGGTGTTGCGCCATCCGGCGCTCTCGTCGGGCGTGATGAGCGCGACCGCGGTGGCGGCACCGGCCAGGTGGTCGGCGTAGCGGCCCACTCTCGTCAGCTCCCGCAGATGATCACGGTCGTGGATCACGATGAACGCCCACGTCTGCTCGTTCTTGGAGCTGCCCGTGCGGCGCGCGGCATTCAGAATGCGGGCCTCGTGCTCGGCGGAGAGCGGTCGCTCCGCGAAGTC
>CAYSAC010000612.1:0-1866 GCA_964428815.1 uncultured Acidimicrobiaceae bacterium | reverse complement strand
CGGTTATCGCAGCAGAAGGAAGAGAACGATCACCCCGATGATGAGGGCGGCGATGGCGATGGTGCGTGTGTCCATGGCGCCCAGCGGTTCCCCGTCGCCGGGCTGCTCATGCGCACCCCGTCCTAACCCGCCCGCCGGAATGGGCGTCGCTGATGATGTATCACTATCTGTGATACATTGAGGCAGTGGCAAAAGCGATCTCGGTCAGACTCGATGACGAAGCCCAGCAGGCTCTCCGCACGTTGGAAGCTGCAGGCATGTCGCGGTCCGAGGCGATCCGTTCGGCGTTGCTCGCGTCGGCGCATCGGCTCCGCCGCAGCAAGGAGCTCGCGGCCGAGGTCGCGGCGCTTGAGGCGGACGAGGTGGATCGAGACGAGATGCACGCCGTGGCGGAGCTGATGGAGTCGATGCGTGCTCCGGGGTGACGTCTACCGATTCCGGCTCCCCAAGGGTGTTGGACATGAACAGCACGGCAACCGGTTCGGGGTCGTTGTCCAGGCCGAGGAGCTCCTGCCCCGCTCGGTGGTGCTGGTTGCCCCGACCTCCCGCAGCGCTCGGCCCGCATCGTTCCGTCCGGAGGTCGAGGTGGCGGGCGAGGAGACGCGGGTCCTCGTGGAGCACGTCGGCGCGGTCGACGCGCAACGCCTCGGTGACCTGGCCGGCCACCTCGATCCCGAGGAGATGTGGAGCGTCGACGAGGCGCTCGCCACGGTCCTCGGTCTGCGCTGAGCTGCTCGCGCGAAGTGGTCGGATCCAACTCGTCGACCTCGTTGCCGGATCAGGCATACCGTTCTCCGACCGCGGCACACACCCACCGACCGGTGGTCTGGGGCGGGTCTTGGCACGGCCTTCGGAGTGACGTGACGGGCTACCGCTCGCGCTGGCCAGCCGAGTCCATCACGGGCGATCGGCGTGCCGACCCATCTATGTGAGGGCTCGGATCCGTAGTCCTCGGACCGGCTCGAAGTGTTTGGTGTTGCGGGTGGCGAGACCCAGTCGGTGCTCGAGCGCGGTGGCGGCGATGAGGGCGTCGGGCATGCGCAGGTCGTTCTCGCGTCGGATGCGGCCAGCCCGCTCGGCGATCGCGCGATTGACCGGGATCTCTCGAAACGGGGCGAGGACACGGGCAGCGAGGTCGGTGCCGCTGGTGCCGGCGAAGAGTTCGGCGCGCGTGATCAACGAGAAGTGGAGCCGGTGACGTCCGGGTCTGAGTTCGACGCGGCCGCGTAGATGGTCGATGAATATGTCGGTGTCGACGAGGATGTCAGGCACGGTCCCACTCGTCGCGGGAGGGCGCATGTGCGTCGGGGTCGGCGCCGAAGGTGGCGGCCAGCGCCGGTGCGGGGTCGCGTTCGGTGTTGAGGTAGACGTCGAGCGCCCGCCTGATGACCTCGGCCAGGGTCACGCCTTCAGCGTTGGCGATCTCGTCAATCAGGCGACGCTGCTCCTCGGTCAGGTATACCTGGGTGCGCGTGGCGGACATACAGCGTGACTGTACAGCACAGCTGGCTGTCGCCAGCACCCAGATCTGCCTGATAGCGCGCTTAAAATCCGCGTGGCGCCCCCGGCAGGACTCGAACCTGCGCACACGGCTCCGGAGGCCGATGCTCTATCCGCTGAGCTACGAGGGCGAGGCGACGACTCTACTCCCTGCCGCGAGAACCTCTTCAGGACAAGTCCGAACGAAAGGTACGATGCGCGGATGCCGTCGCCCACCGTGCTGCTCGTCGAGGACGACCCCGTCATCCTTCGGCTGCTCGAGGTGAACTTCGAGATGGAGGGGTTCACGGTGCTGTTAGCGCATGACGGTGTCGAGGGCATCGACATGGCCAGGGACAAGCGTCCGGACCTCATCATCAGCGACAT
>CAYSAC010000611.1:0-1870 GCA_964428815.1 uncultured Acidimicrobiaceae bacterium | reverse complement strand
TCCCACTTGTCCATGATCACGACGGTGTGGCCGGAGTGGATCGCGTTGCCGGCGAAGGTGGTGACCGCGGTGTGGTAGTTCGGCGAGGTGCAGAGGTGCACGTTGCCGTCCTTGTGGGGGATGCCGAACAGCCCGAAGAAGCCGGTGAACAGCTCGGCGGTCACGTCGGCGTCGAAGTCAGACAGCTTGCGTCTCACGCCCTTCGGCCGGCCGGTCGTACCTGACGTGTAATGCATCGCCGCGCCCGCGGCCCTGTCCTCGGGAAGCGAGTCGGGGTGCTCGGACAGCGCGTCCTCGTAGGAGCGGAACCCGGGGACGTCGCCGACGGCGAGCCGCCCGCCCGACGGGATGCCGGCCTCGTCCGCCGCCCCGACCACGAGGTCGCGGCTGCGCTCATGGGTGACGAAGGCCTTGGCGCCGGAGTCCTCGAGGATGTAGGCGATCTCGGGTGCCGAGAGCCGGTAGTTGATCGGCACGTAATACCAACCGGCCTGCAGCGCGGCCAGGTACACCTCCATCGGGTGATGGCCATTGGGCAACACCGCGGCGACCGTGTCGCCCTTCTCGAGCCCGATGGCGCGCAGCGCGTGGACGAGCTGGTTGCATCGGCCGAGCAGCTGGCCGGCGGGATACTCGGTGCCGTCGGGGTCGACCAGCGCGACCCAGGCCGGGTCCTCCTGCGCGTACTTCCAGAACCCGCTCATCGTTCTCCTCGGAGCCTCAGCTATCTGACGGACCGTCAGAGTAGCTACGCTCCCCGCACCACGAGCCAATCCCACAGGGGGGAACCATGCGCGCTGCGCTCCTTCGCAACATCGGCGACGACGCCCTCGAGATCCGAGACGACATCGAGCTCGTCGAGGTCGGTCCAGGAGAGGTGAAGGTCCGCATCGAGGCGACCGGCGTCTGCCACTCGGACCTGTCCTGCATGAACGGCACGATCCCGCAACCCACGCCCGCGGTCCTCGGCCACGAGGGCGCCGGCGTGATCGCCGCGGTGGGGGAGGGCGTCACGTCGGTCAAGGAGGGCGACCACGTGATCGTGGCGTGGAGCCCGCCCTGCGGCAACTGTCCGTACTGCGTCGCCCGCAAGCAACCCAACCTGTGCTCGAACATCCAGATGGTGATGGGCGGCACGCCCCACTTCCGCCTCGACGGCGCGCCCGTCTTCGGCATGGCCGGGGCCGGCACCTTCGCCGAGGAGATGATCATCCCGCAGCAGGGCGTCGTGAAGATCGACGACGACATCCCGCTCGAGATCGGCTCGCTCATCGGGTGCGGCGTGATGACCGGAGTCGGTGCCGCCATCAACACTGCGAAGGTCACGCCGGGCTCGTCGGTCGTGGTGTTCGGCTGCGGCGGCGTCGGCATCGCCGCCATCCAGGGCGCGCGGGTCGCGGGCGCTTCGGTGATCGTCGCCGTCGACCTCGTGGACAACAAGCTGAAGGATGCGGAGCGGTTCGGCGCGACGCACGCGTGCAAGCCCGACGAGCTCGACTCGCTCAAGGTCAAGCTCACCGGCGACGGCTTCGACTTCGCGTTCGAGGCGATCGGCCTGCCCGAGACGATGCGCGCCTCCTACGACGCGGTCCGCCGCGGCGGCACCGCCTGCATCATCGGCGTCGGCAAGATGGACAAGTTCGTGCAGTTCTCCGCCTTCGAGCTGTTCTACAGCGAGAAGACGCTCGTCGGCTCGTACTACGGCTCGGCCGACGTGCGCAGCGACTTCCACCGGCTGCTCGACCTATGGAAGGCCGGCCGCCTCGACCTCGACGGCATGATCACCCGCCGCATCAAGCTCGACGAGATCAACGACGCGTTCGACGCCATGAAGCGGGGCGAGGTCATCCGCCAGGTCATCAGCTTCTAG
>CAYSAC010000610.1:0-1875 GCA_964428815.1 uncultured Acidimicrobiaceae bacterium | reverse complement strand
GCGACTGGTCGATGTTGATGACCTTGTCGAGGTGCTCGAGACCGGTCACCGAGGTGTGCAGGCCGGGGGGCGTCTTCGACTTGTAGATCCGCTGCATGAGGGCGCGGTAGAGGATGTCGTTGACGAGCGTCGACTTGCCGGAACCCGACACGCCGGTCACGGCCACGAACAAGCCCAGCGGCAGCTTGACCGTCAGGTTTTGCAGGTTGTGCTCGCGGGCGCCCTTGACCGTGAGCCATTGGTCGCCGGGCGGACGCCGGCGGGCGGGCACGGGGATCGAGCGCTTGCCAGAGAGGTACTGGCCGGTGATCGACTCCTTGTTGCGGAGGAGACCCTTCACCGTGCCCGAGTGCACGACCGCTCCGCCGTGCTCACCCGCGCCGGGCCCGATGTCGACGACGTGGTCGGCGACCTTGATCGTCTCCTCGTCGTGCTCGACGACGAGAACGGTGTTGCCGAGCTCGCGCAGCCGGATCAGCGTGTCGATGAGCCGGCGGTTGTCGCGCTGGTGGAGCCCGATCGACGGCTCGTCGAGCACATAGAGGACGCCGACGAGACCCGAGCCGATCTGGGATGCCAGCCGGATGCGCTGAGCCTCGCCGCCAGCCAGCGTCGCCGCCGAGCGGCTGAGCGAGAGGTAGTCGAGGCCGACGTCGAGCAGGAACCCCATGCGGGCGTTGATCTCCTTGACGACGAGGTCGGCGATCATGTGGTCGCGCTCACTCAGCTCGAGCTCGGCGAGCAGCGTGGCCGCGTCGCCGATCGACATGGCGCACACCTCGCTGATCGGGTGGCCGTCGACCAGCACGTTGAGCGAGAGGGGCTTGAGTCGGGCGCCGCCGCAGGCCGCGCACGGCACTTCGCGCATGTAGCCCTCGATCTGCTCGCGCTGGCTGTCAGACTCGGCCTCGGTGTGCCGGCGCTGGAGGTACGGGAGGATGCCCTCGTAGTTCGCGTTGTAGGACCGCACCCGGCCGTAGCGGTTCTTGTACTTGACGTGAACCTTCTTCACGCCCTTGCCGTGCAGCAGCGCGGCCTGCTGCGATTTGGTGAGCTTGGTCCAGGCGACGTCGAGGTCGGCGCCGATGTCCTCGGCCACCGCCTCAACCAGCCGGGAGAAGTACTGGCTGCGAGCGCCGGACCACGGTGCGATCGCGCCTTCCCGCAACGTCAGCTCGGGATTGGGGACGATCAGCTCGGGATCGACCTCGAAGCGCGTGCCGAGCCCGTCGCACAGCTCGCACGCGCCGTAGGGCGAGTTGAACGAGAAGTTGCGGGGCGCCAGCTCTTCGAACGACTCGCCGTCGACCGGGCAGGCCATGTGCTGGCTGAACGTGAGGGTCTCGTCGGGATCGCCGTCGGCGTCGGCACGGCCGACGATCTGCACCTCGGCGACACCCTCGGCCAGCCGCAGTGCCGTCTCGAGGGAGTCGGTCAGCCGCCGCTCGATGCCCTCCTTGCGCACCAGGCGGTCGACGATGACCTCGATCGTGTGCATCTCGTAGCGGGCGAGGTCGACCTTGTCGGTGAGCTCGTGGACCTCGCCGTCGATGCGAGCGCGGGAGAAGCCCTGCGTCGCGAGGTCGGCCAGCAACGTCTCGTAGGTGCCCTTGCGCCCCCGCACGATCGGTGCGAGCACCTGGAACCGCGTGCCGTCTGGCAGCTCGAGGATTCGATCGACGATCTGCTGCGGGGTCTGACGCGCGACGGGCACGCCGTGCTCGGGGCAGTGCGGGACTCCGATGCGAGCGTAGAGCAGGCGCAGGTAGTCGTAGACCTCGGTGATGGTGCCGACGGTCGACCGCGGGTTGCGGGACGCGCTCTTCTGGTCGATCGAGATCGCCGGTGACAGCCCGTCGATGAAGTCGACGTCGG
>CAYSAC010000609.1:0-1882 GCA_964428815.1 uncultured Acidimicrobiaceae bacterium | reverse complement strand
CCTATTTCGTCGCGCGGATCAGCTCGACGGTGACCTCGGCGAGGCGCTCGCCCCGGTCCTCTTGGAGGAAGTGGCCGCCGCCCTCGATGGTGGTGTGGGCCTGGCCCTTGGCACCCGGGATGCGCTCGATGAGGTGGCGGTCGTTGCCGGCGGTGATGGGGTCGCCGTCGCTGAACGCGCAGAGGAACGGCTTGTCGAACTGCGACAGGACCTCCCACGCCTTTCGGTTGGCGGGCGCGGCAGGATCGTCGGTCGACGTCGGCACCAGCGTCGGGAACTGGCGCGCGCCCTCCTTGTAGGACTCGTCGGGGAACGGCGCGTCGTAGGCGGCGACGACGTCGTCGGGGAGGTCGGTGGTCGTCGCGCCTTGGATGATCCAGCCGATGGGCATCTCCGGCACCTTCTGGCTGAACCCCTGCCACCGCAGGAACGCCTCGCTCGGTGTGCCATCACCCGTCGGCAGGAACGTGTTGGCAGCGACGACGCGCGCGAAGCGGTCGGGATGCTCGGCGACGAGGCGCAGCCCGAGCAGGCCGCCCCAGTCCTGGCACACGAGCGTGATGTCGCGGAGGTCGAGCGCGTCGAGGACGTGCGCGCGCAGCCAGTCGACGTGGCGCTGGTAGGTGTAGTCGGCGCGCGCCGCGGGCTTGTCGGAGCGGCCGAAGCCGACGAGGTCGGGCGCGACCGCGCGCAGGCCAGCCGCGACGATGACCGGGATCATCGTGCGGTACAGGTAGCTCCACGACGGCTCGCCGTGGAGCAGCAGCACGACCGGCGCGGCCGGGTCACCCTCGTCGACGTGGTGCACGCGCAACGTGCCGCCGTCCCCGTCGTCGATCTCGACGTAGTGCGGCTCGAACGGGTACCCGGGCAGGTTCGCGAACCGCTCGTCCGGCGTGCGCAGGACGTCCATCAGGTGGACAGCCCGATGGGACAGGACACGCCCGTGCCGCCGCTGCCGCAGTAGCCGCTCGGGTTCTTGGCGAGGTACTGCTGGTGGTAGTCCTCGGCGTAGTAGAAGGCGGGCTCGTCCACGATCTCGGTGGTGATGTCGCCGTAGCCGGCCGTCGTCAGCTCCGCTTGGTAGGCGGCGAGGCCGGCCTCCGCCGTAGCGCGCTGGCCATCAGTCGTCGTGTAGATGCCAGAGCGGTACTGGGTGCCGACGTCGTTGCCCTGCCGCATGCCCTGGGTCGGGTTGTGGTCCTCCCAGAAGACCTTGAGCAGCGCCTCGTAGCTGACCTTGCTCGGGTCGTACACGACGAGCACGACCTCGTTGTGGCCGGTGAGCCCGGTGCAGACCTCTTCATAGGTCGGGTTCGGTGTCAGGCCGCCCGCGTAGCCGACCGCAGTGGTGAAGACACCGTCGGTCTCCCACAGCTTGCGCTCGGCGCCCCAGAAGCACCCCATGCCGAACATGGCCCGCTCGGTGCCGTCGGGGAACGGCGGTGCGAGCGGGTTGCCGTTGACAAAGTGGGTGGCCGGCACCGGCATCTTGTCGTCCCGGCCGGGGAGCGCGTCATCGACCGTGGGCAGGCGTGTCTTGTCCTTGCGGAAGAGCATGGCGTCAAGGCTATGCCGGTAGGTTCGTCACCATGCTCAGCGACGACGAGGTCGGCCGCATCCTGGTCGTCAGCGCCCACCCCGACGACGTCGACTTCGGAGCCGCCGGCAGCGTCGCCCGCTGGGTCGACGCCGGCGCGGAGGTCGCGTACTGCATCGTCACCGACGGGGACGCCGGGGGCTTCGACCCTGACGTGCCCCGAACAGAGATCCCTGCCATCAGGCGGGCTGAGCAGACGGCCGCGGCCAAGGCGGTAGGCGTGTCCGATCTCTACTTCCTCGGCTACCCCGACGGCGCGCTGCTCGTCTCGCTCGAGCTGCG
>CAYSAC010000608.1:0-1885 GCA_964428815.1 uncultured Acidimicrobiaceae bacterium | reverse complement strand
GAGGCTGTTCGGGTTGTAGAAGCGGCTGCAGTCCTCGCACCAGGGCACGGCCGCTCAACCGGCGAGACGGCTGCGGGGCCCAGCCGCCGCGACCCGGCTGGGCACGGCGTGGCCGACGAGCTCGGCGACGCGGGCCGACACCGCGAGGAGCGCCTCGAGGTCGATGCCCGTCGCGATGCCCAGGTCGTCGCAGAGGTGGACGAGGTCTTCGGTGGCGAGGTTTCCTGCAGCACCGGCTGCGAACGGCGAGCCGCCGAGACCGCCGACCGAGGTGTCGAAGGCGGCCACGCCGAGCTGCATTGCCGCATACGCGTTGACCAGACCGGTCCCCCGCGTCTCGTGCAGGTGCAACCTGATGGAGTCACCGACCTCGTCGACGAGCTCGGCGACCCGGCGGGGCGTGGCCATGCCCGTGGTATCGGCGAAGGTGAGCGACGTGGACCCCAAGGCCATGGCGGTCTGCCCGAGCTCACGGATCGCGCTCGGCGCGATCTCCCCCTCGTACGGCGATCCGAACGCGCACGAGATCACGGTGTCGATGGGGATGTCGCCGACCGCAGCGCGGATCTCACCGACCTGCGCTAGGGACTCCGCCACTGGCATGTGCACGTTGCGCTGGCTGTAGCCCTCCGACGCCGAGACCGTCACGGACAGCGCGTCGACCCTGGCCGCGAGCGCGAGCTCTGCGCCGCGCACGTTCGGCACGAGCGCGACGTAGGTGACGCCGCGCCGCCGCCCGATCGCGGCCATCACGTCGGCCGCGCCGGCCATCGCCGGCACCGCCTTCGGCGACACGAACGCGACCGCCTCGATCTCGCGCAGCCCGACGTCCGCCAAGGCCTCGACCAGCGCGGCGCGGTCGGCGACCGCGACGGGTGCCTCGGGCTGGAGCCCGTCACGCGGCCCGACCTCGCGGATGCGGACCTGCGGCGGGAGCCCGGTCATACCGGGGGGACGCCGTGGCGGCGGTCGCTGAACGCGCGGTCCTTGCCCTCGGCCAGCTCTAGCCGGCGGACCACCTCGCCGCGCAGGTCGCCGAAGTCGACGACCGCGTCGATGACGAGCTCGGAGGCAAGCCGGTAGAGGTCGACGTCCTCCTCGTAGAGCTTGCGCTGCTCGGCGACGAACGCGGCCCGCTCGTCGTCGTCCTCGATGGCCGCGATCTTGTTCGCGAACACTGCGTTGACCGCCGCCTCCGGTCCCATGACCGCAATCTTCGCGGTCGGCAGCGCGATCGTCGCCTCCGGCTCGAACGCCGGGCCGGACATTGCGTAGAGCCCCGCCCCGTAGGCCTTGCGGACGACGACCGACACCTTCGGCACCGTCGCCTCCGACACCGCGGTGACCATCTTCGCCCCGTGGCGGATGATGCCCTGGCGCTCGACCTGCGTACCCACCATGAAGCCGGGCACGTCGGCCAGGAACAGCAGCGGCACGTTGAACGCGTCGCAGCACCAGATAAAGCGGGCCGCCTTGTCCGCGGAGTCGACGAACAGCACGCCGCCCTTCTGCACCGGGTTGTTGGCGACGACACCGACCGGCCGGCCGTCGAGCAGCCCAAGCCCGACAATCAGCTCTGGCGCGAAGAGCGGCTTGATCTCGAAGAAGCTTTCGCCGTCCACGAGCGCGTCGATCACGTCGTGCATGTCATAGGCGAGCTTCTCCTCCGCAGGCACCATCGCCGCGGTGAGCTCGCGCGCCGGTGCGATCGGCTCGTAGCGCGGCGGGTCGTCGCGCCAGCGCTGCGGGAAGTACGACAGGTAGGCCTTGGCCTGCTCGATCGCGTCGGCGTCGTCGACCGCGAGGTTGTCGCCGCACCCTGAGACCGTGGCGTGCATGCGGGCGCCACCCATCTCGTCGAGCGTCGTGATCTCGCCGATGACCA
>CAYSAC010000607.1:0-1892 GCA_964428815.1 uncultured Acidimicrobiaceae bacterium | reverse complement strand
GACGTCCTGGTACCAGCGGGGGAAGTCGTCGGCCTGGGGCGTGAGGACGGGGGGCTTGGCCATGCGACGCTGATGGTACGCGTGCGATCAGGGCGCGCCGCAGGCGTATCCGAGCGCAGCACGCCACGGCGGCCCGAGGTCGCACACCGCCAGCAGCGCGTCGTCCAGCGTCGCGCCCAGCTCGTAACCGGCGAGGCGCTGCTCGGCGATGCGCAGCGCGAGGTTCTGTGCCGCATGGCCGACCTCGATCAGCGCGAAGCGACCGCCGCGCTCGCCGTACTTGTCGGCCATGAGCGAGCAGTCGATGGCGAACACGACGACGAGGGGCGGCTCGTCCTCGCCGTCGCCGCCGAGCGCGTCCCGCCATGCTGACCACGGCGGCAGGTCTGCCAGCCGCGACAGCGAGTGGTTGTCGGGGTTGTAGACCGCGGCCCCGCGCTCGATGCCCTCGACGCGCGCCATCAGGCAGATCGCCTCGAGCGGGTAGAGCGCGCCGGCAGACGGGAAGGCGCGGCCGCCGTGCCGGTTGCTGCCGAAGGCGCTGAGCAGACCACCGACCTCTGCGCACGTGAGCGCCCGGTCGGCGAACCGACGGACGCTGCGCCGTTCGCGGATGACGCGCGTGAGGCGGTCGCGTGGCGCCGGCAGCGCGAGGTCGGGGCCGGCACAGGTGAGCCGGCGGGGCTCGGCGCGCGGCACCCAGTCCTGCACCTCGCGCACGAACGCCGGTGCGTTCGCGTCGTGCAGCGACGAGGCCTCCCAGAAGCCGTCGAACGCGTCGGTCATCCGAGCGGGTGCGGTTGCCGGTTCGGGAAGCGCCCCGTCGAGCGCGCCGCCCACGGGAACCGCCATGCCGCGTCTTCCGCACGGGCGCCGAGGAACGGCCAGCGCTCGTCGGCGTGGATCGGCGTGAGCCCTGGGCAGATGACGCGGACGACGCGCAAGCCGATCTGCGCGAGGTCCGGCGTGGTGAGCTCACGCCAAAGCGGGTGGATGCCGGCACCCATGAGGACCGTCGCGGCCGCGCTGGGGTCGTTGCCACCAGCGCGCTCTGGCGCCGCGGCTGCACGCGGACCGCCGCACGGGAACCGCAGGGTGGCCCAGCGCTCGGCGTGCAGCGTGTGGTGGATCGCATGGTCTTCGAACGTGCGCACGTCGGTCGCTCGCCGGAAGCGGCGGTCGGGCTCGCGCTCGAGCCGCACGCGAGCGAACAGCGTTGACTGGCACCACTCGAGAAAAGCGCGCTCGACGGCCCGCTCCCACGTGGGCGAGCACGCCGAGCCGAGTGCGGCGCGATCGACGCCTCGGCGGGGCAGCGTGCCGCACACTGCCGCGACTGGCCACGGGCTCCAGTCGGGGGTCAGGTCGAGGGCGCGAACGCTGCCACCGAGCCGGTCGACCGGCGCGCGGTACGCCTCCGGGAGCGCCACGACCGGCGCGGCCAGGTCGTGCAGCCACGCGACCATCAGCGCGTCGCGCTCGATGACCTCGGCCAGGGCGCGCTGCTGCGCGGTGCGCAGCGACGGTGCCGCAGCCAAGCCAGACGAGGTCACCATCGCGTGCTCGGTCGCGACGCCAAGGCCGACGGCCACCCGGGGTACCCACCAGCGGGCGCCGTCGACGAGCGAGGTCATCGCGCACCATCCCGCCTCATCGGAAGCGAGCTCCATCGTCGGCGCGCCACGCCGTCGCTGGTCCTCGGTGAACGGGAACAGATCGCCAGGCGCGACCCACCGCTCCCCGGATGGCACGGTGACCGCCTCGAGCTCGAAGACCGCGGCCGCGTACCGCTCGAGCGCCTCGGCGACCGCGGCATCCTCCGCCTGCTGGGCCGTCCAGCCGACGCCGCCGGCCGGGCTGTGCGGCGACGCCACGCTGGCGTGGTGCACACC
>CAYSAC010000606.1:0-1892 GCA_964428815.1 uncultured Acidimicrobiaceae bacterium | reverse complement strand
CAGCGGTCGGCGCGGTCGTCGGTGCCGTCGCCATCCGGCGCCGCCGCGCTATTTGATGGCCAGCGCGCCGGGTGGCGACGCGACGCCGGCGCGGAGACGCAGCGGCGCGGAGGTGAAGAGGCAGGCGTAGCGACCGTCGACCACGCAGTCCTCCGCCAGCGCGTCGAGGTCGAAGAGCTCGCCGATCGGCATGCCGAGGAGCGGCAGGAGGCGATCGTGCAGCTTGTCCTCGCCCCACGGCCACACCTCGAGCGAGGGGTTGTCGGCCGCGACCGCGCTGAGGCCGAGGTCCCAGAGCGCGGCGGCGGTCCGCTCGCCCGGCACGAGCCCAGGGTTGCTGTGCCGGCGCGCCATGCCGCTGCGGGTCGCGTCGTCGAGTGTGCGGTACCAGCCGAGCCAGCCCGTGCGGATGAGCAGGACGTCGCCCGCCTCCACGCCGGTGCCCTGCGCGTCGAGCGCGGCAACGCCATGGAACCCGCCGTGGTGGCCGCCAAACCAGCCGTGCTCTGGGTTGCGGATGTGGCGGAAGCCGTCCCACTGCGTGGCTGACTGGGTGTTGAACCCATCGAGCAGGTCGTCATTGGCCGTGGCCGTCGAGCTCGCCGAGGACGGTGTGGACGAGCGCCGCGCCGCGGCGACGAGCCGCTCCGGCGTGAGCAGGTTCAGGCAACCGAGCCGGTCGTCCTCGCCCCAGATCCCCCACGACGATCCGGGCGGCGCCCCGGCGGTCGCGGGCAGCTGGGCGTGGCGAGGCAGGGCGTCATCCATGGCTGCGTAGTCTCCCCGCATGGCGTCGTTGCCCGCTCGCCTCGCACCGATGAAGGCAACGACCGGCGAGCTGCCGACCGGTGAGGGCTGGGCGTACGAGGTCAAATGGGACGGCATGCGCGCACTCGCGTTCGTCGAGGACGGCACCGTGCGCCTGCAGTCGTCGAACCTCATCGACGCGACGGCCTCGTTCCCGGAGCTCGAGCCGCTCGGCGCCGCGCTGGCGCCGACGGCTTGCATCCTCGACGGTGAGCTCGTCGCGCTCGGCGACAGCGGAGTGCCGAGCTTCGGCCGGATGCAGCAGCGCATGCACGTGTCGTCGCGCGCCGAGGCCGCGCGCCGCGCTGCTGAGGTGCCGGTCACGTACATGGTGTTCGACCTGTTGCACTGCGGCGGACAGGACATGACCGGTCTCCCGTGGAAGGACCGGCGGTCGCTCCTCGAGGACCTGCTCGACGGACCTGGCCCGTCGTGGTGCCTGTCGCCCACCTACGAGGACGGTGAGGCGCTCTTCGACGCGGCGAAGGAGCAAGGCCTCGAGGGCGTGATGGCCAAGCGGGTCGACAGCACCTACACGCCGGGCAAGCGGACGCCGCTCTGGCGCAAGGTGAAGGTGCGGCGACGGCAGGAGCTGGTCATCGGAGGGTGGCTGCGCGGCGAGGGCGGACGAGGCGGTCGCATCGGCGCGCTGCTCGTCGGCTACCACCGCGAGGACGCGACGTTGCACTACGCCGGCAGGGTCGGCACCGGGTTCACCGACGCGGAGCTGGAGCGGTTGGCGGCGCGCTGCGCGCCGCTCGAGACCGACGCGTGCCCGTTCGACCCGCCGCCCCCGCGCGCGGACCTGGCCAAGGGCGTCACGTGGCTCGAGCCGGTGCTCGTCGTCGAGATCGCGTTCGGCGAGTGGACGGACGACGACCGGCTCCGCCACCCGTCCTACGTGGGGTTACGAACGGACAAACCACCCGAAGAGGTCGTTCGAGAGCCCTGATGATCCGAACGGCCCTTGGCAGGCGGCGTCCCGCTTGTCACCCTCGGTGGTCGGAGGGAAGCCGTGGACGACGAGTCGCAGGTGATCAAGCTGCGCGTGCCTGCCGAGGCCGCGTACGCGCGCCTCGCTCGCA
>CAYSAC010000605.1:0-1896 GCA_964428815.1 uncultured Acidimicrobiaceae bacterium | reverse complement strand
GCCCACGCCGAGGTTGAGCAGCTTGTCGGTGATGACCGCGGCGGCCCCGATCTTGAGCGAGGTGACTTGCAGATCGCCAATCTTGCCGGTCACCACCGCGAGGTCCTGAATCTGCGCCGAGCCGACGGCGAGGCTCGCGATGTGCGCGGCGCCGATGCCGGCCGTCCCCAGCTTGTTCCACGCGAAGTCGACGGTGCCCGCGTTGTCCTTGTTCGTGGCGATGAGGATGCGGTCGACGCCGACGGCCGCGGCGTGACTGTTCGTGGCGGTATAGGTGCCCGCGCCGATGACCCAATAGATAAAGGCGCCGCTGTAATCGCCCGCCGCGATGGCATACGCCGTGCCGCCGAGGTAGAGCGTGTGGGCGTTGTGCGCCACGCGGCCCGCGCTCGGGGAATTGTTCGTCCAGATGTCGCCGGACAGCAGCGGGATGCCCACGCTCAGCCGGGCGGCGGCGAGGCTGCCGGCGTTGATCTTGCCCGCGTTGAGGTCCGTGATGTGCGCGTTGCCGATGAGCGCGTTCGCGATCTGCGCCGCCACTGAGATGACGGCCACGTCCGTGCGCAGGTGCGTCGAGTCGATGATGTTGGCGACGATCTCACTGGCCCCGACGGCGCCCGCCTGGATCTTGCCGGCCGTGATGGCGTTGGCCGAGACCTTGTCGCTCGTGATGGCATCGGCCGCGATCGTCTCGGCGGTGACCGCCAGCGCCGCGAGCTTCGGCGTGCTGATGGCGCCGTCCGTGATCTGCGTGGAGGTGATCTGGCCCGTGAGGTCCACCGCCGGCACCTCGGCCGTCCAGACCGTGCCGGTCGAGCGATAGAGCTTGTTGTCCGTCGTGAGAAACACCACCGAGCCCTGCGGCCACTCGGCATCCGGCAGCGTGGGCAGCACGCTGACGATCTCGATCGGGCTGATGTCCGTCTCCAGGTCGGTGGACGTGATCGCGCGCGGCACGAAGCTCACGATGGCGCTGGGCACGCCGACGCCGAAGAGGTCGTAGGGCACGATGCGGGCGTAGTACGTGATGCCCGCCGTGAGGTTCGGCACGATGAGGTCGCGCTGCTCGGCGCTGCGCAACGCCACCGCCGTCACGGGCGGGGTGCTCGGCGACACGAGCACCTCGAAATGCTTGAAGTCGCGATCCGCCGCGAGGAACTGGCTCCAGTCCAGGAGCGCCGCTTGAATCAGCGGGGTCGCCTCGGGCAGTACGGAGCCCATGTCGGGCGGCGGGTTGTCGGCCGTGTGCTCGGCGGGCGACACGGAGAGCACGCGCGCGCGGTTGCGCGCCCACACGCGGATCGTGATCACGCGCGACGGGGCGCCCGCGTGGTGGTCGATGTTGAGCTGCGGCGGGTACGCGAACCCCGGCGTGGCCACGTTGGCGGTGTGCCGCACGACGCCGCCCGTGAGGATCTGCACCCGGTAGTTGATGATATCGGTGTTCTCGCTGAGGTCGTCCTCGCCGTCGCCCGCGCCCGTGTTCGACGAGATCGCGTTCCACGTCCACTCCGGCATCGTCCCGGCGAACTGGGTGTCATTCGTCGACCCGGTGACGCCGTTGACCAGGCGCAGGCCCGTCACCCGCGGCGGCGGGAGCGGGCCGATGCGGCGAGCCAGCCGGGCGAGATAGCCGCCCGTGACCGGCTCCAGCGTGTACGTGGCCATCACGGGCGGGTCGGGCAATTCGATGAAGAAGATGGTCACCCAGGCGCTCGGGATGTTGTGCCGCGACACCGTGCGCACGCGGACGTCCACGAGCGTGCCCGGCGGCAGCGGCTCGATCCCGAACGACGTGGCCTCCGGGTCGGCGCCACCGGGCACGCGCACCCACGGATCCTCGGTGCCCAGCCCCGACTCCCGCCACGTGGCCTGCACCACGGCGCCCTCGAGCCC
>CAYSAC010000604.1:0-1907 GCA_964428815.1 uncultured Acidimicrobiaceae bacterium | reverse complement strand
GAGCGCCAGCCCGACCGTCGTGAACACGAAGGTGAGGGCCACCACCACGGTGATGCGATCGAGGTTCTTCTCAACGACGGTGGATCCCGCAGCGGTCGTGCCGAGCCCGCCGCCGAACATGTCAGACAAGCCACCGCCCTTGCCGCTGTGGAGCAGCACGAGGAACACCAGGAGGAGCCCCACGATGATGTGGACGGTGACGACGACGACTTCCAGCACGGTCGACGAGGTTACCAGCCGCCCTCGGGGCTACACGACCTCGCGGGAGCGGGCGAAGTGGCAGGCGGCAGGGTGGCCGACATCGCGCCGGTCGAGGACAGGCTCCTCATCGGCGCAGGCCGAAGTGTCGACCCCGGCCGCCTCCAGCTCCTTCTTCAGGAAGCAGCGGGTGCGGAACCGGCACCCGGACGGCGGATCGACCGGGCTGGGCACGTCGCCGGTGAGGATGATCCGGTGCCGCTCGTGCTCGCGCCGCGGGTCAGGCAGCGGCACTGCAGAGAGCAGGGCCTGGGTGTAGGGGTGCGCGGGCTGCTTGTAGATCTCGTCGCGGGTGCCGATCTCGACGATCTTGCCGAGATACATCACCGCCACGCGGTCCGAGATGTGGCGCACGACGGAAAGGTCGTGGGCGATGAACACATAGGAGAGGCCGAGCTCGTGCTTGAGCCGCGCGAGCAGGTTGACCACACCGGCCTGGATGCTCACGTCGAGGGCCGACACGGGTTCGTCGAGGACGACCATCTCCGGGTTGAGCGCCAGAGCGCGTGCGATGCCGACGCGCTGACGCTGACCGCCGGAGAACTCGTGCGGGAACCGGTTGGCGTGCTCCGGCGACAGCCCGACGATCTCGAGCAGCTCCTTCACCCGTGCGGTCGCCTGCTTGTCGTCCGCGTCGAGGTGGACCTTGAGCGGCTCGGCGAGGATGCTGCCGACCGTCATGCGCGGGTTCAGCGACGCGTACGGGTCCTGGAAGACGATCTGGAAGCGACGGCGCATCTCGCTGAGCTTGCGCCTCGACATCGAGCTGATCTCGACGCCGTCGAAGGACACCCGGCCCGACGTCAGCGGGATGAGGTTGAGCAGCAACCGCCCGGTCGTCGACTTCCCGCAACCGGACTCGCCCACGAGGCCGAGCGTCTCGCCCTTGCCGACGCTGAGGCTGACCCCCGAGACGGCCTGCACCTTGCCAACGGTCCGGCCGAGCACGCCGCCACGGACCGGGAAGTTCTTGACGAGGTCGGTCGCGACGAGGAGCGGGTCGTCGACCGGCTGGTCGAGGCCACCGGGTTGGGGGTTGGTGACCGTCATGCGCCGGCGGTGATGTCGTCGAGGTCGACCCGCTCGCGCAGGGTCTCGATCGACTCCTTGGCCAGGTCCTCGGCGAAGTGGCACGCCGCGAGGTGGGCGTCGCCGCTGACGAGCCGCAGCTCGGGGTGCTGCTCGTTGCAGATGCCCGGCACCTGCGCGAACTCGCAGCGCGGGTGGAACGGGCAACCGGGCGGCTTGCGGATGAGCGACGGCGGCGACCCCTTGATGGGGACCAGCGGTTCGTCACCGAGGTCGTCGAGCCGCGGCAACGACGCGAGCAACCCGAGCGTGTACGGGTGACGGCTGTCGTAGAAGACCTCGAGGGTCGTCCCCATCTCGACGGCGCGTCCGGCATACATGACCATCACGCGGTCGGACAGGCCGGCGACGACGCCGAGGTCGTGGGTGATCAGCATGATCGCGGAGTCGATCTCGTCCTTGATCTCGATCAGGACCTCGAGCACCTGAGCCTGGACGGTGACATCGAGCGCGGTCGTCGGCTCGTCGGCGATGAGCAGGTCGGGCTTGCACGTGATCGCCATCGCGATCATCGCTCGCTGGCGCATGCCGCCGGAGAACTCGTGCGGGTACATGTCGAC
>CAYSAC010000603.1:0-1907 GCA_964428815.1 uncultured Acidimicrobiaceae bacterium | reverse complement strand
CGCGGACGAACGCGGCCGCCGCCGGCGAGAGCTCGACGCCAGCCTTTGCGGCGACCACGACTCGTCGCCGTGCCGGCGGGTCGAGCGGGACGATGGCGAGTCCATCCAGGTCGTCCGGGTGAACGAGCGTCGGCATGAGCGTGACGCCGAGACCCTCTCGTACGAATTCGACGAGGGTGTCGAGCGCCCGGACCTGGTATTCGACCGACGGTTGGGTCGACCCGAACCACGCCCGCACGAGCGGCTCACAGCCGGCCGACGACATGATGAACGGTTCGGACACGAGGTCCGCCGGCCGGATGGAGTCACGTGCCGCAAGCGGATGACCCACCGGCAGGAACGCCATGAAGAGGTCCTCCGTCATCGTCCCGAGGACGTCCAGCCCATCGAGCGGCACCGCGAGGAGCCCGAGGTCCGCGGCTCCGGATCCGAGCCAGTCGTGCACTTCGGAATCAGAGCCCTCATGGACGACGAGCTCCACCCTTGGATGACGTGCCCGGAACTGGGTGAGGATCGCCGGCAATACACGGGCGGCGACGCTCCCGACCGAGGCGATCCGGATCTTGCCCGTCTCGACGCCCAGCCACGATGTCGCTTCCTCGGCGATCAGCTCGGAGCGGCGGAGGAGCTCGCGAGCGTGGAGGTCGATCCGCTGCCCGAACACGGTGAGCCTCACCGGCCGGCCCGGGCCGCGTTCGAACAGCGACGCGCCGATCTCGCGCTCCAGCGTCGCGACCGCGTGGCTGACGGCGGACTGGGTCATCGAGAGCTGTTCGGCGGCGCGAGAGAAGTTGCCGAGGTCGGCGATCGCCCGAATGATCTCGAGCTGGGTGATGGTCATGAGTGAATACTCATGACAAGCGTGATGATTGTCAATTGGACTGATGACCTTACCGCCGCTACGGTGCTGCCATGTCCGACCGCACCGCCCTGCTGCTGCTCCCCCTTGGCGCCATCTTTGGCGCGTCCTTCCTGTTCATGCGAGTGGCCGCGCCCGAGCTCGGCCCGGTCGCGGTCGCCGAAGGCCGCGTTGGCGTGGCGGCGCTCGCCCTCGCCCTCGCGGTCGGTCCCCGGAACCTGCGCGTGCTGGCGCTCGACTGGCGTGGCTACCTCGTCCTGGGCCTGTTCAATGTCGCCATCCCGTTCGCTCTCATCAGCTTCGCCGAGGTCACGATCAGCGCTTCGTTGGCGGCCCTGTTGAACGCGACCGTGCCGATGTTCGCCGTCATCGTCGGCGCGATCTGGCTGCGCCAGCGGCTGACCGCGAAGCGGCTCACCGCGGTCGTGACCGGGCTGGTCGGGGTCGGCATTCTCGTCGGCTGGAGTCCGATCGATCTCACCCCCGCGACGATCCTGGCCGCCGCCGCCATGCTGAGTGCGACCGCCAGCTATGCGATCGGTCTGACCTACGCTCGTCACCGCTTCGCAGGCGTCCCTCCGGTTCACTCGGCGGCCGGCCAGACGATGGCCGCGACGGTGATCCTCGCCCCGCTCGCCCTGCTGACGCTTCCCTCGGCGCCGCCCTCGCTCGAGGCGGCCGTGTCCGTCCTCACCCTCGGGCTCCTGTGCACCGCATTCGCCTGGCCGCTGCTCTTCCGGCTCCTTGGTGCGTTCGGTCCGGCAGCCGCGAGCACCGTGACATTCCTGGCCCCGGTCTTCGGCGTGACCTGGGGCGCGCTGTTCCTCGCCGAACCTCTCGGGCCAGAGATGCTGGTGGGTGGGGCCGTCATCGCCGTGAGCCTGTTGCTGATCTTCGACATCCGGCGGCCGGGGCGACCGCAGGTGACGGCTGCCCGGGTAGCTCGTAGTTGACCGCGTCTCACGAGTCAACCCGGGGCCTGTGGATCGCTCCGACGTAGACACTGGCCAGGAACAGCGCACCGCCCACGAGGAACGTAGTCTCCGAA
>CAYSAC010000602.1:0-1909 GCA_964428815.1 uncultured Acidimicrobiaceae bacterium | reverse complement strand
GGGGGACGGCGCCGGGGCACTGAGGCTTCCATCCAGCAACCTACGACCGCTTTATCGCTGAGGCTCGTGAGCACGTGGGTGACGTCTTTGCTGGCGCGTGGCAGCGCGGCCGGGCCATGTCCATGGACGAAGCCGCCACGTTCGCGCTCGGCTTGGTCGACTGACCTGGCCGCCATCCGACCTCGTCATTACCGTGCGCTTCTGTGAGCATCTTGATGTAGCCTGTACCACATGCGAACGACGGTCGAGTTCGACGATGACACAGCGGCGGCCATCGAGCAGCTCCGACGCGAACGGGGCATCGGCGTGTCCCAGGCGGTCAACGAGCTCGTCCGACTCGGACTGCTCCCGAACACGCGACCCAAGCGCTTCCGCCAGCGGACGCGTGCGCTGGGAATCAGGATCGATGTGTCAAACGTGGCCGAGGCGTTCGAGGTGATCGAGGGCCCCCTCAGCCGCTGATGCTGGTCGACGCCAACCTGCTCCTGTACGCCGTCGATGAGGAGAGCACGTTCCATGCGGAGGCGAAGGAGTGGATCGAGGCCGCGCTCAACGGACCTCGGCGCATCGGTGTCCCGTGGCAGTCGTTGACCGCGTTCATGCGCATCGCCACGAACCCGCGCGCGCTTGCCGATCCGCTCCGGCCGAACGAGGCGTGGCAGTTCGTCGACGATTGGCTGGCCGCGCCGACGGTGTGGATCCCGGCCCCCACCCATGGCCACGCGGAGATCCTCGGGCGCCTGGTCCGCGACCTCGACCTGCGTGGCAACCTCATCCCCGACGCCGTACTGGCGACCCTGTGCATCGAGCATGGGCTCGTCATGGCGTCGGCCGACTCCGACTTCGCGCGCTTCACCGAGATCACGGTCGTCAACCCGCTCGCTCGATGAGCTCCTAGGGCCGGACGATCGCGGACAGCATCGCTTGCAGCTTGGCCTGGGTCTCGGCCAGCTCGGTGAGCGGGTCGCTGTCACCCACGATGCCGTTGCCCGCGAAGACGCGAGCGGTGCGCCCCTCGATCTCCGCGCAGCGGATGCCGACTGCCCACATGCCGTTCCCACGCCGGTCCGCCCACCCGATCGCGCCCGCGTACCGACGCCGGTCGAGCTGCTCATTGGCGCCGATGAAGTCGAGAGCGAGCTGGCGCGGCCAGCCCGCGACTGCGGGGGTGGGGTGGAGGGCGGCAACGAGCTCGAGCACCGAAGGCGCGGGTTGGGAGAGACGCCCTTCGACGAGGGTCGCGAGGTGCTGCACGTTGGCCACGGCGACGATCGACGGCTCGGCCTCGTAGTCGAGGTACGAGCACCATGGCAGAAGGGTGTCGTGCACCATGTCGATCGTGATCTGGTGCTCCTCGCGATCCTTGGTCGAGGCCAGCAGACCGGCGGCCAGCCGCGCATCGGTCGTGGGGTCGCCGCCGCGTGGAGCGGTGCCCGCCATCGGGTGGGCCCGCACGACGTCACCGGACCGCGACACGAGCAGCTCCGGGCTGGCACCCACGAGACCCTCGATGGAGAGGACCATGCAGCCGGGGTAGCCGGCGCGGAGGCGGCCGAGCACCGCGCGCCGGTCGATCGGCGCGTCGGCGGTGACGACGACCTCGCGAGCGAGCACGACCTTGTCCAGCGGGCTCGACGCCATCTCCTTGGTCGCCCGCTCGACGAGGTCGCACCACCAGGCCGCGGGCCGGCTGGCCTCGACCTCGAAGCGGTGCGGCTGCGCCCGCTCGTCCTCCTTTGCCTCGATGGGCATCGCCTCGCCGTCGCCGATGCGGGTCACCCAGCGGGTCCCGTCATCGGACCGGCCGACGACGAGCGCCGGGACGACGAGCGAGGTCGCCGCGCCGGGTGTGAACGGCAGCGCGCCGAACGCGACCGGTCCGCTGCCGGGCGCGCCCACGTCGTCGTCG
>CAYSAC010000601.1:0-1912 GCA_964428815.1 uncultured Acidimicrobiaceae bacterium | reverse complement strand
AGGCTGTACTCGAGCATGAGCGCCTCGACGTCGTTGCGGACCTGGATCCACTCGACGGACTCGGCGCACTCGACCATCTGCGCGGTGCGGGGCGGCATGCTGCGCGGGTTCTGGAAGTAGTTGGACAGGCGCTGGCGCAATGAGCGCGCCTTGCCCACGTAGATCACGCGGCCGTCGCGGTCCTTGAATTGGTAGGAGCCGGGAGCGTCGGGGATCGTCCCCGCCGGCGGGCGCTGCACCATCGAGGCAATCGTACGGGCGTTCGGCGCCGGCACCGACGCCGATCAGGGCACGACCTTGAAGACACCGTCCGTCATGGACAGCACGTACAGCTCGCCGTCGATGCCCTCGCCGTACGCGACGATCCCGGGCGGGATCAGGCCTCGCACCTCCCCCGTTGCCCAGCCGTCACCCTCGCGTCGGAGCGTGTGGACCGCCTGCAGGCAGAGATCCGACCAGATGTAGCTCCCCCGCAGCTCTGGGATCGCTGCTCCGCGGTAGACGAAGCCGCCGATGACCGAGCACCGTCGCCCGGTCTCGTGCGGGTACTCGTGCACGGGTGCGACGAGGTCCTCCGGTGCCGCGCCCAGGTCGGCCACCGGCACGTCGGGTGCCGGCTCACGGTCGGCGCCGAGCACGGGGCCGCTGAACTCGTGCGCGCCCTCGAGGAAGGGCCAGCCGAAGTTCGCGCCGCGACCGCCGCCGGGCGCCGTGCTGATCTCCTCGAAGCAGAGCTGCCCGACGTCGCCCACCCACAGGTCGCCGGTCTGGCGATCGAAGCTCCACCCCCACGGGTTGCGAAGGCCCGACGCCCACACCTGCCACTCGCCGGTCGCCGGGTCGATCCGGAGCAGCTTGCCGAACGGCGAGCCGAGATCCTGCGACGCGCCCGTCCGGTCGCCGTCGCCGCCGTCCCCGATGCCGAGGAACAGCGCGCCGCCAGCATCGAACGCGAGCCGGCCGCCGTTGTGCTCGGGGGTGGGGTCGTCGAGGGACAGGACCGTGCGGCGGCTCGCGGGGTCGACGCCATCGGCGGTGAGCGCGATCTCGACGACGCGCGCGGTGCCGTCCCGCCAGGTCCCGTAGACGTACGCGTTGCGCCCGTCGGGGTGCGCCGCGACGCCGAGGAGCCCCTGTTCGGTCCCGTCGTCGACCTCATCGGTCAGGTCGAGAACGACCGACGCCGGACGCCCTTCTATGATCTGCCAGAGCCTCCCCTCCTTCGCCGCGACGAGCAGCCGCCCATCGGGCCCTTGGGCCAGCGCGAGGGCACCGTCCACCACCGCAACCCGCTCGAACCGCACGTCGACACCAGCGTCGGCTGCGATCGTTGGTGGCTCGCCGACGCGCCGCGCAGCCGCGCACGAGCGGGCGTCGTCCTCGTCGCGCACCGCGAAGAAGGCAACCCCAGAGGCCACTGCGACGAGCACGGCAATGGCCAACCAGACCCGGGACGACACGGCGCGCACGGCCGGACCGTACGTGCAGTCGGCGGAACACCGGTGGCATCCCCGACGTTGGAGCCCACATGAGGCGTATACTACGCCTCACGCCGGCCTGGAATCCGGCGACATATCGGTTCCGAGGCCGACATCCCCGTGGCGAGGCGTCCAGGCTGTCCCCACCGGCTGCATCTCGGAGCCCTCCTCTTGGAGGTCCACCAAACAATGCTCCGGCTCCAGACCCCGCTCACCGAGGGCTACACAAATGCGCCCCCGGAACAGCTCGCCGAGCGCATCCGTGCCGCGAAGGCGACGCTCGGCGACCGCCTGTTCATCCTCGGCCACCACTACCAGCGCGACGAGGTCATGCGCTGGGCTGACGCCCGCGGCGACTCCTACCGCCTGTCGGTGCTCGCCCAGCAGCGGCCCGAGGCCGACTACATCGTCTTCTGCGGCGTGCACTTCATGGC
>CAYSAC010000600.1:0-1917 GCA_964428815.1 uncultured Acidimicrobiaceae bacterium | reverse complement strand
AGCGCCCCGAGATCTGGATCGGCGGCGGGTCGCAGCTGGCCGATCCCAAGTCGCCGGACCTGCCGCGCTTCGTGGAATCGGTGAAGGCGCGCACCCTGCGCTCGGACGGCTGGATCCCGCGTCCCACCTGCCCGCCCGACGACATCGCCCGCGACTGGGCCGAGCTGCAGGCCTACTACCGCGAGCATGGCCGCGATCCCGACGAGTGCGTGGTCGCGCACGAGAACTTCCTGCACCTGGTATTGACCAACGACCCGGTCAGGGCGCGCGAGGAGCAACACCGCGCTTTCCTGAAGGTGATGAGCGCCGAGCGCGGCGAGAAGTACCTGGAGTCCGTCTACCTGTTCGGCACCCCCGACGAGGTGATCGCCTCGCTCCAGCGCCGTATCGACGCCGGCGTGGAGTACTTCATGCTGCACACCATGACGCCAGATCCGGCGCAGCTCCACGATTGGGTCGACGAGATCATCCCCAACCTGAGGTTCCCGGCCACGGCCGGGCCCGTGCGCCGGATGGCGCCCACGCTGCCGTGACCCAGCGGGTCGCCCTGATCGGCAAGCCGCTCAAGCGACGCCATTCGCAGGTCATGCACGACGCCGCCTTTGCGGCGGCCGGGATCGACGCGCGCTACGAGCTGCTCGAGCTCGAGCCCGAGGCCGTCGAGGGCGCCGTGGATGCGGCGCGGGGACCCGACTGGCTCGGGCTCCAGGTCACGGCGCCCTACAAGCGACTGGTCGCCGGCCTTTGCGACACGGTGGAGCCCGACGCCATGACGATCGGAGCGGTGAACAGCGTCGCGCGAACCGTGGCCGACGAGCTGGTCGGCTTCAACACCGATGCACCCGGCTTCCGCGCCGGGGTCGAGCTCGCCATGGGCAGACCGCTGGCGGGGGTGGACGTCGTCGTCGCGGGGGCGGGCGGCGCGGCACACGCGGTCGTCTTCGCCTGCCTGCGTGCCGGCGCGCGCCGGGTGACAATCGGCAATCGAACCCTGTCGTCCGCCGCGGAACTCGCCGAGCGCTTCGCCGACGTCGGAGCCGGGTCCGTCTCGGCGGTGGCGTTGGACGACCCCGCCTTCGCGGCAGCGCTCCGGTCGGCATACCTCGCGGTCAACGCGACGACGGTCGGCATGCTCGACCCGGGGGCGACCATCGCGGTCGAGCTGCTGCCGGCGGAGGCGACCGTCTTCGACCTGGTCTACGTGCCACCCGAGACGCCGCTGCTGCGGGCGGCCCGCGCGCGAGGCCTGCGAGCGGCGAACGGGTCCGAGATGCTGGTCCAGCAGGCCGCCATCGCCTTCGAGCGCTGGACCGGGGTGGGCCGTGTGGCCGACGTCATGCGAGCGGCCGTCGCGCCGCTGCTCGCCGACGCCAACGCGCACGCCTGACCGATGCGGTTCGCCACCATCGTCGAGGACGGGCGCGCATCGGTCGTGGTGATTCGCGACCTGCGGTTCCTGCCGCTCGCCATGCCGGACGCGGGGCTCGACTCGCTGCGCGGCATCGCGGCGAGCGGCGCCGAGGGGTTGCAGCGCGTGCGCGAGTGGGTGCACCGCCAGCCGGAACGAGCGTATCGGTCCCTGGACGACGTCGAGCTCGGGCCGGCCGTGCCCGACCCAAGAGCCATCTACACCATCGGGCTCAACTACCGGGCGCCCGGTGAGGCGGACGGCGTCGGGCCGCAGCGGCCGCTGGTCTACGCCAAGGTGCCGACATCGGTGACCGGGCAGGGCTCCGTCGTGACGTGGGATCGCTCCGTGACCGCCAATGTCGATGCCGAGTCGGAGCTCGGGGTGGTCGTCGGCGAGGCAGCGTGGGCCGTGGCGCCCGAGGACGCGATGCGGCACGTCTTCGGCTACACCTGCATCAACGACATGTCCTCGCGCGACCCGTGGCTCGACGGGGATCAGTGGCTGCT
>CAYSAC010000599.1:0-1919 GCA_964428815.1 uncultured Acidimicrobiaceae bacterium | reverse complement strand
TCAAGGCCGTCGCCCAGCGGCTGGCCGACCTCGGCTACGTCGTCGCCGCGCCCGACGTGTTCTGGCGCATCAAGCCCGGCCATGCCGCCGATCACGACGAGGCCGGCCTGGCCGAGTCGTTCGAGCTCGTGCAGCAGCTCGATGCGGAGCAGGCGGTGCAGGACCTTCTCGCTGCGCTCGCCCACCTCGACGACCTCCACGAGACCGAGGGCGGGGTCGGCGTGGTCGGGTTCTGCCTCGGGGGCAAGCTCGGCTACGAGGTCGCCATCGCCGGTGACCCCGCGTGCGTCGTCAGCTACTACGGCTCCGGGATCGCCGACCACCTCGACGCCATCGACCAGATCACCTGCCCGGTGCTGTTCCACTTCGGGGGCAGCGATCCGTTCATCCCGAGCGAGCAGATCGAAGCGATCAAGGCCGCGACTGAAGGGCACGAGCACATGCAGGTGCTGGTGAAGGACGGGGCCGGCCACGCGTTCGACAACCACGAGTCGGAGATGTTCCACAACGGGGACGCGGCCGCGGCTGCCTGGTCAGAGACCGTGGGCTTCCTGGGAACGCACCTTCCCGTCAGCTGAGGCGACGCGCAGCGCCCGCAGGATGAGCGCGGGATCACCGAGCCGGTGGCGGATGAGGCGCTCGAGCCCGGCGATGGGGTGCAGGTTCTGCGGCGCGCGCGGGTCCTTGTGCGGCTGCGACGCGAAGCGGGGCAGCACCAACGTGGCCTGATCGACCAGCCGTGTCGCGTCGGCGAGGTCGCGCTCGCAGGAGACCTCCAGCCGCACGACTCCCGCCCAGGCGTGGGTCGCGGGGCCGGGCAGCCGGAGGTAGCAGGACCAGCGGCTGAACCGCTCGCCGACGACAAAGAGCGGTGTGCGGTCACCGGCCCGCAACTGTGCGACCACCGACCCGACGGGATCCGGGAGGTAGGCGACGTGGTGGGTCTTCACGTAGCCGATGGCGTTGGGCACCCGGCGCCGGTCGCCGAGCGGACCGTCGAGCACAACCAGGTCAGCGCCGGCCGCGCCAGCGGTGACGGCCACGATGCCCTCGAGCGCACCCATCTGGTCCTGCAGCGCGATGACGGGCTCGCCGGGGACCGGGCGCGGGGTGAACTCGCCGCACCGGGTGGCGATGGATTCCAACCCGTCGCCACGACAGAACAGGCCGCGCCGGACCTGCGCTTCGAGCAGCGTCGCGCGCCCATCGCAACGGACGGCGCCCGCGGCGTAGCTCGCGCAGATGCCCTGACGGACCTCGCCGCTGTCGGTCGTGACCCACACCAGAGCCTCGACGCGGCGGACCCCGTCGACGAACAGCACGACCGCGGGCTCGGTGGTGCCTGCCGGCGGCCGCATCGGCGCCCACGACGCGAGGGGCACCTCGACCGCGGCGTCGACAGGCGCATCGGAGGTGCCCACCGCGCTCTCGTCCGCCGGCGCGCCGTACTCCGGCGCCCACGCCTCGACCGCGAACCTCACGACACGACCCGTTCTGGCGGTGAAAACGCGCCGCATTCCGGCGCGTTTTCACCGCCAGTTCGGTCGGGGGTTCGATCGGGGGTCACGCGAGGACCTTCTCGATGGTGGCGGTGCCGCCGACCTTGCGCACCTCGAAGCGCACGGGGAGGCGCTCGGCGAGGTCGCGCACGTGGGTGACGACGCCGACCATGCGGCCACGGGCGCCGAGCTCGTCGAGGGCGGCAGCGACGACGTCGAGGGTCTCGGGATCGAGGGTGCCGAACCCCTCGTCGAGGAAGATCGAGTCGAGCCGGGCGGCCCCGCTCGCGGCGAGGCCGGAGACCTCGTCGGCGAGCGCGAGCGCGAGGGCGAGCGACGCGAGGAACGTCTCGCCACCGGACAGCGTGCGGGCGGACCGGACCGCGCCGGCGTTGGCGTGGTCGATGACGCAGAACGTCG
>CAYSAC010000598.1:0-1919 GCA_964428815.1 uncultured Acidimicrobiaceae bacterium | reverse complement strand
TGCATGGGCGGCACGCGGCCACCACGTTCTCCCAGGCGTGCTCGCCCCCGCGGCTCCGGGGGACGACGTGGTCGATGCTCTCCGCGCCGGTGCCGCAGTACTGGCAGCGGCCGCCGTCGCGTGCGAACACAGCCTTGCGGTTCAGCGGCGCCCGTCGCCGATACGGGACCTTCACGAACTGGCGGAGGCGGATCACCGATGGGATCTGGAGGGTGAGCCGCTCGGAGCGGAGCACCTCACCGCTCTCGTGGAGCACCTCGGCCTTGTCGCACAGCACGAGGACCGCGGCGCGTCGGCTGGCCACCACGCACAGCGGTTCGTACGTCGCGTTCAGCACCAGCGCCCGCATGGCGGAAAAAACTACCTGTCAACCTCGCGCTGCGCTGGCGAACTTCCGGCACCACCGCAGGTAGGTGACCAGATCATCCGGTTCGGGGGCGCGGCCAGGGTCGCCGTACGCGGTCTCCATGCGGAACCGGAGATAGGCAGGATCGGGCACCGGGAGGAACGGCGGCCGACGCCACCAGCCTCTCCGGGCGAGGCGACCGGCCTGCCGCAGCCCCGTCCACCACAGGCTCGGGTGGGGCAGGACGGCGGCGACCGCGGGACCGAGCTTCAGCGAGCCTTCTGCTCGTCCCGCCACGACAGCTTCTCGCCGCGGGGCTCCTTGGGAAGGCCGAGCACCATCTCGCCGATGATGTTGCGCTGCACCTGCGAACTGCCGGCGTAGATGGTGCCGGCGCGCGCGTTCATGAAGGTGCCGACCCAGGAGGCGCTGTCGTTGGGGGCGCCCGGGTCGTCGCACTGGAACGAGCTCGCGGGGAACCGGCCGCTGGGCACGAGCGCGTCGGGCCCGAGGATGTCGACGGCGAGCTCGGTCACAATTCGGTGGTACTCACTCCAGAAGAGCTTGAAGACCGCAGCGTCGGGGCCGGGGTGGGCGCCGGCCAGGAAACCGGTGAGGCTCTTCATCCCGAGGTAGCGCATGACCTCGACCTGGCTGTGGCACCACATGAGCCGCTGGCGCAGGACCGGGTCCGCGGTCGCTCCCCGCTCGGCAGCCAGTGCCATGAGGCGGTCGAGCTCGGTGCGGAACATGAGCGGGAACACGGCCGCCGCCTCGCCCCGCTCGTAGCCGAGGAGGGTCATGGCCACGCCCCAGCCGCCGTTGACCTCGCCAACGACGTTCTCCTTCGGGCACTTGGCGTCGGTGAAGAAGACCTCGTTGAAATCCTGGTCGCCGGTCAACATCTTGATCGGCCGCACCTCGACGCCTGGCTGGTCCATCGGCACGAGCAGGAAGGTGATGCCCTTGTGCTTGGCCGCGTCGGGGTCGGTGCGCGTGAGCACGAAGATCCAGTTGGCGAGATGCCCCGCGCTGGTCCAGATCTTCTGGCCGTTGATGACCCACTCGTCGCCGTCGAGTTCGGCGCGGCACCCGAGGTTGCCGAGGTCGCTGCCGGCGTTGGGTTCGCTGTAGCCCTGGCACCAGCGGTCCTCACCGCTCAGGATTCGCGGGAGGAAGTGGCGCTTCTGCTCCTCGGTGCCCCAGTCGAGGATCGTGTTGCCGACCATCTGGATGCTGAAGACGTCGTTGACGATGCCCATGGGCACGCCGGCCTTGAAGAACTCCTCGGCCAGGATCACCTGCTCCAGCGCGCTGAGCCCGGGACCGCCGTACTGCTTCGGCCACGACGGGGCGAGGAGGTGGTTCTCGCCCAGCGTGCGCCGCCAGTCCTCGGTGAACGGTCCGACCTGGTCGACCGGCAGCGCGCCGATGCCGTCCCAGTCGGGCGGCAGGTGTTCAGCGAGGAACGCCTGCACCTTCTCCCGGAACGCCTCGGCTTCAGCGGAGTAGGTCGGCTGCATCCCGCGATTGTCACACCTCGCTGGGACGATGGCGAGATGACCGCATCCGG
>CAYSAC010000597.1:0-1922 GCA_964428815.1 uncultured Acidimicrobiaceae bacterium | reverse complement strand
TGCGCCTACGGCCACCAAGCCGCCGAAAGCGACCCACAGAAACCCGCGGAGTCCCGTTTTCACCGCCAGTTCGGTTTGGGGTCGCAGGGGCGCCTAGGTCAGGGCGCGGACCCGGCCGGCGACCGGGTCGACCTCGACCTCGGAGCCGTCCCGCAGCTGCGTCATCGCGCCGGAGGCACCGACGACCGCGGGGATGCCGAGCTCGCGCGCCATCACCGCGGCGTGGCAGAGGACACCGCCCTCCTCGACGACGATCGCGCCCGCGATGCTGAGCACGGTGTTGTACGCGGGCGTGGTGAACGACGCGACGAGCACGTCACCAGGCTCCATCGTGCACAGCACCTCCTCGGGCTGGTGGGCGATGCGGACCGTGCCCTTGTACGGCGTGTCGCCGACGCCAACGCCCTGCAGAGGCTCGAGGCCCGCCGGCGCGTCGAGCGCGCTCACCGCGTGCAGGACGAGCTCGGTGACCCGAGCGAGCCCCGCGGGCAGGACCCGCACGGGCGGCGGCGCCTCTTCCGGTCCGAGGGTGAACGGCGCTGTGCCCTGGCTGGCGCGGACCCGCTCGATCGCGCGCGCCGTGATCTCGCCGGCGGACGGTCCGGTGCCGGCGGAGAGGAGCGCGCCGAGCTCGGCCCGGTCGATCTCGACCGCGTGCTCGGGGTCCGCGAGCGAGCCGCGGTCGACGAGCCGCCGGCCGGCCTCGAGCAGAGCTCGCCGTAGCAGCCCGATCGGCCACTCGCCGGTGATCGGACCGTTGTCGTCGCGCAGGCCGTAGACCGACCTCGCTTCGGCGACCAGCTCGTCGAACTCGTCGCGATCAGCGGCAGGTACCCGCTCGCGCAGCTCGGCCGCCGCGGCCTCACCGCTCGCACCCGTGCGCGGTGGCCCAGCCGCGACGCGCAACGTGGCGAGGATCGCCTCCGGCAGCTCGATGAGCGCGCGCCCGTCGACGTCGTAGGCGGTCACGATGCGCCAGCCGTACTCGGCCACGTAGTCGTCGACCAGCCGGGAGGCCTCGTCACCGAGCGCTCGCACGTCATCGAGCGTCGCCGGCGCGACTGGCGCGGAGGCGACGAGCTCGGCCAGCCGCACGAGCGCGGTGCCGGGTGCCGTCGTGGCGGGCGACGCGCCCTCGAGCACCCGCACGGCATCGGAGTGGCCGATGCCCCAGTGGTCGCAGTGCGCGAGCAGGTCGCCGAGCGGGCCCATGTCGGACGCGTGCAGCTCGAAGTGGAGCACGTGACCTTTCTGGGTGTGCTCCAGCGTGCGGTCGATGTGGTCGAGCAGCGCGGCGTCGTCGTAGGCCCCGATCGACTCCTGTTGCAGCGCGCGGCTGTGATCGACGAGCGCGGGACGCAGCTCGTCATGCCAGCGCCGCACCTCGCCGCGCCAGACCTTGCCCTCGAGCGCGGCGAGGGCCAGGCGGTTGCGGCGCCGGAACTCCGGGTGCAGCCGGGTGATCAGCCACAGGACAGCGGGCGGGGGTGGCTTGGCGTTGCTGTTCGGCATCACCAGCGGCACGAGCCGCGTGTAGGCCCGGCCGTTCACGAAGCCCGTGCCCATCCGGCGCAGCGGCGCGCCGAACTTGGCGAACGCGCGCTCGGTGCCCTGCTCCATGCCGGGTGGGTTGAATTGGCGGAACCACCACGTCGGGACGTTGGGCACGTGCGACGCGAGTGACGTCCACGTGCCGGCGCCCGGCGGCTCCCAGGTCAGGTCGTCATCAGTCGTGGCCATGACGGTGCGCACCGTAGCCTGCGCAGGTGCTCCCCCTCGATGACGCGCGCGCCCACGTCCTGGGCCGGTGCAAGCCGCTGACGCCGCGCCGGGCCGCGCTCGACGACGTCCTCGGGTGTGTGCTGGCCGAGGACGTCATCGCGGCTGAGGCCATCCCGCCCTTCGCCAACACGGCCATGGAC
>CAYSAC010000596.1:0-1933 GCA_964428815.1 uncultured Acidimicrobiaceae bacterium | reverse complement strand
GGGCCGGCCGGCGGCTCGGCTCGCGCTGGCCGCGACGCCGGCCCGGCAGCTGGTGAGGACCCAGACCAGCTCGTCGAGCCGGTTGCGGCGTGGTGCCAGGTCGATGGTCAGGTCGGATGGTGCGAACGGCATGTCTGTTCAGCCTGGTTCCTCGCCCTGCGGTAACTACGTTCCGTAGTGACAGTACCACGTTTCGTAGGTCATTGGGCCCACGCGAACGAGCCGCTCAAGCAGAACGACGCCGATAGCCCGGGACGCCCACGAGCGGCGGGCGCTCGCCCCCGTCCACCTCGACCGAATCCAGCCCCGGACGGACGAGCGTGGTGGCATCCAGCGCGCTCGGGTGCCCGGCGCGGCGCAGGGCGGCCTTGAGCACGGCCGTCGCCTGCGGGCCGAGCTCGTCGAGCGGGCGGTTGCGGTGCCGGCGGGTGCCGAGATCGACCTGCGCGATGACGTCGGTGCCCTCGAGCGCGGCGATGTCGATGAGCAGGCCGAGGTCGACCCCGTAGCCCTGGCTGAACGGGACCTGCTCGAGGATGCCGCGCCGGCCGGCGTACTCGCCCGCGAGCGGCTGGACGATGGAGGCCAGGTGGGGGAACAGCATCGCGACCAGCGGGCGGGCCACGAGCTCGGTGACGCGACCGCCACCGTCGGCGCCGTGGAGCGGCCGGTCGTAGAAGCCCTTCACGAAGTCGATGTCGGGCCTGGTGAGCAGCGGGCCAAGCAGCCCGATGACGAAGCGGGGACCGAAGTCGGTGATGTCGGCGTCGCACCACGCGATCAGGTCGCCGTCGGCCTCGAACACCGACTTCCACAGCGCTTCGCCCTTGCCGTGGCCCTCGCCGTACTCGGGGAGGACGGCGGCGGCGTCGACGACGCGCGCGCCGGCGTCGGCCGCAGCGCGCGCGGTGGCGTCGGTGGAGTGGTCGTCGACGACGAGAACCTCGTCGACGAGGCCGACGGCGTCGACCAGCTCGGCCCGCACCACCTCGACGATCCGGCCGACGGTCGCGGCCTCGTTGCGCGCGGGCAGGCAGACCGAGACCACGTAGCCCTGCCGCGCCTTCAGCTCGGCCAGGCGCTCCGGCTCGAACTCAGCGTGGTGGAACGTTCGGATGATCGACCGCCGCACGGCTGCATGCCTACCGGCGGACCGGCCATCTGGCAACCCGGCGCAGGTGGCTGTTCCAATGGCGGCCGTGCCCGCGCCCGCCGTCCTCGAGTGCCTCGCGTGCGGGGCGCGGGCTGAGCTCGACGACGGCCAGGCCTGCGCAGGTTGCTGGGGGCCGCTCGCGCTCATCAACGATTGGGAGGCGGTCAGAGCAACGGTCGACCGCAACGCCGTCGAGTCCGGCCCGCCGACGATGTGGCGCTACGCCGATCTCCTGCCGATGCCGCCGCCAGCCCGCGCTGCCGCGGCGGTGGGGTGGACGCCGCTCGTGCGAGCCGAGCGCCTGGGTGCCGCCCTCGGTCTCGACGACCTGTGGCTCAAGGACGAGACCGCGAACCCGACGGGGTCGTTCAAGGACAGGGTCGTGGCCGCCGCGCTCGGCCGCGCGCAGGCGATGGGTGCGGGGGTCGCGGCCTGCGCGTCGACCGGCAACCTCGCGAACGCGGTCGCCGCCCACGCCGCCCGCGCCGGGCTCGAAGCCTTCGTCTTCGTCCCGAGCGACCTCGAGGCCGGCAAAATCCTCGGCTCGAAGATCTACGGCGCCAACCTCGTGGCCGTAAACGGCTCCTACGACGACGTAAACCGCCTCTGCTCCGAGCTCGGCGACAAGTACCCCTGGGCCTTCGTCAACATCAACATCCGCCCCTACTACTCCGAAGGCTCCAAGACCCTCGGCTACGAAGTCGCCGAGCAGCTCGGCTGGCGCGCCCCCGACCACTGCATCGTCCCGCTCGCCTCTGGCTCTCTCTACGGCAAGATATG
>CAYSAC010000595.1:0-1934 GCA_964428815.1 uncultured Acidimicrobiaceae bacterium | reverse complement strand
ACGTGTGGAACGGATACATGGACGGCGCCGTGCGATCCGGTCGTCGCGCGGCCCGCGAGGTCTTGGCCGCGCAGCCGTAGTGTTAGCAAAGTGCCGACGACTGGTCGGCCATCGTCCCAGATAGTTCCGCCCAGGCTCGAGGCAGGAGCCCTTTTGGAGCCCTTATCGGTCCAGTTCTTGCGTCTCATGCGCTATTCGATGTGCTCCGTACGCGCGGAGCGGGCGTCGCGCTGAACCCTTATCTGAACCCTTATCTCAGCTGACCCATACGGCCCATGCCTCTCTAGGCGTCCTAGGCTGAACCCGATGGGCAGCATGAGACGATCGGACCAGCATCCGGTATGCGGTACCACGCCTATTCCACGAAGCCGAGCACATTGATCACGAAGATGCCGTACGCGTGCACGACAGCGCCCACCACGATGGTCGCGATCGCCCAGCGGTTGATCCGCTCGCGAAAGGCGATCCCCAGCAGCAGCAGCAGAAATGGCACAACGTCGAGGATGCGGCGGTAGCCGAACTGGGCAAAGCCCCAGCTGCCCCACAGAAGATCAGGCAGGGCGACGAGCAGGATGGTGATCCACAGGATCGGCACCATGCGGCCCCGTGCAGCCAATGCCCAGAACAGAAATGGCGCGGTCAGCCACAGTGCGGTGCCGGTCCATGCTGGCTTCAGGAACGGGGCCTGCGGCACAAGATGGAACGTCTCGAGGAACATGACGTTCAGATGGCGCGGGATGTAGCTGACCGACATCAGCCCCTCCCGGAACCACGGCTCATCCGTGATCAGGCCGGTCTCTCCCGAGGGAATGTGGGCATAGCCGAAGTCGATGGGGCTTCCAAAGCGGGCGACGTTGTACGCGGCCATCAGGACAACCGGCAGCGCGAGGCCGGCCATCAGATGCAGCTGCCCCCGCTGAGGTCGCCAGCTGCATCCGTAGAGCGCCAGGAAGAGCGGCAGCGACAGCCCGACCGGCAACCGTGAGCCGGCCGCCATCCCGACTGCCAGGCCTGCCCAGGCCGCCCATCGGCGCCGCACCGCGAGGTTCAGGGCAATCAGCAGGAAGAAGGTCGCGGTCGTCTCCGCGAAGTGGTGCGGCCCGGCCATGCCGGCCACCCACCAGTGGGTGGTGAAGGCGAAGCCGAGCGTCAGCCACAGGCGCGGTCGCGGAGCCACGCCCCAGCCGTCGAGCAGCAGGTACACAAGGCCGATGTTGGCGCCTCCCACCACGGAGGCGGGGATGTTGTTCGGGAGCTCAGCGGCGCCGAGAGATTGTCGGATTGCCTCGATCGGCATCAGAAGCAGCGCTGGTGCCGGCGGGAGCGGCACGTATTGTCCGCCGCCTGCCCGAGGCACCAGCTCGAGCCAGGGCCGATCAACGACGAGGTGCAGCCGGCCGTGGAGGAAGGCGTCGGCCAGCGGCTCGAACATGCCCCCATGCGCCGGGGGCCCGGTGAGCCAGTACACGACAAGCCCGACCACCGACAGGAGGACGGCAATCGAGAGCGGGGACCCGCGCAGCAAACGCCCCATCAGGCCGGCAGTCTACGGTGCCGCGCAGCTTCGGCCACCCCAGCTGCGACCGTGACAACCGGATTGACGTGACGGACCCGACCGCGCCCCGGGATCTCCGACACGTACCGTATCCGGCTGAGAAACGGCTACGACTCCGGCGAGCAGGACCTCTCCGGAGGCAACTCCAGCTCCACTGGAGCGCTCGGCCTCCGGCCGGCCGAAGCAAACGGGGCGGGCTCAGCGGGCTCGCCCCGTTCCTCGTCACGCCGTCGACTAGACTCCGGAGCCGTCCGGCGCCGAACAAGTCGAGGGAGCGGAGCGATGCGCCACGCAGGCGAGCGCCGCCTCGTGATTCTTACCGAGGGCCAGTTCGCGGTCCACAACGCGAAGACCGCGTTTGGCGTGATCCGGTTCGGCA
>CAYSAC010000594.1:0-1940 GCA_964428815.1 uncultured Acidimicrobiaceae bacterium | reverse complement strand
CATCGTGAGCAGCGCCCAGCCGACGAGCGGATCCGTGAGGCGGTCGCGGAACTTGCGGGCGACGATCGCCGTGTAGCCGGTGAGCACGAGGACCCAGAGCAGGATGGAGCCTTCGAGCGCCGACCACATCGTCGCCACGTTGAACACCGCCGGCGTGCGCGTGCTGCCGTTGTCGGCGACGTACCGCATCGAGAAGTCGCGCGTGATCAGCCCGCGCTGCATGGCCACCACCGACACGACCGCGCCGAGGAGGACGAGAAGGCTGTAGCTCCGACCGAGCCGTAGCAGGTCGGGCCGGCCGCGCCACAACCCAACCGCCAGCGTCACGACGCCCAGCAGCGAGCTGACCAGGCCGAGGATGACCCCAGCCGACCCGAGCGCGGCGTTCACGGGGCGCCGGCCTCGGCGTCCCGCAGGCGGTCCTGGTTCTCGGCCTGGTAGTCGGCCGAGTGCTTCACCATGATCTTGTCGCTCTCGTAGCGCTCGCCGTCCGCCGACCACCGCCCCTCGAGCACGACCGCTATGCCCGGCTTGAACAGCTCCGGCGGGTCGCCGACGTGGCGCACGGGCACCCGCGCGCCGTTGAAGGCGACAACGAACGACACGCCGTCATCGGTGGCGTCCGGTTCGCCGACGACGGTGCCCTGCAACCGGAACCGCCGCGTGCCGAGGTCGTCGCGCTCGGCGACGGCCTCGTCCGCGTTCTTGAAGTAGAGCGCAGCGTCGGACAGACCCTGGAAGACGATGAATCCGAGCGCGACCACCACGACAGCGATGACGACCGTCGCGCCGAGGTTCCGGCGACGACGGTCCGGCGGGGCCTCCGTCGTGCGCGGAATCAGCTCCACCGGCGCTCCTCAGGTGGCACCTGCGCGCTGAGCGCACGGCCGCGGCGGATCGTCCGAAGCGCGTAGAGGGCGAGGGCGCCGAGCCCGGCGATCCACCCCGTAGCGACGTACGCCGCGTTGGTCATGGCGACGACGCTCACGCGAGCGCCTCCGCACGCCGCTCAGCGATCGCTTCGTCCAGGCCGCTGCGCTCGAGCCGAGCTTCCAACCAGCCGACGCGGAACCGGTGCACGAGCAGCCACGCGAAGACGACGACGAACAGCACCATCCCGAACATCAGCGTGAAGAGCATCAGCCCCTCGATCTTTGCGTCGGGCAGCGTGAGCGTCGCCTCCTGGTGCAGGGTCCGCCACCAGTCCACCGAGAACTTCACGAGCGCGACATTGGGAGCGAGCAGAAGACCCACGATCGCGGTGCGCCTGGCCCGCTCGTCCGGGTCACCGGCGAGCCGGCGCAGCGCGAGGTAGCCGAGCAGGAGCACGAACAGCATCGCCGTCGACGTGAGCCGGGCATCCCACACCCAGTAGACGCCCCACGTCGGGCGGCCCCACACCATCCCGGTGACGAGCGTGATGCCCGTGAACACCAGACCGACCTCCGCGGCCGCGCCCGCGAGCACGTCCCAGGCGAGGCTCGACCGACGCAGGAACAGCGCCGACGCGATGGTCGTGATGCCGCAGCCGAGGAACATCATGTTGGCCGACGGCACGTGGATGTAGAGCAGCCGCACCGAGTCCTGCTGCACGGCGTCGGCCGGCGTGGCGACGAGCGCGAGCCACACGAGCACTGCGAGGCCGGCGGCCGCAATCGCGCCCAGCACCCGCGTCGCAGGCGATGACGTGGTGGTCGGCGCGGTCACGATTCCTCCAACAGGGACCCGAAGGCGAGGGTCCCGAAGACGGCGTACAGCAGGGCGAAAACTCCCAGAAGGCCGAGCCAAGGCCAACCCTCGTCGGGGACGCCTCCAAGCGCGGCTTCGAACGCGCGGGTGGCGCCGATGAGCACGGGAGCCACGACCGGTAGGAGCAGGATCGGCAGCAGCGTCTCTCGCACCCGCAGTCCGGCGGCGAGCACGCCGTAGAGGGTACCGGC
>CAYSAC010000593.1:0-1942 GCA_964428815.1 uncultured Acidimicrobiaceae bacterium | reverse complement strand
CGGTCGCGGAAAACGGAGCGAGCAGGCAAGGACTACTCCTCGAAAAAGAGGGCGCTATGGGGGTGCCGGGGCGCGCCGAACCGCTTCTCAGGGACAGCGAAGCAGGAGCGGGGACGCACGGCGACTGCTCATGCTAGAGCCAGCCGCGTAGAAGAGCAACCCGGGGAAAGCGACCCTGCGACGGGCCGCCCGGGGCGGTTGCGGGCAGGGTAAGACGAACCCTCAATCGCGTCAAGGGTTTCGGGACCTATCAGGCCAGGGCGAGGATCCTCCAGCTACCTGGGACGCCCTTGAGCTCCTGGTCACCACGGTCGGCGAAGGCGAAGTCCGAGCCCGCGACGAGGTCGCGGACCGTGCTCGATACGAGCACCTCCGACGGACCGGCGAGGGCGGCGATGCGAGCGCCGATGTGCACCGCGACCCCGCCCACGTCGTCGCCGCGCAGCTCGACCTCGCCGGTGTGGACGCCGGCTCGCACCTCGATGCCCATGGCCCGCGCCGCCTCGCCGATGCCAGTCGCGGCGCGCAGGGCGCGACCAGGGCTATCGAAGGTCGCCAGGAAGCCGTCACCGGTCGTCTTCACCTCGCGGCCGCGGTAGCGCTCGAGCTCGCCCCGCACGACGGCGTCGTGGCGGTCGAGCAGCTCGCACCAGCGCTGGTCACCGAGGCTCGTTGCGAGCCCGGTCGAGCCGACGATGTCGGTGAAGAGCACCGTCGCGAGGGAGCGGTCAACCTCGTCTCGAATGGTGTGGCCGCCGGTGAGGAAGTCCTCGATGGCGTCGAGCACCGCGTTGCCGTCACCGGCCCACGGCACGTGGTCGATGCCCGGCAGCTCCACGTAGGTCGAGCCGGCGATGTGCTCGGCGAGGTACCGACCGTTCGCGGGACCGAGGAGGAGGTCGCCCGTGCGGTGGATGATGAGGGTTGGCACGCTGATCGTTGCGAGCACGGTGCGAACGTCGATCGTGCGGACGTAGCGCGCGATCTCGCGGACCGCGCCAGGAGACGCGCTGGCCCGCTCGTAGCTCAGCATCCAGTGCCGGAATCCCTCGTCGCCCGCAAGGCTCGGCATCCAGAACGGCGCGACGAGCGAGTCGGGTGTAGCCCACCGCTCGATGAGCAGCTCGCTGTTCGCCTCGTAGAACGCAGCGTCGATGCCGTGCGGATAGCTCTCGTCGGCAACCATCTTCGCGGCGGTCGAGCAGAGGACAAGGGCCTGCACCCGCGCCGGGTAGGTCGCCGCGAACAGCATGGCGAGGGGCCCGCCTTCGGAGACCGCGGAGATGACCGCTCGCTCGATGCCGGCGTGGTCCATCACGGCGCGCAGATCGTCCATCCGGTCCTCCAGCGGGACCATGCCGCTGACCCGATCGGACAGCCCCGTGCCCCGCTTGTCGAAATGCGTGACGTCGCAGAACGTGCCGAACCGTCGCAGGAACCGCTGGAACGACCCCGTCGGGTCGGTCCACACCATCTCGATGTTCTGCGCGAACGGCGGCACCGCCACCATCGGAATGCCCGCACCGAACCGCTGGTAGGCGATGTGCACCTCACCGCTGCGCGCGTACCGGATCTCCGGGATGTCCGCCATGCCCGAGATGATCCCACCCCAAGCGCGACGGAGCCCGGCTCCACGGCCGGGCTCCACCGAACCTCCCGAAGAAGGTGGCCCCTAGGGGCCACCTTCTTCACCACATTCGCTCGAACTACTTGAGCTCGACCTTGCCGCCGGCCTCCTCGAGCTGGGCCTTGGCCTTCTCGGCGTCCTCCTTGGACACCTTCTCGAGGACGGGCTTTGGCGCGCCGTCGACCAGGTCCTTGGCCTCCTTGAGGCCGAGGTTCGTGAGCGCACGGACCTCCTTGATGACCTGGATCTTCTTGTCGCCGGCTTCGGTGAGGACGACGTCGAACTCGTCCTGCTCCTCGGCCTCGGCGGCGGCGG
>CAYSAC010000592.1:0-1944 GCA_964428815.1 uncultured Acidimicrobiaceae bacterium | reverse complement strand
ATCCGCCATTGCCCGCCGCAGTTCGGCGCCATCTTCAACCATGGCATCGACGTGATCATCATCCCCGAGTTGTGCTCGGGCTGCGGCAAGTGCCTCGACCCGTGCCCGGTCGACTGCATCTACGACGACCCGAACTGGACGCCAGCTCCCCAGGACTGGTGGGAGGAGCCCGCAAGCGATGACCCGTACCGGTAGCGACGACCAGCACCCCGTGCTCCCCGGCGCCGAGCCGTGGTCGGCCGCCGGCGGTGCCGCCGGCGCGCTCGTCCTGCACGGCTTCACCGGCAACCCGGTCTCGATGCGGGGCCTCGCGGAGGCCTTCGCCGCTGGGGGGTTCGCGGTCGAGCTGCCGCGGCTGCCGGGACACGGCACGCACGTCGACGACATGATCCAGACGACGTGGGACGACTGGCGGGCGGAGGCCGAGCGGGCCTACGACGCCCTCGTGGCGCGCTGCGAGAAGGTCGTGGTCGTCGGCCTCTCGATGGGTGGCGCGCTCACGCTGTCGATCGCGGTCGACCACCCCGAGGTCTCCGGCATCGTCTGCATCAACGCACCCGCGCAGGTGCCGGAGGAGATGGCGGGCCTCGTGCGCGACATGGTCAAGGGTGGCGCGGAGACCATGGACTCGATCGGCGGCGACATCGCCGATCCGGAGGCGACCGAGATGTCCTACGACAAGACGCCGTTGCGGCCGCTCGCCTCCCTCGCCGAGGGCGGCGCCGCGCTGCGCCCGCGGCTCGGCGAGGTGCGCTGCCCGGTCCTGGTGATCACCAGCCGGCAGGACCACGTCGTCAACCCAGACGACAGCGACGTGATAGTGGCCTCGGTCGCCGGTGAGGTCGAGAGGGTCTTCCTGGAGCGCAGCTACCACGTCGCGACGGTCGACTACGACAAGGACATCGTGATCGAGCGGGCGGTGGCGTTCGCCCAGCGCGTCACGGGCACCTGACGCGTCATCTGAGTGATACGCGGGCCCGGATCGGCCAGTGATCCGACTCGCCCACCCGCACGACGCGCGGGTCGGTCGCGACCACCGCTGGGGTCGCGAGCAGATGATCGATCTGGAACACCGGCCGTCGGGCTGGCCAGGTCGCGCCGCGCACGGTGTCGCGCCAGCCCGGCACGATGAAGCGGGCCACCCACCGCCACATGTTGAAGTCACCCATGAGCACGGCGGGCCGGCGGGCGTCCGGCAGAACGCCGCGCAGGCGCCAGCGCAGCAGCGGCGAAATGTGTTCGAGATGCGGGAAGTGGGACGCGCACACCGTGAGCGTCCCGCCGTCGATCTCGATGTCGGTCGTCATGACAGCGCGGTCGTTGGGGTCGAATAGGAACCCGTCTAGCCGGTGCTCGCTCACGGGCCCCCTGGGCACACGCGTCAGCAGCGCCTGGCCCCAGTCGCCGGTACCGACAGGGTCGCCGGTGTGCCCGACGATGTGGCACTTCGGCTCCACGACCGCTCGGCCGGTCCACATCTCGTGGATCTCGTAGCCGAGCTTGTCGGCCGTCTCCTCGGCGACGCTGGTCTCGCCGTCGGGCCGCCACACCTCCTGCAGCGCCAGCACGTCGGCATCGAGCCGGCGGCACGCTTCGATGAGGTCGAACGGCTCGTACGAGCGCGGATGGCGGCCCCAGTGGATGTTGAATGAGGCGACGGTCAGGCTCTGCATCTGCATCTGCATCTGTGGCCGAGGCTAGGAGGCAGGTACCGGTCGGCGGTCGCGCTCGTTGCCCGCTGTGTCGGCCAGCGATCGGGGAAGGCAGCACCGAGGCGAAGTCGTCGCGGTCCCCGGCAGCTTGACCACCGCCTGACCCGCGACGAAGCGAGGGCGCGGCGATTCCGGTGACAGCAGTCCTCTTGGCAGGGTTGCCCGAACTGTGGCGACGTCCGCCGCCACCCATCAGGCGGCGTCGGTGCCCTGTCTTCGTTCGGCTTCGGTG
>CAYSAC010000591.1:0-1949 GCA_964428815.1 uncultured Acidimicrobiaceae bacterium | reverse complement strand
GCCATGACGACCACCGTGAACGGCATCGCCGGCCTCAAGGAGCTGGTCGGCCAGCACCTCGGCTACAGCGAACACGTCCAGATCACCCAGGAGCAGGTGAACACCTTCGCCGAGGCGACCGGTGACCACCAGTGGATCCACGTCGACCCCGAGCGGGCCGCGAAGGAGAGCCCGTTCGGCGGCCCGATCGCGCACGGCTACCTCACGCTCTCGCTCGGCCCGAAGCTCATGCCCGAGATCCTGCGCGTCGACGGCATCAAGATGGGCGTGAACTACGGCTGCGAGAAGGTGCGCTTCCCGTCGCCGGTGCCGGTCGGCGCCAAGCTGCGGCTGGGTGCCGAGCTGCTCGGCGTCGACGACATCGCTGGCGGAGCGCAAGTCAACATGCGCTTCACCTACGAGGTCGAAGGCGCTTCGAAGCCGTCCTGCGTGGCCGAGGTCGTCTTCCGCTACTACGAATAGCCGTCGGAGGTCGCCGGTCACCTGAAGCTGGGGATCACCATCTCGGCGAAGAGCCGCATCGTCTCGGTGTCGGGATAGTCGCTGCACCACGGGTAGAAGCCGTCGGCGCCGAGGTCGCGGTAGGTCTGGATCTTCTCGGCGACCTGCTCCGGTGTGCCGACGAGGTTCCCGGCCTGCCATGACTCCATCGGCTCGCCCCAGAACGAGCGGCTGCCGCCGTCCTCGATCTCCTTCTCGGTCTCGCGGATGAAGATCTCGGAGGAGATGGTCTTGCGGATCTCGTCGTAATCGCGGCCCACGTCCTTGCAGTGGCGCTGGAGCACCTCGCACTTGTGCTGGAACTCGTGCGGCTTGCCACCAAAGTTGGACTCGTCCGCGTAGCGCGCGACGACACGCAGCGTGAGCTGCTCGCCACCACCGCCGATCAGGATCGGTGGGTGGGGCTGTTGCACCGGCTTGGGGTCGCACTGCGCGCCCTGGAGCGTGAAGAACCGGCCCTCGTAGGTCGTGTCCGGCTCGGACCACATGCTCTTCACGATCTCGACGGTCTCGCGCAGCACCCGGATGCGGTCGGCGTTGGACAGGAACGGATAGCCGTAGCCGTCGAACTCGTGCTTGTACCAGCCGGCGCCGATCCCCCAGATGAGGCGGCCGCCGCTCATCACGTCGATGTTCGACGTGATCTTGGCGAGCAGCCCCGGGTTGCGGTACGGCGCGCAACCCACCATCTGGCCGAGGCGGATGCGGCTCGTGCGCTGGCTGATCGCGGCCACCGTCGTCCACGCCTCGAACATCGCCTCGTGCGCCGGCCTCGGCACGTTGTGGAAGTGGTCGTACACCCAGAGCGAGTCGAAGCCGAGGTCCTCCGCGAGGGTCGCGACCTCAACCGCCTTGGCCCACTTCGTCTGCGGGTCCTCGATCGAGGACAGCTCCATCTTCCAGCCCTGCGGGATGAACACACCGAACGTGGTTGCCATGGGGCAGGTTCTATCGCGCCATGCTGGGTGCATGACGGTGCGGATCGACGGGTCGCTCGACGGGATCGATTGGGCGGAGGCAAAGGCCGCGCTCGCCCGAGACGCATTCGACAACGGCCGCACGCCGGATGCCCTGCGGCGCTCGTTCGAGCAGTCCCAGCATGTCGTGTTCGTGCGGGACGGCGAGAACGTCGTCGGCATGGCCCGCATGCTGTCCGATGGGGTCTGCAACGGCTACCTGCTCGATGTCTGGACGCAGTCGTCGCATCGTCGACGCGGCATCGCGTCCTCCATGGTGCGGTTCCTCGCCGAGCAGGTGCCCGGCCAGCACATCGGCCTCCAGACCGACGACGCGCAGCCCCTCTACGAGTCGCTCGGGTTCCGGCCCCAACCCGAGTTCATGTCGCTCGTCGTCGGCAAGTGGCTGGCCAACGACGCGAACCGCTGAGCCAGATTCGAGGCAATAGCAGTCGCATGCGAACGTCATTGCCTCGAGAGCTGGATCCGACA
>CAYSAC010000590.1:0-1972 GCA_964428815.1 uncultured Acidimicrobiaceae bacterium | reverse complement strand
CCATCGCGTCCTTGATGTCGAGCCCCGCGCAGAAGCCCTTGCCCGCGCCGGTGAGCAGCACCACCCTCACGTCCGGGTCGTCGTCGGCCTCGGTGAACCGCTGGGACAGCTGCGCCAGCATCCGGACCGAGATCGCGTTGCGCCGGTGGGGCCGGTTCAGCGTGATCGTGGCCGTGTGATCGGCCACCTCGTACAGGACGGGATCGGCCTCAGCGTCGGGCTCGGCGGTCATCTCGGTAGCGTATGACCCATGACCGTCGACGTCGCCGTGCTCTCCGTCACCGAGACCGCACGTGCTCACATCCTTGCCCTGCGAGCGGAGGAGGAGGACGGCGACGGCCTCGGCATCCGCATCGAGGTCACCGGTGTGCGGGGCGTCGACTACACCTACGACCTCGGCTTCGAGCCCGTCGCCGAGGCCGCAGAGGACGATCTCGTCGTGGTCGAGGCCGGCCTGCCTGTCATCATCCCCGCGCTCAGCGTCGATCGGCTCCGGGGCTCGACCCTCGACCTGCCGGCCAAGGAGACCCAGGGCGGCCTCGTCCTGCGCAACCCGAACCGCCCCGACCCGCTCTCCGGCAAGGATCTCGTGCTGACCGGCGACGTGCCCGAGCGCGTCGCGCAGCTGCTCGAGCAGCAGATCAACCCGGCGTTGGCGGCGCACGGTGGCTACGCCGCTCTGAAGGGTGTCGAGGGCGAGACCGTCTACGTCACGATGGGTGGCGGTTGCCAGGGCTGCGCGGTCAGCGCGATGACTCTCCGTGACGGGATCGCCTCGTCCATCAAGGAAGCGATCCCCGAGATCAAAGAGGTCATCGACGTCACCGACCACGACGCGGGAGAGACGCCCTACTACTCGTGACCCAGAACGGTTCTTGGGGGGAAAAATGGCTCGAGCGCCCCGGGGGTCGGAGGGGCGCTCGAGCTGAGACGTAGCACTGGGAGGGAAGATGCGCTGCGTCCCCCAGGAAACGGGGCGCTGACGCCTACCTTGCGGTCGACTTCGAGAATTCGACCAGCCGGCGTGCTTCGGCGGCGATGCCCGTGGCATCGAGGCCGAGCCGGGCGAGGATCGCCTCTGGCTTGCCGTGGGGGATGAAGGCCACCGGGGTGCCGAGCACGCGGACGCGCGGCGCGGTGCGGTCCTCTGTCATCTGCGCGATCGCGTCGGCGACGGCGCTGCCGGCGCCGCCTTCGCGGATGCCGTCCTCGACGGTGATGATGAGCGGGTGCTCGGCGGCGTCGGCGAGCATCTCGCGGTCGAGCGGCTTCACGATGCGCACGTCCCATACCGTCGCGTCGACGCCGGCGGCGGCGAGCTCGTCCGCGGCCTGCTCGGCGGCGGCGAGCATCTTGCCGACCGCGAGGATGCAGAGGTCGTGGCCGCTGCGCACCCGCCGGGCACGCAGGGCCTCGCCGACCTGATCGGGCGGAACCGACGGCGCCGCGGTCTTGGACCACCGCACGGCCGATGGCCCGTCCTCGATGTCGAGGGCGTCGTGCAACATCACCCCGAGCTCTTGGTACGAGGACGGGGCGAAGATCGTCATGTTCGGCACCTTCGAGAGCAGCGCCATGTCGAGCACGCCGTGGTGCGACGCGCCGTCATCGCCGGTGATGCCGGCGCGGTCAAGGCAGAAGACGACCGGCAGCCCGTGGAGCCCGACGTCGTAGGTGACTTGGTCGATGGCCCGGGTGAGGAACGTCGCGTAGAGCGCGACGACCGGACGCAGCCCGCCCATCGCCATGCCCGCGGCGGCGGTCACCGCGTGTTGTTCGGCGATGCCGACGTCGAAGAAGCGATCGGGGTAGCGCTCGCTGAACGGCAGCAGACCGGTGGAGTCCGGCATGGCCGCGGTGACCGCGACGACCTCGGGGCGACCCTCTGCCTCTTTGATGATGGCTTCGGTGAACGCCGCGGTGTAGCTGCCGGGCTTGGCCTCGCCCATGTCGTGCAGCCGCTTGATCGGGT
>CAYSAC010000589.1:0-1983 GCA_964428815.1 uncultured Acidimicrobiaceae bacterium | reverse complement strand
GAGTCTGCGGACGGGGTGGTTGCCGCCATGGTGGCCGAACGGCAGCTTGTACGTCTCTCCGCCGAGCGCGGTGGCGAGCAGCTGGTGGCCAAGGCAGATGCCGAAGACGGGCACCTCGCCGAGCAGCTCGGTGATCGCCTCGCTGGCGTAGGCGACCGCGGCGGGGTCGCCCGGCCCGTTGGAGAGGAACACGCCGTCGGGGTCGCGCGCCAGCACCTCCGCCGCGGGCGTCGAGGCGGGCACGACCTCGACCGTGGCGAGGCGACCGAGATGGCGCAGGATCGTCCGCTTGATGCCGAAGTCGTAGGCGACAAGCCGGAGCGGACCGTCTCCGGTCGTGTACGGCGCGGCGGTGGTGACGGTGGCGACGAGGTCGATGCCATCGGTACCCGGCTCCTCGAGCGCGGCCGCCTTGAGCGCGATCTCATCCGCGGTGCCGAAGGCGGCGGGCATGGCTCCGGCCTCGCGGATGTGCCGGGTCAGGCGTCGCGTGTCGACGCCGGCGATACCCGGCACCCCGTGCTGCGACAGGAACGCGTCGAGGTCTTCCTCCGACCGCCAGCTGGACCGCCGCCGGGCCATCTCGCGCACGATCAGGCCGCGGCACACGGGCCGGGCGCTCTCGTCGTCCACCGGCGTCGTCCCGTAGTTGCCGATGTGGGGGTAGGTGAAGGCGATGATCTGGCCGGCGTAGCTCGGGTCGGTGATGACCTCCTGGTAGCCGGACAGCACCGTGTTGAAGACGACCTCGCCGGTGGCGATGCCGCCGGGCGGGTCAGCACCGATCGCCTCGCCCTCGAAGGTCGTGCCGTCGGCCAGCACGAGCAGCGCCTCACGGATGCCCGTCATCGCGTGACCTCCCGCATGATCATGCATCCTAGTGCATGACTCAACCCTACCTCTCGGAGACTGCGCCCCCGCGCCCCATCACCGTTCGGCTCGCTGGCGCTCGCGCGTCCGGGCAGACTCGCTCCGCTCATCGGAGCGCCTCACCATCGACGACCACCGGCTCACCCCGGAGGAGGGTGTGGCGCACGCGGCCGGTCAGCTTGCGGCCTGCGTAGGGGGTGTTGCGACTCCGGCTGGCGAGCCGGTCAGGCTCGACGACCCAGGTCGCGGCGGGGTCGATGACGCAGAGGTTGGCGAGGGCGCCGTCGACGACAGGGCCGCCGTGCTCATCGTCGGCGCCGATGATCGCTGCGGGCCGCCACGAGAGGAGGGCGAGCACCTCGCGCAGGTCGAGGTCGAGCTCGGTGATGGCCAGCGCCAGCGCGGTCTCGAGCCCGAGCATGCCAGGGGGCGCTTCGTCGAAGGCCGCCTCCTTGCGCTCCTGGGTGTGCGGCGCGTGGTCGGTGGCGATGCAATCGATGGCGCCGTCGGTGAGTCCGGCGCGCACGGCCGCGACGTCGGCGTCGGTGCGCAGCGGCGGGTTGACCTTGAACACCGGGTCGTAGGACGCGCACTCCGCGTCAGTGAGCGTGAAGTGGTGCGTGGTCGCCTCGGCGGTGACCGGCAGCCCCCCAGCCTTGGCCGCCCGCACCATCGCGATCGAGCCAGCGGTCGACAGGTGCTGGAAGTGCACGCGCGTGCCGGTGAGGCGGGCGAGGGTGATGTCACGCAGCACCATGAGCTCCTCGGCCTCGGCCGGCTGGCCGGGGATGCCGAGGCGGCTCGACCACTCGCCCTCGTGCATGTGGCCGCCCTCCGCGAGCGCGCCGTCCTCGCAGTGCTGCGCGAGGATCACGCCGATCCCGGCGGCGTATTCAAGGGCGCGGCGCATGAGGCGCGCGTCCTGCACGCCGTTGCCGTCGTCGGTGAAGAGGCGGACGCCGAGGGCGGCCATCTCCCCCATCGGCGCGAGCTGCGTGCCGGCTCGGTCGACGGTGATCGCACCCGATGTGCGCACGTCGCACGGCGCGGCCCGTCCCAGCTCGAGCACCTCGCGCACGATGCCGGCGTGGTCGATCGCGGGTGTCGTGTTCG
>CAYSAC010000588.1:0-1989 GCA_964428815.1 uncultured Acidimicrobiaceae bacterium | reverse complement strand
AGGCCGCTCTCGACGCTCGGCAGCAGCGCGTCCTGCTGCGCCTTGTTGAAGCGGTGGACCTCGTCGAGGAAGAGGATCGAGCCCTGGCCGTGCTGGCCGAGGCGGTCCTCGGCGCGGGCGGCGAGCTCGCGCACGTCCTTCACGCCCGCGCTGACTGCCGACATCTGCTCGAACGCCTTGGCCGTGTGGGAGGCGATGGCCCGCGCCAAGGTCGTCTTGCCAGTGCCAGGCGGTCCCCAGAAGATGACCGAGGACAGCCGGTCGGACTCGATGAGCACCCGCAGCGGCCGGCCAGGGCCCAGCAGGTGGGGCTGGCCGACGATGTCGTCGAGCGTGCGCGGCCGCAGGCGGGCCGCCAGCGGCGACTGGCGGTCCAGCTGCTCGCGCGCCGCGGCGGCGAAGAGATCATCGGCCACGGTCGCCGAGGCTACGTTCTCCCCCCATGGCTGCGGCGGTCCTCGTGCTCACCTACCTCCTCGTCGTCGTGGTGACGGTGCTCTACATCCGGTGGGTCGTGAAGCGCTACCGCAGGGAGCGCGAGGAGAAGGCCGCGAAGCGACTCGGGACCATCCCGCCCGCGCCATCGCCGGATCCGCGGCCGTCTTCGCTGGTCACGCCGCCGGTCATGCCCACCGCGATGTCCGACGTTCCCGCGCCCGCGGCCGCCGCAAGCAGCACGGTCGCCGGCGCCGTGCGAGGGGTGTCGCTCCCCTGCGACCTGGCGCCGCTCATCGACCTGCCGGTCAACAGCGCCGCGCTGGACCGCGCCACGTTCGTCACGCGCGGCTACCCGGCCGAGGTGGTGATCGACGAGCTCGGCCGCGCGCTGGCGGCCATCGGCCACGACGTCCGCTGGGTGGACACCCGCGGCATGGCACGCCGCGGCGATGACGAGCTGCAGATCGAGGTGCACCGCTCGCCCCGCGACCACGGCTTCTGGACCGCGCCAGAGGACGGCGTCGTCGTCGACCTCTGGATCGCGCCCCGCTGACGCGCGGCTGGACCCGAGGCAATACCCGTCGAATCGGACTCTCGAGGCAGGGACTGACGGATACGCAAGGTATTGCCTCGAGTGTGGTGGAGCTCGACCGCTAACTCTTGGGGGGCAGCAGGCGGATGCCGAGGTCTGAGAGCTGGCGCTCGTCGACGGTGGAGGGCGCGCCGGTCATGGGATCGACGCCCGACTGCGGCTTGGGGAACGCGATGACCTCGCGGATGTTCTCCTCACCCGCCAGGATCGCGACCAACCGGTCGACACCGAACGCGAAGCCGCCGTGGGGTGGCGCGCCGTAGCGGAACGGCGCGAGGAAGAACCCGAACCGGCGCTCGGCCTCCTCAACCCCGATGCCGAGCAGGTCGAAGACGCGCTGCTGCAGATCGGCCTCGTGGATCCGGATCGATCCCGAGCCCAGCTCCCAGCCGTTGAGGACGAGGTCGTAGGCCTGCGACCGCACGTCCATCGGGTCGCTCTCGAGGCGATCGAGGTCATCGGGGTGCGGCCGGGTGAAGGGGTGGTGCGCAGGCTTGGGCGTGCCGTCCTCGGTTCGGCCGACGAACATCGGGAAGTCGACGATCCAGACGTAGCGGTACGGGCCCTCGCTGACGGGCGGGCGCCCGAGGTCGTTGCGCAGCTGGCCGAGCACCTCGCACGTGGTCATCCACTCGTCGGCGACGAGGAGCAGCAGATCGCCAGGCTCGGCCCCGAGCGCGGCGCGCAGCGCCGACTGCTCGCCATCGCTCAGGAACTTGGCCACCGGCGAGTCGAGCCCATCGGCGGTGACCTTCATCCACACGAGGCCCTTGGCGCCGAGCTGCTTGGCCCGATCGGTGAGCGCGTCGAGCTTGTTGCGCGTGAGCTCCGCGCCGCCGGGATGGCGGATGCCCTTGATCGCGCCGGCGGATGCGAACACCTTGAACTCGGTCGCCGCGAAGATCGGCGTCAGCTCGACCAGCTCCATGCCGAAGCGGAGGTCGGGCTTGTCCACGCCG
>CAYSAC010000587.1:0-1993 GCA_964428815.1 uncultured Acidimicrobiaceae bacterium | reverse complement strand
ATCACCAGCAGGATCACGAACGGGCTCACAGCGGTTGGCCTCCTGGGTCGGTGGGAGCGAGCGCGTCGGCACGCCGGACGATGACCTGCGTCCCGCGGACCTCGATGACGTGCGCTCGCTCACCCGCGGGGATGGGTGCGTGGTCTTCGGACTGGGCTCGCCACTCCTCGCGATGGATGCGCACGAGGCCGCCGCCGCTGTCGGCGGGGATGTCCTCGAGGACGACCGCCACCTCACCGATCAACCGGCTGGCGCCGACCCCGGCCTGGGCCGGGTTGGACGCGTCGAGGCGGCGGGCGAGCGGGCGCAGCGCGAGCAGGCAGCCGATGGAGACCACGAGGAAGGCCAGCCACTCCAGCCCGAGATCGACGCCCGCGAACGCGAGCACCGCGGCTGCGGCGGCACCGACCGCGAACGGGAGGAGGAAGAACGACCCAGGGGTGGCCATCTCGCCGACGGCGAACACGACCGCGGCGATCAACCAGATCCACCGCCAGGATTCAGGGGAGTCCACCCGGTAGTTCTAGCCCTGCGGCAGCTCGAAGGTCCCCGCTGGTACGTCGCGCGTGTAGCCGGTGGCCTCCAGCTGCTGCTCGCCCCGCGCCACCGCGAGCACGGCGCCGTCGGCGGAGAGGCAGACCGTCCCGTCGACCGAGCCACCGGGTGGTGCCGGCCGGTCGGGCTTGCGCGTGACGACCAAGCAGTGCGCGTCGACACCGGCGATGGTGCGGTCCTCGACGACTAGGTCGTGGTCGGCGGCCGAGCTGCGCAGCTGCTCCGCTGTCCGCGCGAGTACGTCTGGATCGAAGAGGCCCGGATCGCTGGCGGACCCGGAACGGCGGCACTCGAGGTCGGCTCCGGGCTGGTCGGGCGCGCAGCGGTAGGTGACACCCGCTCGGGTGATCTCGCTCTGGAGGATCTCGCGGCCGTCGGTGACGTCGACCCGCCGGTTCGGCGGCGCCTGGCTCAGGACGATCGTGCTGCGTCCCTCGCCCGTCGGGAACGTGACCTGGAACGTGGCATCGACCGACCGTCCCAGCAGCGCGAGGAAGTCGGCGACGGCGGGGGACAGGCCGGCGTCGTCTGCGGCGCTGCGCGCCTGCGCCTCCCGCTGATCGGCCACGGCGGGGCCGCCATCGCCGCAGCCGGCGAGCAGCGCCGTCACCAGTAGCAGGGAGGCAGCGGCGCGCATGCGGCCGGATGGTAGGCGGGCGATACGTTTGGCCCGGTGCAGGACCAAGCGCCAGCTCCACGGACGAGCAAGCTCAAGTCGGCGATGCTCGGGTTCGTGATCGGCGCCGGCGTCAGCATCGCCTGCGCCGCGATCGCGTTCTCCGTGATCGCCGTGCCCCTGTACGCGCTCGCGAGTGCCGAGCCGGGCTCTGGGCTGAACCGCGACCTCATCCGCAAAGGCCTGTTCAACGTCGCCCTACCCTTCGGCTTGGTCGCCGGGATCGGCGTCGGGTGCATCGTGGCCGTCTGGTACGCCCGCGGTGGTCGTCTACCACAGGACCGCACGCCGCTACACGAAGAAGCAGGGGACCGCCGATAGCGTGGAGCGCCATGGCCGAGCCCCTCTGCCTCCTCCAGGTCCACGCCCACCCCGACGACGAAGCCTCGAAGGGCGCGTGCACCGTCGCGCGCTACAAGGCCGAGGGCGTCCGCTCGGTGCTGGTCACCTGCACCGGCGGTGAGGCCGGCGAGATCCTCAACCCGGCGATGGACAAGCCGGACGTGCGGGACAACCTGCATGAGGTGCGCATGCGAGAGCTCGCGCGGGCCGCGAAGATCATCGGCTACGACGAGGTTGTCTTGCTTGGCTACCGCGACAGCGGCATGCCCGACAGCGAGCACAACCACGACCCGCGCTGCTTTGCCCAGGCCGACTTCGAGGAGGCGGTGGGAAGGCTCGTCGAGGTCATCCGCCGAGAGCGACCGCACGTCATCGTCACCTACGGCGACGACCAGCAGGGCTACCCCCACCCCGACCACC
>CAYSAC010000586.1:0-1994 GCA_964428815.1 uncultured Acidimicrobiaceae bacterium | reverse complement strand
CGGCGGCGACCGCGGCGTGGCCGAGCGCGACGAGCAGATGAGACTTCCCGGTGCCGGCCGGGCCGAGCAGGCAGGCGTTCTCCTTGGCGGCGATCCACTCGAGGGAGGCCAGGTAGTCGAAGGTGGGCTTGGGGATCGAGGACACCTTCACGTCGAACTCGTCGAGGGTCTTGGTGACCGGGAACCCGGCGGTCTTGAGCCGGGCCCTGGCGTTGGATGCGTCGCGGGCGGTGATCTCGGCGTCGATGAGCGTGCGGAGCAGTTCCTCGGGCGCCCAGCGTTGCGTCTTGGCGGTCTGGAGGACCTCCGGTGCGAGACGACGGACCGCGGCGAGCTTCAGGCGTCGCAGCCCGGCAGCAAGGTCGGGGGCGAGCTCGGGTGGGGTGGCGGTCATGACAGCTGCCCGGGCGCGTAGTCCGACAACGACCGGACCGCCACGACCGGCAGGTCGAGCACGAGCGCTTCGCCGGGCCGTGTCGGTCGCGGCACACCGGTGCCGGCTTCGAGGATCGAGCGCACATCGGCTGCCCGCCACCGCCCGAACGCGACCGCGCGTTCCATCGCGGCGATGAGCGCGTCGCGGCCGTGGGCGCGTTCGAGACCGACGATGATCTCGAGATCGGAGGCGAGCTTGGTGTTCCCGGCTGCGGCCGCGCCTTTGAGGAACGCCTCGCCCACCTCGCCGAGGCTGAGGAGGGCGAGCTCGGCGGGGGTGCGCGGCCTTGGCGCCCGCCTGGGCTTGGGTCTGGGCGAGCCGTAGTGCTCATCGAGCACCGATGTCTCACCGGGGGCAACGAGGTGGTGTTCGGCCATGACCACACCGAGATGCACGACCCGCACCACTTGGTCGGCGACCTGGACCTCGACGAGCTTGCCGATCAGCGCGACAGGCGCCGAGTAGCGGGCCGAACCGAACCGGACACAGGAGAGACGGTCGACCTTGCGAGCGACGATCTTGCCGATCGTCGGGCGCAGCGACGGCAACGGCGCGAACAGCGGTCGTTCGCTGTCGAGCCGTTCGACGGGCACCGCGCAGATCTCGGAGTGCAGGGTCGCGTTGACCTCTGCGCACCACACCGCGGCGGCGCCGTTGGCGGCGGCCAGATCATCGAAGGGGACCTGGGGGATCATCAGATCCCGCTTGGCGTAGCCGACGAGATGTTCGACCATCCCTTTCGACTCGGGGTCGCCGCCCTCGCAGAAGTCGGGACGGAACCCGTAGTGGGTCGCGAAACGCACGTAGGCCGGTGTGGGGACCACGACGTTGGCGACCACAGCGCCCTTCAGGCAGCCCATGCGATCAGCGAGCACCACCTTGGGCACGCCGCCGAGGGCCTCGAAGCACTCGGCCAACATGGCCAAGGTCGTCGCCGCGGTCTCGTCGCTTGCGAACCGCACGAACCGCCACCGGCTCCAGGCCGACACCGCGCAGAACACGTGCAGGCCGGCTTCGGAGCCCCAGTCGATGATGAGCGTCTCGCCCGGCGACCACACCCCAGGCCGTCGGCCCCGGTGGTTGTCGGCCCGCCAATCGTTCTTCGCTTTGGCCACCAGCCGCCGGAAGTTGCGGGCCGAGCCCGTGTAGCCCGCGGCTCGAGCCTCGGGCAGCAGACGCTTCGCTGAGATCCGCGCTCGGGTCTTCTTCACCCGCTCGCCGACGATGTCAGCGACAACGTCATAGTTCCGTGCCCGCTCCGCGGGCTTGGCGCCCGCCTCGCTCTGCTGGGCCAGCACAGCTCGCTTCACGGTCTTGGGTGTCGTGCCGCACAGCTCGGCGGCTCCCCGATAGCTGCCCACATCGATGTAGGCGGAAAGCATGTCCATACGTTCCCTCGCTGATTTCATGAAGTCGTCCCCCGGTCGGAGCGGTGTTGGTCTGCACCGCCACCGTCTCGGGCCGGGGGACGCCCCGGGTGGATGCCTCAGCGAAGGGTGGGGACTTCTACATGGCCACCGGCGGGGACTTCGACGTGGCCACACGCGGGGACTTTTTC
>CAYSAC010000585.1:0-1999 GCA_964428815.1 uncultured Acidimicrobiaceae bacterium | reverse complement strand
ATGGCGCCGGAGATGAACGGCTGCACCGCGGCCATCATCCGCACGTGCCCCGAGTAGTGGATCGTGTTGTCGCCCATCGAGCAGGCGAACACCGGCACGTGACCCGCGGCCAGGTGGGGTGCGCCGAGGATCGTCTTGTTCTCGTCGATGTAGGCGACGATCTCCTCGGCCTGCGTCTCGTTGTAGCCGAGGTGGGCGAGCGCACGCGGCACCGTCTGGTTGACGATCGCCATGTTCCCGCCGCCGACGAGCTTCTTGACCTTGCACAGGCCGAGGTCGGGCTCGATGCCGGTCGTGTCACAATCCATCATCAGGCCGATGGTGTTGTGGCTGACGAAGCCGTTGGCCACGTAGGTGACGTTGTCGGGGACCGAGACATCGTAGGTGAGCTCTTCGTCGCCCAGCTCGGCCACGGCGATCGTGTCGAAGAAGAAGCCGAGCAGGTGACCGAGCTCGGCGTCGCCGCTGCGCTCGTGGAGCGTCGTCGCGAGGGTGCGGGTGATCGTGCCGCTGCGGCGATGCTCCATGAGCGCCACCTTCCGGTCGCGGTCGTTGCCGGGCGCCACACGGTCGATGAGCGCGCGGCTCACCGGGATGTGGTCATAGCGGGCCGACTGCGGCGCGTCATTCACGTCAACGCCGGCGCCCTTGCGCCCGGAGATGAACCCGATCTCGTCGAGCCAGCGGGCGTTGCTCGCCCGGTTGAGCAACCGCAAGATGAACAGCTCCGAACCACGGCCGCTGCGACCCTGCGAGCGGGTGGTGACGAAGCCGAGCGCGAGCAGCAGCGCCTGCACGTCGTGGGAGAAGTCGACCGAGGTCGTGGTCCACGACGGATAGCCAGTGCTGCTGGTGCCGTCGGCCTCGAAGAGACCTCGGAGGAAGGCCTGGTAGGTCGCGGCGTCGTTGGTGTGCAGCACGGCGTCGGGCACATGGGGCGTCCACCCCTTGCCGCTGTGTCCCTCGGAGGGAAGGCGCTTGGCCAGGCCGGCCGCCTGCCACCAATCGGCGAGACGAACCGAGTTGAGCTCGACGCTCGTGTAGCCCGTCGCAGGCACGACGCGCGCCTCGATGCCGAACAACGACTTGCCCAGCTGCGCGAGCCGCTCGACCACGTCGAAGTCACCGTCGGCGACGCAGAGCCGCAGGCCCTTGGCGTGCAGCGACCCGTCGCCCATGAAGTAGCCGACGAGCTCGGCCAGCTCGGCGAACATGGCCTCGGGCACCCGCGGGTGGTGCTCGGCCAACCAGCCGAACCCCTCGCCAAGCGTCGGGAGTGCGACCCGCTGGGGATCTCCGATGACCTGGCGCAGCGCCAGCGGCACCCGATCGCCGGGGCGGAGGTCGGCGAAGCGCCGCCACACCCACTCGCCGATCTCGTCGACGACCTTGATGCGGTGCTTGGTCGTGCCCTGGATGCGATAGCCGCGCCGCGTGGTGACGTCGACGACCTGCTCGAGGCCGTTCACGTAGAACTTCGTGGCCTCCTTGACGCCGTCGTCGGTGAGCACGGATGCGTCGAGGTCTTGCCACTGCGGACCGTCGACATCACCGAGCGAGCGCAGCCGCACGAGACCGCGATCGGTGGCGACGAGAGATCCGCCGACGAGGCAGCCGGTCGGTGCGAGCACCGAGGCCTGCGAGTTGCGCACGCCGGCCTCATCGGCGAGTTCGCACGCCTGATCCCAGCACTGCTGGGCCGCGCTCATCAGCTCGGCCGGCACCAGCTCCTCGTCGATCTCCGCGGCGGCGGACCGGTGCTGGTCGAGGACGCGCAGCATGTGCTCGCGGTTCTCCTCGTAGCCGGCGAACGGCCCCATGCGCGAGGCGGTGCGAGCCGAGGTGAGGTAGGCGTGTCCGGTCAACAGCGACGTGATCGCGGCAGACATGGCCCGGCCCTCATCGGAGTCGTAGGGCAGCCCGAGCGCCATGAGCATGGCGCCGAGGTTGGCGTAGCCGATGCCGAGCTGGCGGAACCGGCGCGCGTTGTCGCCGATCG
>CAYSAC010000584.1:0-2009 GCA_964428815.1 uncultured Acidimicrobiaceae bacterium | reverse complement strand
CCGGGCGGCGTCACGGGGCTCGACCGGCTGCTGGGCGATCGCGGCCTCAGGCAGCGCGTAGGTGAAACGGTCGAGGTCCATGGCCGGGCGCGAGGCTATCGGCAGCCCGAGATGCCGAGATGGGCGGGTTTTGGGGGGTTCGTTTAGGGTTTTGGCCTCGCTGAGAGGCAGGAGAACGACGGTCCGTCGCCGAACCATGGAGGACGCGAACCCGGAGCGGACTGGGGGTGGACGGTGGCACTGCGTGCGGACGATGTCGATCTCGAACGAGACCGTGACCTGGTCGAGCGCTACCAGGCGGGTGACCCCGACGCGTTCGACGACCTCTACCAGCGGTACTTCGACCGCCTGCACGGCTACTGCCAGCGCCGGGTCGGCGACCACCACGAGGCCGAGGAGCTGGCCCAGGAGGCCTTCGTCAAGGCGCTTCGGGCGATGCCCAGCTTCGCCGGGGAGCGTCGCTTCTACCCCTGGATGACGGTCATCGCCCAGCGGCTCTGCATCGATCACCACCGCCGCCGGGCCCGGGTCGAGCCCTCCGACGTCGTCGACCTCGGATCGGTCGAGCCCGACTACGACGCGCTGTTCGACGCCGTCGACCACGAGCACCTCCACCGGGCGCTGGCCCGCCTCGCCCCCCGCCACCGCGAGGTCCTCGACCTGCGCGAGCAGGAGGGATTGTCCTACACCGACATCGCCCAGCGCCTCGACGTGCCCGTGAGCACCGTCGAGGCACTGCTCCACCGTGCCCGCAAGGCCCTACGCCGTGAGTTCCTCTCCGTGGCCGGGCACAACCGGATCTGGCTCATCCCTGGCCTCGGCATCCTGTCCTCCCGGCTCGCCGCGCTGCGGGCCCGCATCGGCGACCGCGCCGCCGAGCTCGCTGCGATCGCCGCGCCCGTCGCCGTGGGTGCCGCCGCTGCCGTCGTGACGCTGCTCGGCCCGGTCGGTGGCAACGCCACCGAGATCACCACCGCCGCTGCTCCCGAGCGCACCGCCGCCGTCGGCGCACCCCTCACAGGCGCGCTGGCGCTCGACGACCTGGTGCTGTCCGGTACCAGCGCCGCTCCCGCCGCCCCCTCGAGCGGGTCGCACGTCGCGCCGAGCGTCGACGCTGGTCCGGTCGACGTGTACCTCGGACCTGAGGGCGCCGACCAGGCCGGCGACATGGGCGCCGACATGCCGGTCGGCGACGAGGTTGGTCCCGCGGTCGTGGGCACCGACCCGTCCGCCATCATCCGTGACGCCGTGGACATCGTGTTCGGCGAGTCCGCTACCGACGAGGAGAGCTGACGTGAAGCGACGCATCGCCACCATCGCAACGTGCACCGCCGCGGTCCTCGCGTTCGCCACGGGCCAGCACGCCTCCGCTGAGCCGATTGGCAACACGACGGAGGGCACCTGGGCCTGTGCCGCAGTGCGCGAGGTCGCCGGCATGTGCCTGGAGAACCCCGGCGAGCCGATCACCAAGCGCGGCGGCGTCGTCGGCATCGTCGGCGACATCCTCGACCCGGGGAACTGAGTCGTTCGCTAGCCGCGCAGGGCTGACCGCGCGGTCTCGACGAGCAGCGCGACGCCCACGCCGATCGCCCGCTCGTCGACGTCGAAGGTGCCTGCGTGGATGTCCAGCGCCCGGGTTGCCTCAGGTGAGCGCACACCCAGCCGTGCGTAGCTGCCTGGCACCTTCTCGAGGAACCACGAGAAGTCCTCGCCGCCGGTGCTCTGCTGCGTCGGGACCACCCGATCGGCGCCGAGCACGCGCCGAGCGGCGGCGGCGAGGATCTCCGTCGCAGCCGGATCGTTCTCCACAGGCGGTGAGCCCCGCTGGTAGTCGAGCTCGTAGGTCGCGCCGAAGGCGGGCACCAGCGCGTCGAGCAGCCGCTCCAGCAGCGCGGGCGCCGCGTCCCACGTCGCGCGGCCCATGGCCCGCATGGTGCCGCGGATGGTCGCCGTCGTCGGGATGACGTTGGCGGCCCCCCCGGCGTGGACGTTGCCGAAGACGAGCTGCG
>CAYSAC010000583.1:0-2009 GCA_964428815.1 uncultured Acidimicrobiaceae bacterium | reverse complement strand
TGAGCTGTTCGGCGCGAGCTACGACCAGATCGAGGTCGTCGTCCACCCGCAGTCGATCGTGCACTCGATGGTCGAGTTCAGCGACGGGGCGACGATCGCACAGCTGAGCCTCCCCGACATGCGCCTGCCGATCGGCTACGCGCTGGCCTACCCCGACCGCATCGCCACGCCCTTCGGCGCCATCGACTGGGCCGCTCTCGGGCGGCTCGACTTCGAGCCGCCTGACCTCGAGGCCTTCCCGTGCCTGCGCCTGGCCTACGAGGCGGGCCGGGCCGGCGAGACCGCGCCGGCGTGGCTCAACGCCGCGAACGAGGTGGTCGTGGCCGCCTTCCTGGATGGGCTCATCCCGTGGGTCGCCATTGCCGATGTACTCCAAGCGGTCCTCGACCGCCATGATGGGACGGCCGCTGAAAGCGTCGAAGCCATCATCGACACCGACACCCGGGCAAGGGCCGAGGCCCGCCGGGAGATCGAGAGAAGGACGTGACCGACACCACCGAGGCGCCGGGCACCGAGCCGGAAGGCCAGTTGGCGACCGGCCCCGTGCGCCTGGTGCTCCTGATCGGCGGCCTCGTCGCGTTCGGGTTCATGGCCGGGGCGAACTGGCTCATCATCATCGCCGCCATCGTCGTCATGATCTTCCTGCACGAGCTCGGTCACTACGTGACGGCCAAGTGGGCGGGCATGAAGGTGACCGAGTTCTTCATCGGTTTCGGGCCGCGCATCTGGTCGTTCCACCGGGGTGAGACCGAGTACGGCGTGAAGGCGATCCCGGCGGGCGCCTATGTGCGCATCATCGGGATGAGCAACCTCGACGAGGTCGATCCCGCGGACGAGGCCCGCACCTACCGGCAGAAGTCTTTCTCCCGGCGGCTGTCCGTCGCGGTCGCCGGTTCGACGATGCACTTCGTGCAGGCGTTCGTCTGCTTGGTGATCGTGCTGGCGTTCGTCGGCGCGCCGAGCGGCACGATCTTCGGCGACCACCCGGAGGAGAACTGGGTGGTCGGCGCGATCACGGCCGACAGCGCGGCCGAGCGCGCCGGCCTGCAGGTGGGCGACGAGATCGTCGGCTACGAGGGCGAACAAGTGAGCGTGTTCACCGACATCCGTGAGCGGGTGCAGGACGACGTCGGCAAGGTCGTGACGCTCGATGTCGTGCGCGACGGCGAGCGGTTGCAGCTCACCGCTGAGATCGGGCGCCGTCCGGCCGAGGCCGGCGGCGAGGCGGGCACGGGCTTCCTCGGCATCGGGCCGACCGAGCCGGTGACGACCAAGCCGTTGTACGAGGCCGTGCCCGCGGCGGCCGTCGAGCTCGGCATGGGCCTGAAGGTCGGCACCGAGGCGATCGGCGGGTTCCTCACCGGGGGCCTCGGCGACTATGCCGGCCAGGTCGCCGATGGGCGAAACGAGCCCGCGCCGCCGGCCCCGAGCGGCGGCTCGCAGCCGTCCGCCGACGAGCAGGTCGAGGGCGAGAACCGGGTGCTGTCGATCTACGGCGTGGCCCGCCTCGGTGCCGGCGCTCTTGGGTTCGGGATCGACAACCTCTTCCTGATCCTGATCCAGATCAACATCTTCGTCGGCGTGTTCAACCTGCTCCCGCTGCCGCCCTTCGACGGGGGCCATGTCATCGTGGCCGTGTACGAGCGCATCCGGTCGCGCCGCGGCCGCCGATACATGGTGGACATGTCGCGGATCCTGCCGGTCGCCTACGTCGTCGTGCTGTTCATGTTGCTGCTCGGCGTGTCCAGCCTCTACCTGGACATCGTGAACCCCATCGGCTCCTAGTGCAACCACGCGGAAGTCTCACGCACGTCTCGCCGGCTGGATGTCGCCGCTGGAATCCTCGTCCTAGCGGCTGGGGCAAGGCAGGCGCGTCGTCCTGCGTCGTCGCCAGCGACGACCCCGGCTCGGCGATACATGCACGGAACTTGACAGCGTCGCTCCTCCTTGAGGTAGGGCAAGGCTACGACTTCGTCGTCGGCTCCTTGTCAGCGTCGCCCCTGACTCGG
>CAYSAC010000582.1:0-2009 GCA_964428815.1 uncultured Acidimicrobiaceae bacterium | reverse complement strand
CACGAGCGCATCGGCGGTCGGTTCGGTTCGGCCGAGGGGTGGCGGCGCTTCGCCGGCGCGGTGCACCTCGGGCTCGACCGTCTGCGCAGGCACCCCGGCGCCGCGGTCAACGTTCTCGTGGTCGGCTTCGCCTACCAGCTGGTGCTGGTCCTCGCTGCAGTCGCGGCCGCGCAGGCGCTCGGCCTGCGGGCCGCGGGCCTGACCGCGCTGCTCGCCTTCTTCCCCGCGGTCGCGATCGCGCAGGTGCTGCCGATCGGCATCTCCGGCCTCGGCGTGCGTGAGGGTGCGTTCGTGCTGTTCCTCACGCCGCTCGGCGTGGAGACCGAGCAGGCGATCGCGCTCGGGCTGCTGCTGTACCTGCTGAACCTCGGCGTCAGCCTGCTCGGCGCGCCCGCCTTCGCGGTCGGCGGGGGGCGGGCGCGGACCGTCGCTGCGTGAGCAACGTCTCCACCGTCGCCGACGCGACGCCATCCCAGCGAGTCCGCCGCCTGCGGTGGTGGCGCGAGGTGCTCTACGCGCTGGCGGTCTACGTCATCTACTCCGGGGTGCGGAACACGTTCGGCTCCGCCGGCGGCGACCCCCGCCCGGCCTACGGTCACGCCCTCGACATCATCCGCATCCAGGAGTGGCTGCACCTCTACTTCGAGGACCGGCTCCAGCAGTGGTACCTCGACCTCCCGGCCGACGGCTTCATCCGCCTGTGGAACGTCTTCTACGGACTTGCCCACTTCGTGGTGACAGCGGGCGCGCTCATCTGGCTGTTCCGGCGCGATCCCGAGCGCTACCCGCGGTGGCGCAACACGCTCGCGTTCACCACCGCGCTGGCGATCATCGGCTTCGCCAGCTTCTCGCTCATGCCGCCGCGCCTCCTCGACGACCCCGGCAAGTACGGCGGCTGCCAGATCTACCTCGACCAGTCCAACCCGCCACCCGAGCGCTGCGATCGGTTCGGCTACGTCGACACCATCGACGTGTACGGCGGATGGGCGTCGTTCGGCTCCTCCGAGCTGGAGAACGTGTCCAACCAGTACGCGGCGATGCCGAGCATGCACATCGGCTGGTCGACGTGGAGCGCGTTCGTGCTCTTCCCGCTGCTGCGCCGGCGCTGGGCGAAGGTGCTCGCCGTCAGCTATCCGATCCTGACCCTCGTCGGCATCCTCCTCACCGCCAACCACTACTGGATCGACGGTCTCGGTGGCCTCGCCTGCCTCGGCGTCGGCTACCTGCTCGGCCGGACCGCGGCCGACCTCACCGACCCCACCAGATCGGCTGGCCGTGGAACCCGCACGTCGCCAGCACCTCCTCCTCCGCGCCAGGCCACGACGTGAGCCGGAGGTCGGCTCGGTCGCCGGCCGGCTCCATGCGCAACCATTGCACCGGCGCGTCGGGCGCTGCTCGCTCCCCCGCCGCGTGCAGCGCGGCCCGCATCGCTCGCCTCACGTCCGTGCGGAGGTACTGCAGGACGATCGAGTGGGCGACGACGGTCGCGGTGCCGCTCGCGGGCGCGTCGAGGCGATCCGCGACCCACTCGTCAGCCGACGCCTGGTCGAGGACGGCCGGCACCTCGCGGGCGATGTCGATCGCGGCTTCGAGCCGCGCGATGCGCTCGACCTGGTCGGGCCAGACATAGGAGAGCAGCCGCAGCCGCCCTTCCTCGCTGGTCGGGTCGATGGGACGGCGGTCGCAGCCGCGGCGCTCCACCACGGTGACCGGCACGTCGAGGTCAGGCGGGTCGCCCTCCCAGACGCCGTCGAACCGCACCGCGCTGGCCGGATCGCCGAGGGTCGTCGCGCCGGTGTCGTACCAGTACCGGTCCCACCGCAGGTTGAGGCCGGCGCTGGTGCCGACCTCGAGGACCCGCAAGGGGAGCCCGGTCCGGCGCGCGACCGTCGCGTAGCCGCCGGCGAGCACCGCCGAGCGGCCGACCTCGTTCGTCTGGACGCCGTCGGCCATGCGCTGCTCGATCTCGTCGCGGTTGTCGGTCACGGCGGCGGCGAAGGGCGCGCGCG
>CAYSAC010000581.1:0-2010 GCA_964428815.1 uncultured Acidimicrobiaceae bacterium | reverse complement strand
CTGCGGCACTGGCGGATCGTCGGGGTGCCTCGCGAGGTGTGCGAGGTGTTCTCCAAGCGTGCTGATGAGATCAGCGAGTACCTGGCCGAGTCCGGCTACCAAGGCCCTCGTGCCCGCGCCGTGGCCGCCCGCCAGACCAGGGCGATCAAACGCCACACCGGTGTCGACCAGCTGCTTCCGGGCTGGCAGGCCGAGATCGAGGGGCTGGGCTGGGATGTTGAGCGACTCAGCACCCACCTCAGCGGTGCCCGAGCGCACAGCACGGGGCTCGCCTCGGCGCTGAGCGACGCCGAGATCGACGCGCTCGCGGCGGGGGTGCTCGACGTCGACGGGTCGTTGATGACCCGGCACAAGGTGTTCACCCGCAGCCGGCTCATCGCCGAGGTCGCACCACGGCTCTACGGCGCCAACCCGGCCGAGCTCGATCGGGTCACCGACCGCATCCTCGGCTCGACTGCGGTCGTGCCGCTCATCGGTGTGCAGGGCGCGCACGAGCAGGCCTACGCCACCGCCGAGGTGCTCGCCACCGAGCAGACCATCGCCCGAACCGTCGAGACCCTCGCGGACCGCGAGTGGCCGCGGGTACCCGCGGCTGTCGTCGCCGCGGCGATCGCGGCAAAGGAGCGGACCCTCGGCCAGACCCTGACGGCTGGGCAGCGCGCCGCGGTGGAGGCGATCTGTCGATCAGGGCGGGGCGTCGAGGTGATCGTCGGTGTCGCCGGTGCCGGCAAGACCACCGCCCTCGACGCGGCCACCGACGCCCTCACCGTTGCCGGCTACACCGTGGTCGGGACCGCGACCAGCGGCCAGGCGGCCCACACGCTCGGCACTGAAGCCGGCATCGAGGCGCGCACCTTGGCGTCACTGCTGTGGCGCCTCGACCACCACACCATCACGCTCGGCGAGCGCGCCGCGGTGATCGTCGATGAAGCCGGCATGACCGCCGATGCCGACCTGCTCCGACTGACCGTCGGCGTCGAGCGCGCCGGCGCAAAGCTGATCGTGGTCGGCGACCCGAACCAGCTGTCCGCCATCGGCCCGGGCGGTGCGCTCGGTGCGGTCATCGAACGCCACCCTGAGATCGTGACCGTGCTGGATGGCAATGTGCGCCAGCACGATCCCGACGAACGAGCCGCGCTCGACCAGCTGCGCGACGGATCGGTGCCGGATGCTGTCGCCTGGTACACCCGCACCGGCCGCACCCAGATCGCGGCGACTCGAACCGAGACGCTCGCGGGGATGGCGGACGACTGGGCATCAGACGTCACCGCCGGGCACGACATAGCACTGCTCGCCTGGCGACGCCGAGACGTCGCCGACCTCAACCGCCTCGCCCGAGCCCGCTGGGACCAGCTCGGCCACCTCACCGGCCCCGACCTGTCCACGCCGGACGGGCACAACTACGCGGCCGGCGACCGAGTCGTGCTCCTCGCCCCGCAGCCGACCCTCGGTCTGGTCACCAGCCAACGAGCCACCGTCACCGGGGTCGACCTCGAGGACGGCATTGTCGTGATCGAGACCGACGACCACCGCCACTACGCCCTCTCCGGTGAGGCCATCGACGCCGAGCATCTCGACCACAGCTACGCCACCACCGTGCACCGCGCCCAGGGCGCCACGTTCGACCGGGCACACGTCCTGGCCTCCGGTGGTGGCCGCGAGCTCGGCTACGTCGCCATGAGCCGCGCCAGAGACCGCACCACCATCCATGCCGTTGCCGACGATCTCGCTCAAGCCGTCGAAGACATACAAACCGACTGGGCCGTCGACCACAGCCAACACTGGATCACCGAGACCGCGGCACCCGCACCCTACGGCCGGCGCTCCCGGCCAGCGGTCATCGACGCCGACGCCCATCGGGAACGGCTCCAAGCCGAACGTGAGCGGCTCGAGCAGCTCGCCCCGCCGGATGTCGTTCGCGATCTGGTCGCCGCCAACGGACGACGGATCCGTCTCGAGGAGAGCCTCAAGGATCTGAAGATCGGACGGGGACGCTGGTGGAACACCGAC
>CAYSAC010000580.1:0-2011 GCA_964428815.1 uncultured Acidimicrobiaceae bacterium | reverse complement strand
TCCCGCCGGGACTCGGGATACGGGCTGACTGTGGCCGAACCCCTAACCCGTATCCGCCGCTCGCGCCCCTAGCACGGCCCGACGTACATGCCCGGCGTCCAGTCCTGCGGCGGCACGCACGGCCCGAGCGCCACGAGCGCGACGGTGACGGCCAAGACGAGCGCTACGACGGCGATGACCAGCGCGAGCCAGGCGACCTTCATGCCGGCGATTCTAGCCCTCCAGGATGCGGCGGACACCGCCCCAGCCGACTAGCACCGCCGCAGCCAGGATCCCGACGTTTGCAGCCGCGGACAGCGGCACTGGGGGGCGGCTCAGTAGTCCGGCGGTCGTGCCTCGAGCGTGAGTGAGACCGTCAGCTCCGACGCGTTGCGTAGGATGGTGAGCGACATGCTCCTAGTTCCTGATTGCTTTCTGGCTTGTCTTCGATTTGGTCCGGGGTGGGCGCGCAACGATGACTACGGCGCAGCAGTTCGCAGCTTGGGTCAGGGAAGGGCAGCCCTATTTTGGTCGCCGGGTGCTGTCTGAGTTCGAGCGTCGCTTGAGAACGCTGGAGGCCGATGAGGTCCACCGCCGTTAGCGCTGGGCATCCAGATGCGTGTCAGCCGCAGCCCGGCGACTGTGCAGCCAGGGGGAAGCACTACGCTGGAGTGCATGGCCGATAACCCAGGCGCGACCGCTGACCGGATCGGCGTGCCCGACGCTCAAGCAGTTCTTGTCGATGCGCGCCAGCTCATCGATGGCCTCGCCCGGCAATACGCCGAGGTGACGGAGAGACTCGAGCATGACGGCGCGCCGTTGGACCGGTTAGTCGAGGCGCAGGTCGCGGAAGAGCTACTACCAGGCGCCGTAACGGTGTTTCCTGCGGCCGACATGGTACTTGTGCGCGTGCTCTTGGGAGAGTCGACATCTGACGCTATCGAGCCGGTCAGGCGTGCCTCGGCGATCGCCGACGATGCACGGCGCAATGGATGGGAGATGATGAGCGACGCCCAGGCCCGATCGGTGTGGATCGCTGTGCGGGAGGGCACCCAGCTGGCGCGCTCCGCCTTCCTCTTCTCCTCGATGCTGAGCGACCACGTGGCGCTGGTCGCGTCTGACCGCGTGGCAGCAGCCCGCGCTGAACGGACGGAGCGGCTTGTCGCCTCGGGCCTCCGCGAAGTTGTGCTGCCCGTGCCCACCGGTACGCCGGATGAGCGATGGGCGCTGTGGTCCAGCCCAGCAGGCGACGTTGGCGTCCCGGCCGCTGAGCTCGTGCGGACAGCAGCAAGCTGGCGGCTGCTCGCGCTTGTGCCCGAAGACATCGAGGGGCTGATTCACCTAGCGAGGCTGCTTTACATCTTTGGCTGGGAGCGGTGGGAGTTCTTCACTGTTGCGGAGCAACAGGGCCTGGTTGCGTTGCAGGCTGCACAAGAGCTGGCCTTTGACACGTGGCTCGAACTGGAGGCGGCGCAGGTCACCGCGCGCCAAAGAGACGGCAAGCACATCGCTTTGGACGATGTAGCCCGTCGCTGTTGGGCGTTGCGGCGCGTGGCATCAGCCCGCGGACTCCGAGATGTACGTGCCGGGTTGGTACGTGTTCCCAGATCGACGGCGGATCTGCCGCGGAGCCTCGCCGAGGCCGGCCTGCTGACCATGTGGGAGGCGTCACGGAGCCGGCTGTTGTTTGCGATGAGAAACGAGATCATCCACTCGCCCTTCGCGCAACAGCATCCCGAACGGGCTGCTGTTGACGTGTTGGATCAAGTGGTGGAGCTGATCAATGAGCTCTGGTACCGATTGAGGGCTACCGGCCAGAGTTAGGAGACGCACGAGGTCCCGCTGCGGCTCAGGCCGCTCCCCGCAATCGGGACAAACGAGCTGACGCGTGGGCGACCTACGATTCGCATCATGGACAGTGACCGACCTATCTCGTCGGCCTCAGAGGATCAGCTCCACCGAGCGTCCTTTGCGCGCGCTCTCGCACTCGAACTGGCGGCGGCGCCCAGTGCCTCGGGCCGCGGCTGAACTA
>CAYSAC010000579.1:0-2041 GCA_964428815.1 uncultured Acidimicrobiaceae bacterium | reverse complement strand
GGATGATGTCGACGAGGTTCTTACCGATGTCGTGCACGTCGCCCTTCCCCGTGGCGAGCCCGATCCGGCCCTTGGTCGAGCTCTGCTCGGCCTTCTCCATGTGCGGCTCGAGGTGGGCGACGGCGGCCTTCATCGTCTCCGCCGACTGGAGCACGAACGGCAGCTGCATCTGACCGGACCCGAAGAGGTCACCCACGACCTTCATGCCCGACAGCAGCACGTCGTTGATGATCGCCAGCGGCGCGAGCCCGGCGGTCATCGCCTCGTCGAGGTCGTCGGTGAGACCGTTGCGGTCGCCGTCGATGATGCGCTGGGACAGCCGCTGCTCGACCGACCAGTCGCTGCGGTCCTCGACCACGACCTCGGCTGCGGAAACGCCGTCGAACATGCCGAGCAGCACCTGCAGCGGGTCGTAGCCCTCCCGGCGACGGTCGTAGATGAGGTCGAGGCAGACCTCGCGCTGGTCATCGGGGATGCGGTTGAGCGGCATGATGCGCGCCGCGTGGACGATGGCGGAGTCGAGCCCGGCCTCGCGGCACTCGTGCAGGAACACCGAGTTGAGGACGTGGCGGGCGGCGGGGTTGAGGCCGAAGCTGATGTTGCTCAGCCCGAGCGTGGTGTACACGCCGGGCAGCTCGGCCTTGATGGCGCGGATGCCCTCGATCGTGGACATGCCGTCGCCGCGGCTCTCCTCGATGCCCGTCGCGAGCGTGAGCGCGAGCGGGTCGAAGAAGAGGTCGCTGGGCTCGAGCCCGTAGCGGTCGACGGCGAGGTCGTGAATGGCGCGCGCCGCGCGTACCTTCCACTCGACGTCGCGCGCCTGGCCCTGCTCGTCGATGCACGTGCAAACGACGGCGGCGCCGTACTCGCGCGCGAGCGTGAGGAACCGGTCGAGCCGCGTGCCCGGCGCGTCACCGTCCTCGAGGTTGACCGAGTTGAGGATGGCGCGGCCACCGATCCACTGCAGCGCGGTCTCGACCACCGGGGGTTCGGTCGAGTCGATCATGATCGGGATGGTCGCCTGGGTGGCGAACCGGCGCGCGATCTCGTCCATGTCGGCAGTGCCGTCGCGGCCGACGTAGTCGACGCACACGTCGAGGACGTGCGCGCCTTCGCGCTCTTGCTCGCGCGCCATCTGCACGCACATGTCCCAGTCGGCGGCGAGCATTGCGTCGCGGAACTTCTTCGAGCCGTTGGCGTTCGTGCGCTCACCGATCGACAGGTAGGTGACGTCCTGGTCGAAGGTCTGGAGGCTGTAGATCGAGGTCGCGCCCGGCTCGTGGACCGGTGCGCGGGACGCCGGGGTGAGGTCCTTGGCCGCAGCCGCGAGCGCGGCGATGTGATCCACGGTCGTGCCGCAGCAGCCGCCGACGACCTGCACACCGAGCTCGGTGACGAACCGCGACTGGTGGGCCACCAGCTGCTCAGGCGTCAGGTCGTAGTGCATCTTGCCGTCGACGACCGATGGCATGCCGGCGTTGGGCAGGCAGGCGATGGGCATCCGGGCGTGCTGGCTGAGGTGGCGGAGGTGCTCACCCATCTCGCCGGGCCCGGTCGCGCAGTTGAGCCCGATGACCGCGGGGCGCATGGGGTCGAGCGCGGCGAGGGCGGCCCCGATCTCGGTGCCGGGCAGCATCGTGCCGGTGAGCTCCATCGTCACCTGCACCTGGAGGGGGACCTCGATGCCGAGCGCCGCCATCGCCCGCCGGCAGCCGATCATCGCCGCCTTGGCGCCGAGCAGGTCGAACTGGGTCTCGACGAGGAGCAGGTCGACACCGCCGTCGAGCAACCCTCGTGCCTGCACCTCATAGGCGTCGCGCAGCTCGGCGAACCGGATCTGGCCCAGCGACGCGAACTTCGTGCCGGGGCCGATCGAGCCGGCGACGAACCCATCGTGGCCGCTCGCGACCTCGCGCGCGATCTGCGCGGCGCGGAGGTTGATCTCGTGGGTCTTGTCAGCGATGTCGTACTCGGCGAGCGGCACCGCGAACGCGCCGAACGTCGCCGTCTCCACGACGTCGACGCCCACCGAGAAGAACGC
>CAYSAC010000578.1:0-2046 GCA_964428815.1 uncultured Acidimicrobiaceae bacterium | reverse complement strand
GCGGTGTAGCTGCCGGGCTTGGCCTCGCCCATGTCGTGCAGCCGCTTGATCGGGTCGTTCTCCGCGGGCGCGTAGCCGCGGCCCTTCTGGGTGAGCACGTGCACGACGATCGGCCCGTCGAACTCAGCAGCGTGGCGGAGCGCGCGCTCCACGCCCGCGATGTCGTGACCGTCGAACGGGCCCGTGTAGCGCACGCCGAGGTTCTCGAAAAACGCGGGCGGCTCGAACATCTCCCGCACCGCGGCGACCATGCCGTCCACGCCGCGCTCGAGCCGCTCGCCGACGAGCGGCACCTCGTGCAGCAGCTTGTCGAAGCGGGCGCGGTTGCGGAGGTATGCGGGGTTGACCCGGAGCCGGGCGAGGCTCTCGCCCAGCTTGGAGATCGTCGGCGCGTACGAGCGGCCGTTGTCATTGAGGATGATGATCGCCCTGCGCCCGCTGTGCCCGAGGTTGTTGAGCCCCTCGAACGCCATGCCGCCGGTCATCGAACCGTCGCCGATCACGGCCACGACGCGCCGGTCGTCGCCGACCGCGGTCGCCAGGCCGTGGGCGTAGCTGATGATCGTCGACGCGTGGCTGTTCTCGACCCAGTCGTGCTCTGACTCGGCCCGGCTCGGGTAGCCCGACAGGCCACCGTCTTGCCGCAGCGTGGCGAACTGCCCGCGGCGGCCGGTGACGATCTTGTGCACGTAGGCCTGGTGGCCGGTGTCCCACAGGATGATGTCGCGGGGCGAGTCGAAGACCCGGTGGATGGCCAGCGTCAGCTCGACGACGCCGAGGTTTGACCCGAGGTGGCCCCCGGTCCGCGACACCGCGTCGACGATGAACTGGCGGATCTCCGAGGCGAGGGTCTCGAGCTGCGGATAGGTGAGACGCCGCAGGTCAGCGGGGCCTTCGATGGTCTCGAGCAACATGTGGGATCCACGTTACCCGCGGCGTAGGTTGACTCTCATGTCGGGCTACGAGGACGCGAGGTCGGCCGGCGCCTCGGCGTTCCGCTCGGTCCGCCAGAGCCTCGCCGAACGGGCCGCGGCGCTCCTGCAACGCGATCCCGAGCTCGTCGACACCGCGATCGAGGTCGGACTGGTCGATCGCAACTGGGTCGAGGAGCCAGGCCAACACCCCGTCCGCACGTCGAGCGCGCTGCAGGTGGTGCAGCGGTTCCTCGAGCGCTCGGTCGAGCGGCAGCCGTCGGCGATGGCGGCCATCGGCCTCAACGCCATCCAGCTCCTGTCGGCGGGTGCCGAGCAGGGATCGGAGCGCTCGCCGTCGCCCGTCGCGATCGTGTTCACCGACCTGGAGGGCTTCACCCGCTTCACGGCGCGCGAAGGGGACGAGGCCGCGCTCGCGCTGATCGCGGACCACCACCGCACCATCGGCCCGCTCGTGCGCAGCCGCGGCGGCCGGGTCGTGAAGCGGATCGGTGACGGGCTCATGCTGTCGTTTCCCTCGGCTGAGGCCGCGGTGCTCGCCGCGCTCGAGCTCGTCGACGTGCCACCCGAGCCGCTCCGTCTGCGCGCTGGCGTGCACTGCGGTGACGCGGTCGTCACCGGTGACGACCTCATCGGCCACGACGTCAACATCACCGCTCGGGTCGCGGAGTCAGCCAAGGGCGGCCAGGTGCTCGTGACCGCGACCGTGCGCGACGCGGTGGGTGAGCTCCGCGGGGTCACCTTCGGGCGGGCGCGGCGCCGCAGCTTCAAGGGCGTCGGCGAGGGCGTGCTCGTCTGCCCCGCGCTCCGCGACGTTGACTGATCCCACCGAGGGGCTTCGCACGGTCCTCGGGCTCCAGGCGACCGCGTGCGCGAACGCGGGCTCGATCCTCTACGAGCGGATCATGGGTGGCATCGCCGCTGAGATCGACACCGGCGGGCCGAGCGCCGAGGTACTCCTGCAGCACTACCGCGACGACGCGCTGCAGACCGCGTTGGTGCTGCGCTTCTTCGGTGCGGTGCACCGCATCGTTCTCGAAGGCCGCGCGGCCGACCTCGCCGCGTGCTACCCGTCCGCCGGCGGCCGCGCCGACCTCGAGCCGCGCGCGCCCTT
>CAYSAC010000577.1:0-2048 GCA_964428815.1 uncultured Acidimicrobiaceae bacterium | reverse complement strand
GCTTCAACCTGCTGAGCCAGCCCGACGAGCTGATGTCGGACCCCGACCTCATGGCTCGGGTGCTGACCGTGTACCAGGCGAGGGATGAGCGGGCGCCCGAACCCGCGCTCGGACCCGATCGGCCTGAGCTGATGGCCCTCCTGGCCTGACCCGGCGAGCTCCAGGTAGGTGCCGTCGTGGACGTGGAGACTGGCGATCGCCGCGTCCAGCACGACCTTCATGACGCATGCTCGGGCCCGTCGACTCGATCGCCGAATGCAGCCCGGCCCACACCTGCTCGATCTTGACTGGAAGTCGGAGAGCAGCGGGACTCCAGGTGGCGATAGTCGGCCACGGCGGCGCAGGTGGCGCCGCCTCAATGCTGTACCGATGGTGATGAAGCGGGACGAACGACCTGACGGCCGACGGTCGGCTCAGCGTGTCCACACTGCAGGCTCGCCGGCCCGGACCCGATCGGCCAGCGCTCTTGGCACTTCTGGGCGGGAAAGTTCGTGCACGGCTCCCGTCCCTGCGCCGGCGAGCGCGTGGACCTTCGCGGCCAGGTGGTCGGGGTCGAAGGGCTTGGTGAGGTAGTCGTCCGCACCCAGCTCCCACCCCCGCACCAGGTCGCGCCCTTCCTCCTTGCAGGTGAGGATGATCACCCGCGTCGTCGGCGCGATCCCTCGCTCGCGCATCGCTTGGAGGACTCCAAAGCCATCGAGGTTCGGCATCATCAGGTCGAGCACCATCACATCCGGCGGCTCGCTCTCGAGGATCTGCAGCGCTTGGACGCCGTCGGCGGCGTCGGACACCGTCATGTGCTGATCGGCGAGCGTGAACCGCAGCATGGCGCGGATATCGGGATCGTCGTCGACGATGAGCACCTCGGGCATGCTCAGGATGATCGGCCCGACCTGCGCTCCCGTTGAGAGATATGTGCCGAACGAACTAGTAGTGACAGCTAGCCGCCGGCGACGGCGGGGAGGATCGAGACCTCGGTGCCGTCGGCGACGGGCGTGTCGAGGCCCTGCAGGAAGCGCACGTCGTCATCGGCAACGAACACGTTGACGAAGCGCCGGAGGTTGCCGTCGTCGTCGAGCAAGCGGTCGGCGAACCCGGGGTGGGCGGCGTCGAGCGCCTTGAACACCTCGCCGACGGTGGCGCCCTCGAGGGCCACCTCGGACTTGCCCCCAGTGAGGGTGCGCAGGGTGGTGGGCACGCGGACGGTGACGCTCATCGGTTCCTCTGTCGGTCGGGCAGGGCGCTGCGGAGCGCCTCGACGGTGGGTGCGATGGTAGTGAACGCCGTCTCGTCGACCGCCATTCCGGCGGATGGTGGTGCGCCCGTGAGCACGGCGACGATCCGCTCGCGGCGCGGTGCCCCACCGGTCTCGGCCATGCGGGCGAGCGCGGCGACCACGACGCCGCCGGCCGGCTCGACGACGATGCCCTCGGTCTCGGCCACCAGCGCTGCGGCACCAGCCACGTCGAGCTCGGGGACCTCGACGAGCGTGCCGCCGGTCGAACGCGCCAGCGCGAGCACGCGGTCGCCCTCCGGAGGGTCGCCCATCGCGAGCGTCGCAACCGCGGTGTCGGGGCGCACGGGTGCGACGGCTGTCGCACCCGTGGCGAACGCGTGAGCGATCGGTGCGCAGCCCGCCGGCTGGGCGCCGCTGATGCGGACCTCGGCGCGCTCGACGAGGCCGGCGCGGCGCAGGCCGTCGAACCCGTCGTGCAGCTTGGTGACGAGCGCGCCTGACGCCATAGGCGCGAGCACGTGGTCGGGGCACTGCCAGCCGAGCTGTTCGGCGATCTCGTAGGCGACCGTCGTCGCGCCTTCCACGTACCAGGCCCGCAGCGTCACGTTGACCCACGCCACGCCGTCGCCCCCCATCGACGCCTCGACCGAGAGGCGGTTGGCCGCGTCGTAGCTCCCTTGCACGGCGAGCACGGTCGCGCCCGTGGCCGCGATCGATCCGATCGCCGCCGCTTCGAGCGACGCCGGAACGAGCACAACCGCGCCCATGCCCGCGCCAGCCGCGCCGGCGCCGAGCGCGCGCGCGAGGTTGC
>CAYSAC010000576.1:0-2062 GCA_964428815.1 uncultured Acidimicrobiaceae bacterium | reverse complement strand
TGATGCCAGTGCCGCCGAAGCAGAGCTCGTGCAGGTTCGTCTTGCCGACGATCCGGACGCCGGCGGCCCGGCTTCCGGCGAGGCAGGCGGCGTCGGTCGCCGCGGGGCCGGCCTCGTCAGCGACCGCGGGGCAGCCGACGGTCGTCGGCACGCCGGCGACATCGATCGCGTCCTTGACCGCCAGCCGTATTCCGTCCCCGCTGCTCGCAAGCCTCGTGATGAACGTCGTCACGGGAGCGCGAGGTCGAGCTCTCGCAACAGGTGGACTCGCACCGCGTCCTCGAGCGGTTGCGGCCAGGGCACGCCGACCGCGTCCGCGACAGGGCGGCCATGGGCCAGCAGCACGCCCGCGATCGAGCGGTACGCGGCGATGAGCTCATCTCGATCCGCCTGGGGCCAGGGGAGCGCCTCGAGCACCGCGTACTGCTCGTCGCTGAGCTTGTCCCTCCAGTGCTTGACGCCCGTCGTCGGCAGCGGCGCGTTCGCCTCGAGGAACAGCTCGGAGATGCGGCGGCGGAGGTGCGCGTAGCCCTCCTGAGCGAGCAGCAGCTCACCGCGCGCCAGGACGGCGGGCAGCAGCGCGAGGTAGCGGAGCGGCTCCTCGATGGCGGTGAGCACCTTCGCCGGATCGGGGCCGGCTGGCGGCGGCTCCTCGGGCACGAGCGCGTCCAGCCCGTCCCGATCGAACACGATGGCGCGGCAGCGGAACCCCGTGCGGGGCAGGTCGCCGGCCCGCTCGGCGACGACGTCGAGGCGCTCGCACGTCGGGGTGAGCGAGTAGAAGCTGCCGGCCAGGTTCGGGATCTCGCGGGCGAGGACCGTCGGCGTGATGGCGGCCAGCCACTCCCGCCACGACCCTGCGAACTCGTCGAACGCGTCATCGGCGACGGCGACGAGCAGGTCGAGGTCGGACGACGCATCGGCGTCGACGCGGGCGAGCGAGCCCGACACCCACAGGGCTCGCACGCGGTCGTCGGCGGCCAGCACGGCGACAGCCCGGTCGAGGAGCGGCCCGTACGCGGCTGGCAGCACGCTGAGCGCCTCCGGCCGGTGGACCTGGAGCTCAGCCATGCGCCCTCCTCCACTCGTGCACGCGATCACAATACGAGCGTTGGCCGTGGCGGGTCCCCGGCGTTGTCACACCCTCTGCGTATGGTCGCAACATGAGTGCGATCACCCTGCTCCTCGTCCTTGCCGCCGCCCTCGTGGGCGCCGCGGTGGTGGGGGTCGTCGTCGCTCGCTCCATGGCCACCCGGGTCGCGAGCCAGGCCAGGGCCGACCGCGAGCGCGCCCTGCGCGAGACGGTCGACACCGTGGTCACGATGGCCGGCGACAAGCTGGGCGACCACCTGGCGATGGGGTCGCGCGAGCTCGACCTGCGCAACGAGACGTTCGAGCAGCGGGCGACGGAGATGAAGCGCGAGCTCGAGCGGGTCACCGAGATGGTCGGTGCGATGCAGCGCGAGCGGGCCCAGCAGCACGGCTCGCTGCTGGCCGGACTCGAGCAGTCGACGCTCGCCAGCACCCGGCTGGCCGAGACCACCCAGCACCTGCGGGAGGCGCTGGCCAGCCCCAAGGCGCGCGGCCAGTGGGGCGAGCGCATGGCCGACGACGTGCTGCGCGCGGCGGGGTTCGTCGAGGGCGCGAGCTACGTGAAGCAGTCGAGCACCGCCTCCGGCACGATCCCCGACTTCACGTTCCTGCTGCCCGGCGGCTGGCGGCTGAACATGGACGTGAAGTTCCCGATCGACAACTACCTGCGCTACCTCGAGGCAACGACCGACGCCGACCGCGACCGGTGCTGTGCCGCGTTCCTGCGCGATGTCCGCAACCGGGTGAAGGAGCTGGCCAAGCGCGGCTACCTCGAGGGCGACGACACCCTCGACGAGCTGGTGCTGTTCATCCCCAACGAGGCCGTCTACGCGTTCATCCATGAGCACGACGTCGCGCTGCTCGAGGTCTGCCTGCGCGAGCGGATCGTGCCGTGCTCGCCGACGACGCTCTTCGCGGTGCTCGCCGTCATCCGCCAGGCCGTCGACCAGTTCCGCTTCGAGCGCACCTC
>CAYSAC010000575.1:0-2062 GCA_964428815.1 uncultured Acidimicrobiaceae bacterium | reverse complement strand
GCGGCCAACGGCGCCGGTAACGGCGGCGACGCCGGCACCGATCGCGAGTTGGGCGAGGCCGGGCGCGGCCGCGTCCCGGTACAGCCGGCGCTCGACAGCGGCCATCACGGAGCCGAAGGCGGCGACCGGGTGGGGTGAGAGCGGCGGTTCGCCCAGTGCGCGGTCGGCGGCGAGGCCGGCGGCGGCACCGAGGGCGCGGGTCGCGGCCGTCATCGGGCCGCCACCACGAGCAGCCCGACCGTCTCGCCGAGGACCCCCGCTGCGCCCAGCACATCGCCGGTGTAGCCGCCGAGGCGCCGCTGGGCGAGACCCACGACCGCCGTGCCAGCGATCAGGACGGCCAGCACCGCGCCGACGCCGCGGAGCGGCCCGGCGTCGACAGCCAGCGCGACGGTCGACGCCAGCCCGATCGCGACCATCGGCGCGACCACCGAGCCGCCCGCGAACGCGGTGGCCAAGCCGCCGGCGCGGGCGTACGCGACCTCGCGGAGCACGACGGCCATCAGCGCGCGTGAGGTGCACCACAGGACCGCGACGAGCAGCGGGTCGGGGGGCAGCGACGCGAGCACGGCGAGGCGCACGAGGAGGGTGGTGGTGACAACCGCGACGCCGAACGCGCCGACGTCGGGCGTGGCCATGACCTCGAGCCGCCGATCGCGGGACAGGTGGGGGAGCAGGCCGTCTGCGCTGTCGGCGAGGCCGTCGATGTGGAGCATGCCGGTGAGGACGAGGTCGGCGGCCACCGCGAGCGCTGCCGCCACCAAGGGCGTCCAGAGCTCGCCTGCGACCCACCAGATGCTTCCGACCGCGAGCCCGATGAAGAAGCCGGCAGGCCCGAACCAGCCGGCAGTGCGTGGCTCGGGTTCGGCTGCGCCTCCCAAGGGCGTCAGGAAGGCGAGCGCGCGCCTCACAGCTTCAGCGTCCGGCCGGCGACGACGAGGAGCACCTCGTCGGCGACGGCAGCGACGGCCTGGTTGAGCTCGCCGAGGACATCGGCGAACCGGCGGCCGAGGTCGGTCGTCGGGTGGACGCCGAGGCCGACCTCCTCGGACACGAGCACGGCGTCCCCTGTGTGGTCGGCGAGCACGCCGCACAGCCCGTCCACGTCAGCTTCCAGCTCAGTGGTCGACGCGACCCATGTGCCCAGCGAGTCGACGAGGACCGTCCCTTGCAGCGTCTCCAGCACTTCGACGAGGCGAGGACCGGCTTCGATCGTCGCCCACGCTGCTGGGCGGCGTCGCCGGTGGCGCTCGATGCGCACGGCCATGCCGTCATCGGTCGACGCTGCCGTCGCGACGTAGGTGACCGGCTGGGGGAGGGACGCGGCGGTGCGCTCCGCGACCTCGGACTTCCCCGAGCGGGTGCCCCCGAGCACGAGGGTGATCACCGTGATGCGACCTGCATGCGACGTCCTCGCGTCCTTCCCTCTGGCAGGCAGGTGTCTGGCTCCCGGGCTGCTGCCCGGTGACAGTTGCGGGACAGCCCCGGATTCCCACCGGCGTTCCCTGCGTGCGGACCCGGAGCGTAGCGTCGTGGGATGGCCAGAGCCGAGTCGATCGTCCTGCTCAACACCGGTCTCGGGAAGGGCAAGTCCTCGGCCGCGTTCGGGGTCATGGCGCGGGGTTGGGCGCGGGGCTGGAACGTCGCCGTCGTGCAGTTCATCAAGGGCGGCAAGTGGAAGACGGGGGAGCGCAAGCTCGCCGACCAGCTGGGCATCGAGTGGCACACGCTGGGCGACGGCTTCACGTGGGAGTCCCAGGACATGGACGAGACCGTCGCCAAGGGCCGCCACGCGTGGGAGGTCGCCAGGGCCAAGCTCGCGTCCGGCGAGCACCAGCTCCTCATCCTCGACGAGGTCACCTACGCCGTCGCCTACGGCTGGGTGCCGGTCGAGGAGGTCGTCGCTGGCGTGCGCGGGCGGGCGCCGAAGACGAACGTGGTCATGACCGGCCGCAACGCCCCGCCCGAGCTGGTGGAGGTGGCGGACACCGCCACCGAGATGGTCAAGCTCAAGCACGCCTACGACGAGGGCATCAAGGCGATCAAGGGCATCGAGTACTGA
>CAYSAC010000574.1:0-2064 GCA_964428815.1 uncultured Acidimicrobiaceae bacterium | reverse complement strand
CATCCTCGAGCGCTTCGTCGCCATCTGCGCGTGATGGACCTCTATCCCTCGATCGACCTCCGTGACGGGCGCGTCGTGCGGCTCTACCAAGGCGACTTCGACCAGGAGACGTCCTACGGCGACGACCCGGTCTCGGTGGCGCGGCACTACGAGGCCGCGGGCGCGACGTGGATCCACGTCGTCGACCTGGACGCGGCCCGCCGCTCTGGCAGCAACCGCGACCTGGTCGTCGCCGTCGCCGAGGCGGTCGGCACCCCCGTGCAGTCGGGCGGCGGCGTGCGCGACGGGTCGCTCCTTGACGAGGGCATCAGCCGCGTCGTCGTGGGCAGCGCCGTGTTCGACGACCCCGGCCTCGTCGGCCGGCTCGCGGCCGAGCATCCGGCCGGCGTCGCTGTCGGCCTCGACCACCAGGACGGGGAGGTTCGCTTCCGCGGCTGGGAGTCCGGCACCGGCCGGCAGCTGCTCGACGTGGTGGCCGAGCTCGAGGGCCAGTCACCCGCGTCCTTCGTGGTCACCAACATCCACGACGACGGCACCCTCGCCGGACCCGACCTCGTCGGATTGCGGCGGGTCGTCGACGCGACGCCCGTGCCCGTCGTCGCGTCCGGCGGCGTCGGGTCGCTCGACGATCTCCGCGCCCTCCACGACACCGGCGTCGCCGGGGTCATCGTCGGGCGCGCGCTGTACGAGGGCGCCTTCACGATCGACGAGGCGGTGGCCGCGTGCGCACCGTGAGGGTCATCCCGTGCCTCGACGTCGACGCCGGCCGGGTCGTCAAGGGCGTCAACTTCGTCGATCTCGTCGACGCGGGCGACCCGGTCGAGCTTGCAGCGCGCTACGACGCCGAGGGAGCGGACGAGCTCGTCTTTCTCGACATCACCGCGTCGGCTCACCAGCGCGAGACCATCATCGACGTCGCCCGACGGACCGCCGAGCAGGTCTTCATCCCGTTCACGATCGGCGGGGGCGTCCGCTCGGTCGACGATGCACGGGCGCTGCTGCGCGCCGGTGCCGACAAGGTCGCGGTCAACACCGCCGCGGTGGAACGCCCCGAGCTCATCGCCGAGATCGCAGCCGAGTTCGGCGCGCAATGCGTCGTCGTCGCCATCGACGCGCGACGAGCAGCCGACCGCTTCGAGGTCTTCACCCACGGCGGTCGCACACCGACCGGCATCGACGCGATCGCGTGGGCGAAGGAGTGCGAGCGGCGCGGCGCCGGCGAGATCCTGCTCACCTCGATGGACCGGGACGGCACCCGCGACGGCTTCGATCTCGAGCTCACCCGGGCCGTGACGGATGCGACCTCGATCCCGGTCGTCGCCAGCGGCGGCGTCGGGACGCTCGAGCACCTCGCCGAGGGCGCCATCGACGGGGGCGCGGACGCGGTGCTCGCTGCTTCGATCTTCCACTTCGGCCAGCACACCATCGCCGAAGCCAAGGCCCACCTCCTTGCACGTGGCGTGGCGGTACGTCCGATCTGAGGCGGCTGTGCCGTTTGTCCGTGTTGCGCGTCTGAGCAGGTAGCGCCTGTTGTCGGGGCGAACGAGTAGAGGTGCTCGTCAAAGCCCTCCGTCGCAGCACCCTCACGTTCCTCCTGGTCTCCCTCCTGCTCCTCGGTGGCGCCTTCGCGGCCCACGCCGAGGACACCGGCGCCGAAGCCGACTTCAACAGCCGGATCTCCCAGGAGCGATCAAGCAGGGGGATCGCGCCGCTGAGCTACTCCAGCGACCTCGTCCAGGTCGCCCGCCGCCACGCCCAGCGCATGGCTGAGCGGGGCGAGCCATACCACAACCCGAACCTCGGCTCCGAGGTGCAGGGATGGACCGTGGTCGCCGAGAACGTCGGCGTCGGCGGCGACGTGAAGTCGATCCACGACGCGTTCATGGCCTCACCCAAGCACCGCGACAACGTGCTGCGCAGGGAGGTCAGCCAGGGCGGCGTGGGCGTGGTTCGCTCCAGCGATGGCCGGATCTGGGTCGTCGAGCTGTTCCGCCAGCCCGAGCGGGCCGCGGCGGCTTCGGCGCCGGCTCCCGCCCCGGCTCCCGCGCTCGCGCCCGCTCCGGC
>CAYSAC010000573.1:0-2064 GCA_964428815.1 uncultured Acidimicrobiaceae bacterium | reverse complement strand
AGCCGCGCCCAGTCGGCGGTCATCGCGTCCTCGCTCGTCACCGCGCGGATGATGATCGGGTAGGCGTAGGTACGCTCGTCGCCCATGACGCCGACGCTGCGGATGTCGGGCAGCACCGCGAACGCCTGCCAGATCTCGCGCTCGAGCCCCGCGGCGCGGATCTCCTCACGAACGATCGCGTCGGCGTGCTGCAAGATCCCGACCCGCTCGGGTGTGACCTCACCGATGATGCGGACGCCCAGCCCCGGCCCGGGGAACGGCTGGCGCCACACGATCTCGTCGGGCAGACCGAGCTCGGAGCCCACCTTGCGCACCTCGTCCTTGAAGAGGCTGCGCAGCGGTTCGACCAGCTCGAACTGCATGTCCTCAGGGAGCCCACCGACGTTGTGGTGGCTCTTGATCTTGGCCGCGTCCTTCGTCCCCGACTCGATGACGTCGGGATAGAGCGTGCCCTGCACGAGGAAGCGTGCGTCCTCGATGCCGCCGGCGGCCTCCTCGAAGATCCGGATGAAGAGCTCGCCGATCGTCTTGCGCTTGTCCTCGGGATCGCACACGCCCTCGAGCCGCTCGAAGTAGCGGTCCGCGGCGCGCACATGGATCAGCTCGATGCCCTGGTGCCGGCGGAAGGTCTCGACGACCTGCTCGCCCTCACCCTGACGCATGAGCCCGGTGTCCACGAAGACACAGGTCAGCTGCGGGCCGACCGCCTTGTGGACGAGCGCGGCGGCAACGGCGGAGTCGACCCCGCCCGACAGCGCGCAGATGACCTTGCCGGTGCCGACCTGCTCGCGCACGAGCGCGACCTGCTGGTCGATGACCGAGCCCATCGTCCACGTGGGCTTGGCGCCGCACGCGTCGTAGAGGAAGTGCTCGAGGACCTCTTGGCCGTGCGGGGTGTGGATCACCTCCGGGTGGAACTGCACCCCGTAGATCCCGCGCTCGGTGGACTCGAACGCGGCCGCCGGCGTGTCAGGCGTGGAGGCGACGACGGTGGCGCCGACTGGTGCTCGGGTGATCGTGTCGAAGTGGCTCATCCACACCGGCTGCGGTGACGGCAGCGCGGCGCCGAACAGCACCGCCCGCTGCTGGAGCGTCAGCTCGGTGCGGCCGTACTCGCCACGGCCGGTCTTGGCGACCTCGCCGCCGAGGTCGCGCGCGAGCAGCTGGGCGCCGTAGCAGATGCCGAGCAGCGGCACGCCCGCGTCGTAGATGCCCAGGTCCACCGACGGCGCGCCGTCGGCGTGCACGGACGCGGGCCCGCCGCTGAGGATGAGGCCCGCGGGCTTGCGCGCCGCGATCTCCTCGGCGGTGATCGTGTGGGGGACGATCTCGCTGTAGACGTGCGCCTCGCGCACCCGCCGCGCGATCAGCTGGGCGTACTGCGCGCCGAAGTCGACGACGAGGACGGTGTCGAACGAGTCAGCCAAAGGCCGGGCCTAGTGGCCCGTCGTGGAGTTGGCGGCGTGCATCCGTCGAGCCAGGGGCGTCGCTGGCAAGGAGCCGACGACGCAGTCGTAGCCTTGCCCTACCGCAAGGAGGAGCGACGCAGCCAGAGGCGCCACTGGCCGACGAGGCAGGTCGACAATCCGGCGACGGACCACTAGTGGCCCATCCCGACGCCTTGGCTCTTCTGCAGGCTCTTACCCTCGGTCTGGAGGGCGGGGGCGACCATGACCTCGGCCTTCTGGAACTCCTTCACCGACTCGTAGCCGCAGGTGGCCATCGAGGTGCGGAGAGCGCCGAAGAGGTTCATGCGGCCATCGTTCTCGTGGGCGGGGCCGACGAGGATCTCTTCGAGGCTGCCGCGGACCTGGGTCTTGACCCGGGCACCGCGCGGCAGCGTCGGGTGGAAGGTGGCCATGCCCCAGTGATAGCCACGCCCGGGTGCCTCGTGGGCAGCGGCGAGCGGCGAGCCGATCATGACGGCGTCAGCGCCGCAGACGATGGCCTTCGCGATGTCGCCACCGGTGCCCATGCCGCCGTCGGCGATGACCTGGACGTACACGCCGGTCTCGTCGAGGTGGCGCATGCGCGCGGCGCGAGCGTCCGCGATCGCGGTGGCCT
>CAYSAC010000572.1:0-2073 GCA_964428815.1 uncultured Acidimicrobiaceae bacterium | reverse complement strand
GGTGACGGCGGCAGCGACGGCGGCGGCGACGGCGGTGACGCATTTGCCCAGGCCGGCTACGGCAGCGCTGGCGGCGTCGGCGGTGCCGGTGGCGAGGGCGGCACTGGCGGTTACGGCGGAGCCGGTGGCGAAGGCGGAGATGCTGGAGGCGTGAACGTCGTGGAACCGATCGCCGCCGCCGTCGCGGCCAACATCGACTCCCCCGACTCCGAGGCCACCGCGGTGGCAGACCAAGACGTCGAGATCATCGAATAGCGCGCTGTCGTGAGCCCGACCTCCAGGGAAGCAGCCCCGTCGGGACGTGATGCCGCTCAAGCGGCGTCGCCGCTCGACGGACGCCTGGGGCCCGAGGCGAGTGGCGGGCCTGTCGATGACGGGGGCGTCCCGGTCCGCGCGGATGGTGTCGAGCTCATCGGCGAGATCCCCGGGTCCGGCTACCGCGAGCCCCCGGCGCTGGTGCGCCGTTCGGACGGGCAGACGCTCCAGCTGACCAAGCTGCTGTACCTCGTCCTCGAGGCAGTCGACGGTCGGCGGACCTACGACGAGATCGCCGACGCCGTGAGCCCCACGTTCGGACGGCCGGTGAGTGCGGACGACGTGCACACGCTGTGCGACTCCAAGTTGCGCACCCTTGGCGTCCTACAGCTGGCCGATGGGTCGCAGCCGGAGGTCAAGAGGTCGAAACCGCTGCTGGGGCTGAGCTTCCGACATGTCGTCTCCGATCCGTCGGTGACGCTGCGCGTCACGAAGCCATTCGCCCGTCTGTTCAACCCGTTCGTTGTGGCCGCCGTCCTAGCGGCCTTCGTCGCCGTGTTCGTGTGGGTCATGCTGGAGAAGGGGCTGGCCTCGGCGGCGCACCAGGCCTTCGACGAGCCGGGGCTGCTACTGGCCGTCTTCGCGTTGACCGCGGTGTCGGCTGGCTTTCACGAGTTCGGCCACGCCGCCGCGGCGCGGTACGGCGGGGCGACCCCGGGCGCCATGGGCGTAGGGCTGTACATCGTGTGGCCCGCCTTCTACACCGACGTTTCGGACAGCTACCGGCTCGGCCGTGGCGGACGTCTGCGCACCGACCTGGGTGGCCTGTACTTCAACGCGATCGTCGCCGTCGCCATGTTCGGCGTGTGGTGGGTCAGCCGCTGGGACGCGCTGCTGCTGATCATAGCTATGCAGGTGCTGCAGATGGTGCGCCATCTCATACCGCTGATCCGCTTCGACGGTTACCACGTGCTCGCGGACGTCACCGGCGTCCCCGATCTGTACCACCGCATCAAGCCGACGCTCCTCGGGCTGCTGCCCGGCCATTGGCACGACCCCGAGTCGAGGCTGCTGAAGCCTTGGGCGCGCGCTGTGGTCACCACCTGGGTCGTCGTGGTGGTGCCGCTGCTGCTGGCGACCGTCGTGCTCATGGCGCTGGCGCTGCCGCGGTTACTCGGCACGGCCCTGGCGAGCCTCGGCCGGCAGTGGCACCTGATGGGCGAGCAGTTCGCCGCCGCCGAGGTGCTCGCCGTGATGGTGAGCGCGTTGTCCCTCGTCGCCATCGTGGCGCCGGTGCTCGGCGTCAGCTACATCCTCATGCGCGTCGTCCGCCAGGTCGTCAGCGTCACCTGGCGGGCAACCGGGGGCCGGCCCGCACGGCGAGCCGTCGCCGGCCTGGTCGCGGTCGCGATCATCGCAGGCCTCGTCTCCGCGTGGTGGCCAGAGCCGGGTGCGTACCGGCCGATCCAACCGTACGAACGGGGGACGCTGCAGGACGCGGTGCCGGCTGCCTTCCGGGTACGCGCCGCAACCGGGCTGCAGGAAGGCCGCAGCGGTTCTGCGCACACGATCTGGCCCGAAGCAAGCGAGTTGCCGACGGCAGACTCCCCCGAACTGGCTCTGCTGATGGTGCCGCGTACCGGCGCGGGCAAGCGGGCACCGACGTGGGTGTTCCCGTTCGACCGTCCGGCCGCTCCCGAGGCGGGCGAGCCGGCACCGACGCAGGCGTTCCCGTCCGACCGTCCGGCCGCTCCCGAGGCGGACGAGCCGGCACCGACGCAGGCGTTCCCGTCCGACCGTCCGGCCGCTCCCGAGGCG
>CAYSAC010000571.1:0-2074 GCA_964428815.1 uncultured Acidimicrobiaceae bacterium | reverse complement strand
CGGCGACGGCGGCGGCGCTGCCACCGCTCGAGCCGCCAGGGACCCGCGTGGTGTCGTGCGGGTTGCGGGTCGGGCCGAACGCGGAGTTCTCGGTGGAGCTGCCCATGGCGAACTCATCGAGGTTGGTCTTGCCGACGACCACGGCTCCGGCCGCCGCCAGGCGCTGCACGACGGTGGCGTCATAGGGCGGGCGCCACCCCTCGAGGATGCGAGACGAGCACGTCGTCGGCACGCCACGGGTGCACAGGTTGTCCTTGAGCGCGATCGGCACACCGGCGAGCGGGCCGGGGTCGTCCCCGGCGGCGACGCGCCGGTCGATCTCGTCGGCGGCGGCGCGGGCCTCGTCCGCCAGCACGAGGTTGAACGCGTGGATCTCCGCCTCGCGGGCGTCGATGACCGCGAGGTGCTCGTCGACCACCTCGCGCGCCGACCGGTCACCGGCGCGGATGGCGCGCGCGATCTCGAGCGCGCTCACGGCGCCTCGCCCAGGACCGGCGGGACGCGGAACATGCCCTGTTCGGCCACCGGCGCGCCGGCGAGCACCTCGTCACGGTCGAGGGTTGGCCGCGGCTCGTCAGCGCGCAGCACGTTGACGAGCGGGAACGGGTGCGCGGTCGGCGGTACGTCGCCGACGTCGAGGGCCTCGACGTCGCGCGCGTGCTCGAGCACCTTTGCCAGCTGGCCCGTGAACACATCGAGCTCGGCGTCGGTCAGCTGCAGGCGGGCAAGCTTGGCGACGTGCGCGACATCCTCGCGCGAGATCTCAGCCATGGGCGTGCATCGTAGGGGGACCGCCGGGAACACCGGAACCGGTTCGTGCGTCTCCCTAACGTGACGACGATGAGTCCACCCTGGGCGGACGAGCTGGTGGGGCTCTACGAGGCCCAGTACCAACGGATGGTGCGCGTCGCGTACCTGATGTGCCGGGACGGGGAGGTCGCCGAGGAGATGGTGCAGGACGCGTTCGTTGCCGTGCACCAGGCGTGGGACCGCGTCGAGCTGCCCGCGGCCTACCCTCCGCACCGCCGTCGTCAACCGCTGCCGCTCGTGGGAACGGCGCCAGGTGCTCGAGCGCGACCGCCGACCGGCACCACCGGTCGCGGGCGAGCTCCGCGCCGACGAGCTGTGGGACGCCATCGGCCGCCTCAACGAGCGGAGCTGGCGCGCGCTCCCCGCGAGGGCGCCCTTTGGTACGTCGTCGGTGCGGCCAGCCCCGGTTTCGGCGTCTTCGTGGAGGAGGGCGTGATCGCCGTCACCGTCCCGGCCAGCGGCGAGCTCGGCTACGAGGTCGGGGGGCGCTGGCCCGAGCCGGGAGCCTCACCCACGCCCACCGGGTCGAAGCGGAGCAGGGCACCAGCTTCCCGGTGGAGGGCAGGGGCCTGCTGCAAGCCGAGCTGCTCGCCGACGACGGCCGTCTCTTCGTCTTCGTCGCGATCGTCCGCTGATCGACGCGGCGCCGAGCCGGCCGGCCTCACGTGTTCGTCGCCAGGTGGAGCAGCCCAGCGTGTGTCGGGTGGAAACCGCAGGCACCGAAGTAGAAGCGCGCAAGTCGTTCCTCGTCCTCGAGATCGACTTCCATCCACTCACAGCCCGCGCGTTTGGCCTGTAGAGCGGCCAGCCTGACGAGCTCGGTGCCGATGCCACGGCGCTGATGCTCGGGACGCACCTTGGTGTCGATAAGGAACGCGTGGTCCCCGCCATCCCAGGCGACGTTGACGAAGCCGATGGGGGTTCCGTCAGCCAGGTGGGCGGTCACCCAACCGAGGCTGTGAGGACGGATGCGGTACCACCAGCCAGGTTCGGACTTACCGCCATACGACTCCGTCAGGGCGACGAGATCGCTGTCGCTGATCTCGCTGCGCCACCGATACTCGATCTCCTGGTTCACTTCGCCATCCTGGCCGAACCCAGTTCGCCGGGTCGGCACATCCCTCCGGCGACGTCGCTCCGCAGCATCGTGACCGTTTTCGGACTTCACTTGGCGGAGCGACGCCCGACAGCTTGAGGTTGGGGCGGCCCCCGTTCCTGTCACACCCCCTGCGTACCCTTTGATCATGATCGGGGTGCGAGAGCT
>CAYSAC010000570.1:0-2076 GCA_964428815.1 uncultured Acidimicrobiaceae bacterium | reverse complement strand
TGGCGTCGAGCACGTCGGCGAGGTCGCGGCTGAGCCGCGCCAGCTGGTCGAGCACGGTGGTCAGCTCGTCCGCCCTGGCGTTGATGGTGGGCAACGCCACGTTGAGGTCCTCCGCCGCGGCGACGACATCGTCCGCTCGCCCCGCGAGCTCATCGGACAGGTCCGCGAGGTCACCAAGGAACTGGCGCGTGTCGGCGTCGTGGCGCACGTTGATGTCGGTGAGGCGCTGGCCGTTGACGATGGAGCGGTTGATCGTCTCACCCAGCCCGCGGCCGGACTCGGCCAGCTCGTCGACGATGACGTGGAGCTCGGCAGGGTCGATGGCCTCGAGCAATGGGAACGCGTCGCTGAGCACCTTCTCGAGCTCGAAGCCGCCGAGGGTGTCCTCGATCCGCTCGCCGTCGGCGAGGTACGGGCCGTCGGCCTCGTGGTCGCCGGGGATGACGTCGACGAACTTCTCACCGAAGAGCGTCTTCGGTCGGATGACGGCCTGCGCGTCCTTCGGGATCTCCTCGCCGTCGTTGATGCGCATCGTGACCCGCGCCTTGCCTTCCACGAGCTCGACGCGCTTGACCTCGCCGATGTTGACGCCGCGGATCTTCACGTCGGAGCTGTCGATGAGCCCTTGGCCGGCAGCGTCGAACTCGCCGATGAGCTGGTAGCCGCCGTCGAACGCCCCGAAGGCATACTTGATGCCGACCGAGGTGAGGGCGATCACGATGATGAGGCTGATCGCCCCGGTGAGCATCTCCCTGCGGCGGGTGGTCAGCACGCCGTCACCCCGTGAGGCTCACGGTGTTGCCGCCGCCCCAGAAGATGAGAGACAGAACGAGGTTCAGCACGACCACCGCGACGATGGAGAGGCGGATGGCCCGCCCGACGGCGACGCCCACGCCGGCCGGTCCGCCGCTCGCGTAATAGCCGTAGTAGCAGTGGATCAGGGCGACCACGACGGCGAAGATGCCGGCCTTGATGAGGCTGAAGAGGATGTCGATCGGCGGCAAGTAGAGGCGGAAGTAGTAGTCGTAGACGCCGGACGAGAGGCCGAAGAACTGGGTCGACACGAGCTTCGTGGCGAAGAAGCTGGCGAACAGCGAGATCAGGTAGAGCGGGATGATCGCGATGAGCGCAGCCACCACTCGGGTGGACACGAGGTAGACGCGCGAGGGCACCGACATGACCTCGAGCGCGTCGATCTCCTCGGAGATGCGCATCGCCCCGAGCTCGGCGGTGAACCCGGCGCCGACCTGCGCGGCGAACGCCACACCGGCGATGAGCGGCGTCACCTCCCGCGTGTTGGCGAACGAGCCGACCAGCCCGGTGAACGCCTCGGCGCCGATCTGCTCCAGGCCCTTGAAGCCCTGCAGGCCGACCTCGGTGCCGGTGAAGAACGACATCGAGAAGATGACGAAGATCATCCCGCCGCCGACGATCAGCGCGCCGGCGCCGATGGTGATGTCGCTGACGAGGTTGAACACCACGCTGCGGTACTTCAGCTTGATGATCACCTGCGTCACGGTCTCGACGAGCACGCGCCCGTAGAAGCCGAGCTGGCGACCGACGTCCTCCAGCGCATCGCCGAACGCCTGACCGGTGGCCCGAAAAGGCCGCAAGAGACGAGCGGGCGCCGCCATCAGAACTTCTGCGGGACCAGCGCGAAGTAGAGGGACGTCATGACGAAGTTGGCGAAGAAGATGAGGATGAACGTGATCACGACGGCCTGGTTCACGGCCTCGCCGACACCCTTCGGCCCACCTTTCGCGTAGATGCCCTTGTAGCAGGCCACCATCGCGGCGATGAAGCCGAACACCCACGCCTTGGCCATCGACGAGTAGAGGTCGGGCAGCTGCACCAGCGAGGTGAAGCCCTGGAAGTACGCGCCCGGCGTGACCTTCTGGATCACGACGTTGAAGAAGTAGCCGCCGGCGATCCCGGACACGCTGACCAAGGAGACGAGGAAGATGCCTACGGTGCTCGCCGCCCACAGCCGCGGTGTCACGAGCCGGTGGACCGGGTTGACGGACATGACCTCCATCGCCGCGAGCTCGTCACGGATCTTGCGAGCGCCGAGGTCGG
>CAYSAC010000569.1:0-2091 GCA_964428815.1 uncultured Acidimicrobiaceae bacterium | reverse complement strand
TGTCCTCGAAGGACTCATGCGCCATGACGTGGCACCAGTGGCAGGCCGAGTACCCGACCGACAGCAGGATCGGTTTGTCCTCGGCGCGGGCCCGGTCGAACGCGTCGGGTCCCCACGGGAACCAGTCGACAGGGTTGTCGGCGTGCTGGCGCAGGTACGGGCTGGTCTCCTGGGCGAGCCGGTTCATGCGGTTCACCCTATGGGTTGATAACTAGGGTGCCGATCCGTGGAGATCTCACTCGAGGGCAAGGTCGCGCTCATCACCGGCGCGTCGCGCGGCATCGGCAAGGCGATCGCGAAGGCGTACGCCGATGCCGGCGCGTCGGTGATGCTGTCGTCGCGCAAGCAGGACGCGCTCGAAGCTGCGGCGGGCGAGATCGGCGGCGACACCGCGGTGTTCGCGGCCAACGCCGGCGAGCTCGACCAGGCCCAGGCGTGCGTCGACGCGACGGTCGAACGGTTCGGCGGCATCGACATCCTCGTGAACAACGCTGCGACGAACCCGTACATGGGACCGACCATCGACATCGATCCGGCTCGGTACGACAAGACGATGCAGGTCAACCTCCGCGGCGTCTTCTTCTGGACCCAGATGGCGTGGCGGGCGTCGATGCAGGAGCGAGGTGGCTCGGTCATCAACGTAGCGTCGATCGGCGGCATGTCCATCGAGCCGACGATCGGCATCTACAACACGACCAAGGCAGCCGTCATCCACCTGACGCGCACGCTTGCTGCCGAGCTGGCACCGAGCGTGCGCGTCAACGCGCTCGCGCCGGGGCTGGTCAAGACCGACATGGCGCGGGCGCTGTGGGAGCCGGCCGAGGAGCAGATGGCCAAGCGCATGCCGCTCCGCCGGCTCGGTGAGCCGGAGGACATCGCCAACGGCGCGCTCTTCCTCGCCAGTGACCTCTCCTCGTGGATCACCGGCCACACGCTCGTCATCGACGGCGGCGCGCTCATCCGACCAGGGACCTAGAGAGAACCGAGTTACGAGACCTCGGCTCGGCGGACCTTGCCGAGGGCGGTGCGCGGCAACGAGTCGACCAGCTCGAGCTCGCGCGGTGCGGCGTAGGCGGGCAGCCGCTCCTTCACGTGGGCCCGCAGGGCATCGAGTGACGGCGGGTTGGCGCGGTTCGTGGGTACGACCAGCGCGACGACACGCGTCCCCCAGTCCTCGTCCGGCCGGCCGATGATGGCCACCTCACGCACAGCAGGATGGGTGGACACCGCCTGCTCCACGGCTGCGGGCCAGACGTTCTCGCCGCCGGTGATGATGAGCTCGCCACGCCGGCCGTGGACGTGCAGCTGTCCGCCGGTCACCTCGCCGAGGTCGCCGGTTGGCAGCCAGCCGTCAGCGGTCCTCGGATCGCTGCCGTCCCGGTAGCAGCGGAGCAGCATGGGCGCCCGCACCTCGATCTCTCCCTCGCCGGTCGTGCGCAGCTCGACACCGTCGAGCGGCGTGCCGTCGTAGACGACGCCACCACCCGTCTCGGTCATGCCGTAGGTCGCGACGACGTTGCTCGGCCGGTCCGGAGGCGGCGCGCTGCCGCCGAGCACGATCACCCGGAACAGCGAAGGATCGAGGCGTGCCAGCGCGGTCGGGACGAGCGAGACGAGCGTGGCACCAGCGCGTGCCGCCCCCTCGGCTCTTCCGGCGTCGAACCGCGGATGGACCTCTAGCGCGGTGCCGGTGAGCAGGGCGCGCGTGACGACGCCGAGGCCGCCGACGTGGGCCAGCGGCAGGCAGGCGAGCCACCGATCCGTCGCGGGATCGACAGCGAGCCGCGCGCTGGTCGCGAGCGCCGACGCGGCGACGGCCTCCCGGGTCAGCACTGCCGCCTTGGGGTCCCCAGTAGTCCCGCTGGTCGCGACGACCAGCGCATCGCCGGGTTCCGTCGGTTCGCGCACCCGCGCCGCGGCGAGGACGCGCTCGCGCGCTGGGGCCGGCAGGCGAGGGTCGACCGGCAGCACTGCGTCTCCGTCGTCCCACGCGCGCTGCAGCGCGTCGACGAATCCGAGGTCGCCGGTCGCTTCGAGTGGGATGAGCCGTGGCACCGCGGCCGAGGTTAGGTTCGATCCCATGACCGACCC
>CAYSAC010000568.1:0-2108 GCA_964428815.1 uncultured Acidimicrobiaceae bacterium | reverse complement strand
CCATCGACGGCGCGTCGTCGCGGTACTTCGAGCCGATCGTCTCGTTCCCGTTCGTGCCCGGTCACGAGGTCGTGGGCGAGACCGAGGACGGGCGACGGGTCGTGCTCATCCCTGTGCTCGGCTGCGCCGCTCGCGGCATCGACCCGCCGTGCCACATGTGCGCCGACGACCGGATCAACCTCTGCGAGCGCATCGCCTTCGGTCACCTCGAACCCGGTCTGCAGACGGGGTTCTGCGAGTCGACGGGGGGCGGCTGGTCGACAATGTTCGTGGCCCACGAAAGCCAGCTGCTCGAGGTGCCGCCGGATCTGACCGACGAGCAGGCGATGATGGTCGAGCCGGCCGCCTGCGCCATCCACGCGGCCACGCCCCACACCGGCGAGCAGACCGCTGTCATCGGTGCCGGCACGCTCGGGCTGCTCACGCTCGCAGCGATCGGGGCCGACAACGAGCGTCAGAACCTGGTCCTCGCCACCGCCAAGCACCCAGAGCAGCGCCGCCTGGCCAACGAGCTCGGCGCGACGGTAGTGGTCGCGCCCGACGAGCTCGCTCGCGCCGCGCGCTCGGCCACCGGCTCCATGGTCATCGGCGAGCACCTGACCTGCGGCATCGACCTCGTGTACGACTGCGTTGGCTCCGAGGACTCGCTGCGGCAAGCGCTGCAGGTCGTGTCGCCGGGCGGCACGATCGTGCTCGTCGGCATGCCCGCCAGCGTCACGCTCGACCTCACCTCCCTCTGGCACCGCGAGGTCAGCCTCCGCGGTTCCTACGCCTACACGCGCGAGGACTTCGCGGCCGCGCTCGACCTCGTACGCGACGCCGACCTCGGGCGGCTCGTCTCCGCCACCTATCCCCTCGCTCGCTTCGAGGACGCCATCGAGCACGCCGCCAACGCCGGCGGGCGCGGCGCGGTGAAGATCGCGTTCGACCTCCGAAAGGGAACCCGCTGATGCCCCGCCCCGGCTTCGTGCTCGAGGTCGATCGGTCGACCCCGCCGATCCTCTTCCACCACGGGGAGGGCTTCCGGCTGGAGAAGCTCCCCGCCGGTCGCACCCGCGTCATCTACCCGGCCGAGCCACTCGCCGCCCTCGACGACGTCGACGCCGAGATCCGCCACGCCCTGCTCCACCCGCTCGGCGACTGCGAGCCGCTGCCGGCCCTGCTGCGGCCGGGCATGAAGCTGACGATCTGCTTCGACGACATCTCGCTGCCGCTGCCCCCGATGCGCAAGCCCGACATCCGCCAGCGCGTCATCGAGGCGGTCCTCGACCTCGTGGCCGCAGCGGGCGTCGACGACGTGCACCTCATCGCCGCGCTCGCGCTCCACCGCAGGATGACCGAGGCCGAGCTGCGGCACGCCGTCGGCGACCGCGTGTACGACGCGTTCGCCCCGAGCGGCGCGCTCTACAACCACGACGCCGAGGACCCCGACGGCATGGCGTTCATCGGCACGACGGATCAGGGCGAGGAGGTGGAGATCAACAAGCGCGCCGCCGAGAGCGACCTCATCATCTACGTAAACATCAACCTCGTGTCGATGGACGGCGGGCACAAGTCCACCGCCACCGGGCTCGCCAGCTACCGGAGCCTCCGCCACCATCACAACGTCAGGACGATGCAGCAGAGCCGCTCGTTCATGGACCGCCACCGCAGCGAGCTGCACTCGTCGAACTGGCGGATGGGTGATGTCCTCCGCAACGCGGGCGTGAAGATCTTCCAGATCGAGAGCACGCTCAACAACGACACGTTCGGCACGTCGGGGCCGATGAGCACGCTGCAGAAGCGCGAGTGGGAGTGGGGTGCGCGCGACCGCGCGACGTTCATCGCGATGAAGGCTGGGCTCGACCGCATGCCGACGGGCGCGCGGCGCAAGGTGTTCCAGTCCTGGCTCGCGCCGTACGGCGTCACCTCGGTGCAGGCGGGAGAGGTCGACGCCGTCCACGAGTCGACGACCGCGAACGTCTTCCGCCAGCAGCTGGTCCCGGTCGAGGGGCAGACCGACATCCTCACGATGGGCCTTCCCTACATCTGCCCGTACAACGTGAACTCGGTGATGAACCCGATCCTCGTGATGTGCCTCGGGCTCGGCTACTTCTTCAACATGTACC
>CAYSAC010000567.1:0-2109 GCA_964428815.1 uncultured Acidimicrobiaceae bacterium | reverse complement strand
CTTGAGATCGGCCGCGCATCCGTGCGGTACTGCCTCAGGCGTCCGATCCGTTAGGTATTGCCTCCGGTCCAGGAGTCAGCTCAGAGGAGTGCCAGCCCCTCGCGGTAGAAGGCGAGCGCTCGGTCACGCTGGTCGTCGGCGGCGAGCAGGTCGCGGTAGCGGAGCACCGCACCGAACGACGCGTTCCAGAACACGCCCTGCTGCTGCTCCCACGGTCCGACGTAGCAGTAGGGCTCGGGGTCGGCGGCATCGCCCGGTGAGCATCCGAGGTTGGCCCGCAGCCCGTCGGGTCCGGCCGCGTCGAACGCCGCATCGAAGTGCTCTGGCCACAGCTGGACCCGGCTCGGGCCTCGGTCCCCGAGCTCGGCGCGCAGCTCAACCAGCACGCTCCACGTGAACCCGAACCAGTCCCCCAGTGCAAGGGCGGCGCGCTCGTCCAGCGCCAGCGGCGCGTCGACATCGCCGAGCTCGACGACGTCGGCGAACCCGTGGTCGGTCGCGGGGTCGAGCTCGAGGTCGAGGAACGCGGCCGCGTCGGCGAGCGTGGTGAGCGGCGCGGCCCGGCACGAGCCGGTGACCTGATGGACGAGCGCGGTGCCGTCCACCCGCACCTGCTCGTCGTCACCGAAGAACGGCGTGCCGATCCCGCCGAGGGTCCACCGCAGGCCGATCTTCCCGTTCGCCCGGCGCCGAGCGGGCGCGAGGATCCACGTCGCGACGCGGTGCAGCGAGCGCTGGGCGCCGTCCCACCCGTCGGCGAGCGGCTCGAGCCGCTTGTAGGGGCCGAGCCAGCGCGTCATGCAGAAGCCGGCGAGCTCGGGATCGTCGTGGGTGAGGTCGATCCAGCGCTCGTCGCCGGTGCCGACCGGCGAAATGATCGGGTGGCCAGTCCCGGCGTCGCCTCGCGCCACCGGATCGTCGGCGAACCATTGCGGATCGGTGCTCGCGGGCGGTGATGGCTCGAGCACCCGGACCTCGTAGATCGCACCGACCCTTGCCTGTGCCTCGGCCCTGGCGTTGCGGCACTCGACGTCGACCGCGTCCTCGTTCACCGCTGGACGAGCCGGCCCATCAGCTCGTGGCCCGGGACCGCGGCGCGCCCGGCGGTGGCGGGCTCGCTGTAGGTGCCGCCAGGGCCGTCGACCGAGGAGTCGACGAGAAGGTAGGGCACCGAGTCGGTGGTGTGGGTCTTGCGCTCGACCGGCGTGGGGTGGTCGGGCAGCAGCAGCATCCGCCACGGGCCGAGGGCGTCGAGCCCCTCGACCAGCCCCGGCAGGATCCGCCGGTCCCACGCCTCCAGCGCCTTGATCTTCTCGTCAAGGTTGCCGGCGTGGCCGGCCTCGTCGGTGGCCTCGACGTGGATGAGGAACAGATCGGCGCCGTCGGCGAGCGTGCGCAGCGCCGCGTCGCGCTTGCCCTCGTAGTTGGTGTCGAACCAGCCGGTGGCGCCCGGCACCTCGACCACCTCGATCCCGGTGAGCACACCGAGCCCACGGATCAGGTCGACGGCCGTGCACAGCCCCGCGCCCAGGCCGTAGGCCTCAGCGAAGGTGGGCATCTGCGGCTGGAACCCCTGGCCCCACAGCCAGATCTGGTTGGCCGCCAGCGGTGACGCGCCGACGATCTCCCGCGAGGCCTCCATGAGCTCGATGAGCTGCGGCGCGGCCGGACCGGTCGGCAGCACGACGGGCTTGTCCGACAGGTCGTGCGGCGGCGTGCACTCGGCCTCCGCCCACGACGCGGGAGCGACGACGATGTGGCGGTACTGCACGCCCGGGTGGAACGACACGCCGTCACCACCGAGCTCGGCGTCGAGCGCTTCGATCACCTTCGCCGCGTCCTCGGTCGAGGGGTGGCCGCCCGCGAAGTCGACCATCGTGCCGTCGGCGCCGACCGTCGAGAGGTTGCAGCGGTACGCGACCTGATCAGGCGCCAGCCGCAGGCCGAGGGCGGCGGCCTCGATCGGCGCGCGACCCGTGTGGTAGCGGGCCGGGTCGTAGCCGAGGATCGACATGTTGCCCACGTCGCTGCCAGGCGGGAAGCCAGGAGGGATCACCGCGGCGCGCCCGACCTCGCCCCGCGCCGCCAGCGCGGCCAGCGTCGGCATCG
>CAYSAC010000566.1:0-2125 GCA_964428815.1 uncultured Acidimicrobiaceae bacterium | reverse complement strand
GCCTCGCCACCGCGGCTGCCACCCTCGCCGTGGCCAAGCGGCCGCCGGGGCCGGTGCTCGCGCTGGCGGCCATCACCGCGCTCGCCCTCGATGCCCGTCCAGCGGGCCTGCTGCTCGCGGCGGCAGCGGTGCTCGCCGCCACCACTGACGACCGCTGGGTGCTGGCTGGTGCCGTGCCCGGGGCGGCAGCGCTGGCCGTGGCCCTCGCGCCCGCGGAGGATCCGGAGGTCGCCGCCGTCGCCGCGCTCCTCACGGTCGCCGCGCTGGCCGTGTGCGCGCGCCGGTCCACCGAGGCCGTGCCGTGGCCCATGGTCCCGCCGCTCGCCGCGCTCGTCCTGATCCCGACGTCGTGGACCTGGGTGGGCGAGCCCCGACTCGACGGCTACGCGACGGGTGTCACCGTGGCGCTCGCCGGCGGCGCGCTCACCGCGGTGGCGGTGGCCGCGAGCCATCTGCAGCGCCGCCCCCGTTAGCCTCGATAGGTCCCCATGCCCGCAAGATCCGCTCCCGCCAAGCGCGCCAAGGCGTCTGCTCGCAAGCGCAGGCCCGCGCCCAAGGGCAAGCGCCGCAGCGTCTTCTGGCGGTGGCGCCGTGGCCTCTTCCTCGCCGGGCTGCTCTTCGTCGCCGGCATCGCTGGAGCTGGGTACGTGCTCTCGAGCGTCCAGCTGCCGCCGGCCGACCCGCTGCGGCAGACGAGCTTCGTGTGCGCGGCCACGGTCAAGGAGGCGTGTGGCCCCGACAACGCGATGGCCAGCTTCAGCGCCGAGGAGGACCGCATCAACGTCCGCCTCGACCAGGTGCCGGACATCCTCCTCGAGGCCGTGCTCGCCGCCGAGGACCGCAACTTCTACGGCCACGGCGCGGTCGACCCGTTCGGGATCGGGCGGGCGCTGCTTGCCGACGTCCGCAACTCCAGCGCCAACCGCCAGGGCGGCTCGACGATCACCCAGCAGTACGTGAAGAACGCGTACCTGAGCAGCGAACGCACCTTCACCCGCAAGCTCAAGGAGGCCGTGCTCGCGGTGAAGCTCGAGCGCGAGCTCACCAAGGACGAGATCCTCGAGCGCTACCTCAACGCCGTGTACTTCGGCCGCGGTGCCTACGGCGTCGACGCCGCGTCGCGCGCCTACTTCGGCAAGGAGGTGGGTGAGCTGCAGCTGCCGGAGGCGTCCTACCTGGCCGGCCTGATCCGCGCCCCCGAGTCGGCGGACGCGGCGCGCGACCCTGAGGAGGCGAGCCGGCGGCGCCAGACCGTGCTCGACGCGATGGTGGCCGAGAGCTACATCACCGCCGCCCAGGCCGAGAACGCGGCAGCCACGCCGTGGGACGACGAGCACCTGCGACCCCGCAGCGAGAAGAAGGGCTTCGGCGAGGTCAACCCGCGGGGGATCGGCACCGAGTACTTCGTCGAGCACGTGCGTCGGTATCTCGCCGGGCGCTACGGCGAGGACGTCCTCTACGGCGGCGGGCTCCGCGTCTACACGACGCTCGACCCCAAGATGCAGAAGGACGCCTGGCAGGCGATCACCTCGACGCTGAACCAGGACGACGACCCCGAAGCCGCGCTCGTCGCGGTCGACGACCTCGGGCAGGTGCGGGCCATGGTCGGCGGCCGCGACTTCAATGCCAGCGAGGTCAACCTCGCGGTCGGCAAGGACGGCGGGGGCAGCGGCCGCCAGGCGGGCTCGGCGTTCAAGCCGTTCGTGCTGGCCGAGGCGATCCGCCAGGGCATCTCCCTGAACTCGCGCTTCGAGGCGCCGTCGCAGCTGACGCTGCCGAAGGCCAATGCCGGCAAGGACTGGAAGGTCAGGAACTACGGCGGGACCGAGCAGGGCGTGCTCGACCTCATCCAGGCGACCAGGGTCTCGTCCAACACCGTCTTCGCGCAGCTCATGCTCGAGGTCGGCCCGGAGAACGTCGTGACCCTCGCCGACCGCATGGGCATCTCGGCCGAGCTGCCGGTCGTCAACTCGCTCGTGCTCGGCTCGGGCGAGGTGTCGGTCCTCGACATGGCCAGCGCGTACTCGACGTTCGCTCGCCGCGGCGAGTACGTGCAGCCGATCGTCATCACCCGCATCGAGCAGGTGGACGAGCGCGGCCACCTGAGCGTCATCGAGCAGGCCCA
>CAYSAC010000565.1:0-2129 GCA_964428815.1 uncultured Acidimicrobiaceae bacterium | reverse complement strand
GAGCTGCGCGAGCCCGTGGTGCACACCCATGCCCGCGTTGTGCAAGCAGCGCGCCGCGAGGCACGCGCCCTCGAGCATCGCTGACCGCGCCTCGCGATCGTCCGGGCGGTCGACCACGTCGGGCAGCGACACCGCTATCCGCGCCGCGCCGGCCAGCGCGATCGCCTCGGCCTCCGGTGTCCGCACTGGCGAGTAGGCGGCCTCCACGCAGTGCGCGAGCGCGTTGAGCCCGGTCTCGGCGCTGACCCGCGGCGGGGTCGACAGCGTCAGGTCGACGTCGTAGATCGCGCCGAGCGGGGCGAGCGTCGGGCCTCCGCTGCCCTGCTTCTGCTTGGTGTGCGGATCGGTCATCCCGAAGAATGGCGTGAGCTCCGCGCCCGAGTAGGTCGTCGGGATGGCGATGTGGCCGATCGCGGGCCGGTCAACGTGCGTCGCGCCAGGCATGCCTGACTCCTGCTCGAGGAAGAAACACACGGCCTTGCCCAGGTCCGCACACGACCCACCACCGAAGGAGACCACAGCGTCGATGCCGTCACGGCGCGCCTGCAACGTCGCCGCCTGCACGAGCGGGACCGGCACGTGCGACGTGACCTCCGAGAAGGTGGACTCGAGGGTGCGGCCAAGTGACCGCACGACCCGCGCGCCCTCGTCCGACGCGAGCCGTCCTTCGGTGGTCACGAGCAGGACCCGGCGCGCGCCGAGGGCCTTCACGAGGTCTGGTAGCCGAGCGACGGTGCCCGCACCGAACACGATCTGCTGCGCGAACGCGGTGTGGATCCACGCGCTGCTCATCAACGCACCACGGTGCGGGCCTCGTCGCCGAGCGCGACGACGCGCAACGTCCTGCCCTCGGTCTCGAGGATCGTGCGGCTGGCGTTGCCCGGTGCGAAGCACACCACCGAATCGTCGCCGGCTGCGTAACCGACGGCGGCGTTGATGGCGATGAAATGCGTGACGACGACCGCGTCATGTGGGATCGCGAGCAGCCCGGCGACGAGCTCGTCCCGCCACGACGACCACCGCCCGCCCAGCTGGGACCACGTGCCGCCCATCGCCTTCGCGAGCCACGCGCCTCGCTCGGCCAGGTCATCGGTGGGCGACGGGATCTCGGCGACGCGCTCGTCAACCACCGGCTCGACGCCCCAGCGGGCCGCGAGCGGAGCCGCCGTCTCGAGCGTGCGCCGCAATGGGCTCACGACGATCGGCAACGGGCCGAGCGGTGCGAGCGCGTTGGCCACGGCCTCGGCTTGCGTCCGGCCGACCTCGTCGAGCCCCGGATCGGGGTCGGCGTCCCAACCCGCGGCCGCCTGCCCGTGGCGGACGAGGACGAGCCGCGCCATCTCCTAGAGCCCAGCGAAGAGGTCGTCGTCGCGGTGGTCGGAGGGGACGTCCCGGCGGATGAACCACTCCTGGCCGAAGGCCGCGACGAACGCCTCCTCCGGCATGGCGAGGAAGAACGAGGTCTCGCTGATCTGGCTGCCATGGGCCTGCATCGAGCGCCGCTTCACGTCGATGAACTCACGCACGTCGACCGTGGTGGTGATGAGGTCGGCTGGTCGCCCAAAGGTCTCCATATCGAGCTCGCTCGGTCCGTCCTCGCCTTGGAGCGCCTCGGCCTCCGCCATGAGCGCCCGGATGTGGTCGCGGTTCATCGTGCCTTCGAACACGCGCGGCGTTCCGGCCAGCTCCGCGGCACGCAAGCCGACGCGGTGGACCTGGATGTGATCGGGGTGCCCGTAGCCTCCGTCGGCGTCGTAGATGGTGAGGATGTCGGCCGACTCCTCCTCGAGGATGGCGGCGAGGCGCTGCGCGGCCTCGTCGACCTCGGCCGACCAGAACGAGCTGGGCAGGTCGTTCTCTGGCGTGCCCATCATCCCGGAGTCGAGGTATCCGAGGAACTCGACGCGCTGGGCACCCAGCACCTCGGCCGACGCGAGCGTCTCCTTCACTCTGCGCTCCCCCAGCTGCTCACCCGGGTCGAGGTAGCCCTCCGTGACCTCGCCGTGCTCGCCGCGGGTCGCGAACACGAGGATGACGCGGTGGCCGTCGCGGACGGCCTTGGCGATGGTGCCGCCCGCGCCGATCGACTCGTCGTCGGGGTGAGCCTGGAGGGACACGAGCGTCGCCAT
>CAYSAC010000564.1:0-2129 GCA_964428815.1 uncultured Acidimicrobiaceae bacterium | reverse complement strand
GACCGCGTTCAGACCGGGGCAGTCGCCGCCCCCCGTGAGCATCCCGACTCGCATGCGAGCACGTTAGGTGCTCAGAAGCGCAGGAATGCCCGCTCCACGAGGTCGCTGAGGGTGTCGACCTCGATGCCGCGGTCGGAGATGGTGTACAGGGAGTCCCCGATCACGAGGGAGCGCTGGATCATGCCGCCGCCGTCGTAGGGGTCGGTGTTGCCGTCCTCGTGGGAGATCTGCCCGGCCTGCTCGATCGAGGAGTCAGTGACCCGAGCGGCGATCGCCCCGATGAAGGGTCGCTCGCCCTCGTACACCTGCAGCGGCGCGACGACCAGGTCGGCCGGCTCCCACCACAGGAAGGCGTGGGCGTCGTACTCGGCGTCGCTCTGCGAGCCGCTCAGCACGAGCTGCTGGAGCCGCGTGGGGCGGGCGGGGTCGGACACGTCGAACAGCGACAGCTGGGTGCCGACGACCCGGCCTTCAGGCGTCGCGCCCTGCCCGATGCCGATCAACCGGCCCTCGCCGGCGGGATGCAGGTACGCGGAGTAGCCGTCGATCTTCAGCTCGCCCACCACCGCCGGGTGCGCCGGGTCGCGCAGGTCGACCGTGTAGAGCGGGTCGGTCTGCCGGAAGGTCACGACGTAGCCGGTCGTGCCGATGAAGCGCACCGCGTAGATCTGCTCGCCCTTCCCGAGCCCGCCGACCTGGCCGAGCTGGCCGAGGCGATCGCCATCCTGGCCGAACGTCGTCACGAAGCTCTCCGAGCCGTCGGTGGTCGCGACCCGCAGCACGCCTTCGTGCTCCGACATCGCGTACTGGTTCAGGACGTGGCCGCGCACCTCGCCGGATGCGAGGTAGATCGCCGGGCCGGCGCCGCTGATGTCAAAGGAGTGGATGCCAGTGGTGAGGTCCTGGGGCTGGGGCTCGGGCGGTGCGATCGCGTCGCTGGCGACGGGCGAGCCGGGGTCGATCCACCGGTTCGTCGCCACGTACAGCCGCTCGGCCGACGCGTACACGGTCTGGCCGTCGGCCATGACGCCGACGCCGTCGCCCTCGTCGATGTCCTCGGTGAGGTCGAAGGTGAGGACCGACACCGTCGAGAAGCCGGCGAACTCACCGGGGTGGCTGAGGCGGTCGCAGCTGATGAGCGTGCCGCTGCGCTCGTCGCCACCAGCTTCGAGCTTGTAGCCGGGAAGCCAGTCTTCGAGCGTCGACGCCTCGACGACCTCGCGGTTGATCTGCTCGGCCCGCTCCTCGCCGGCCACGCTCGTCGGGTACACGAACTCGTGGTCGGTGGGCATGCTGCTCACGACCACCCGCGCCGTCTCGCCGATCTGGCGCGCGCTGAGGACCGTGCCGTCGACGGTCAGGGTCGAGGTGATCTTCGGCGCCGACGGATCAGAGACGTCGATCGAGAAGAGCGTGCTGTCGGCAGGGATGTAGGCCATCCGCCCACCCATCGGCATCACGTCCTGGACCTGGTGGGTCGCCAGCACGAACGCGCGGTCGCCTTGCACGAGCAGCTGGTGGCCCGAACTGTCCTCCGGCAGCGCGAGGGTGCCGACCACGACCGGGTTGCCGTCGCGCACCTCGACCACCCTCAGCTTTCCGCCGACCACGCTGATGATCCGCTCGCCGTCGTTCTTGACGACGTCGGGCTCGTCGATGCCGACCTCCTGGACGTTGGTCGTCGAGTACGCGCTCTGCTCCTGCGGCGCTGCGGCTGACCGCTCGGCCGTCGCGTCGTCACCACCGATGCTGCCGGCGGCGTTATCGGCGGGAACGCCGAACATCACGTCGCCCTCGATCCCTCCATACGGCGTGACGCCGGGGATGCCGTAGGGGCCGACGCGCTCTGACGCCTCGGCCCGGATGTTGGCGAGCGCGTCGTCGCACGTGTCGAACGCGACCAGGTCGGCGATCGTCGCCGCACCGGTGCCCTGCGCCCGGAAGAAGGGCGAGGAGGTGTCCGTCGAGCGCGACGGGAAGCTCACCGAGCCGCCGTCCCCGCTGCAGGCGAAGAGGGCGAGGGCGGATGCGGTTGCGGTCGCGGCGATCCGTGTCGTGGTGTGCATGACCATCCGACGAGCCCGGAGGTCCCTGCGGTTCCCTGAGGCGGTTCCCTGAGGCGGTTCCCT
>CAYSAC010000563.1:0-2152 GCA_964428815.1 uncultured Acidimicrobiaceae bacterium | reverse complement strand
ACCTCGCGGAGCTGGTCATGCAGGCGGTCAGCGCGTCGACCGACGCCGACGTGCCCGTCGAGCTCGACGCCGAGCTGGCCGGCGTCGTCGTTGAGGCCGACAAGCGCCGACTCGTGCGCGTCCTCGCCAACCTCATCGACAACGCTGCCAAGTACGGCGGCGGCGCGACCGCCGTGTCGCTCCGCAAGGTCGATGACGGCGTCCAGATAGCGGTCGAGGATCGGGGTCCGGGTGTCAGCAAGGAGGACCGGGCGCTCATCTTCGATCGCTTCTCCCGTGGCGGGTCCGCCGGTCCCCGCGGCGAGGGAGTGGGGCTCGGGCTTGCTCTGGTGGCCGAGCACGTCCGTCTGCACGGCGGCAACGTGTGGGTCGAGGACCGGCTCGACGGTGAGGACGGCGCTCGCTTCGTGATCGAGCTCCCGATTCAAGAGCCGGCCGCGTGAGGCACTGGGGAGCACTCCTCGCCGCGCTCGTGCTCGTACTCGGCGCGTGCGGGGTCAGCGAGGACGACGAGCCCCGCGCCATCCCCATCGAGAACGTGCCGTTCGACCTCGTCGACCCGAACGTCACCGACAGCACCACCGCCCCTGCCTCACCGCTCACTGAGACGGTGCCGGTGTACTTCATCAGCCGCGGCTCTGGGCAGCCGCTGCTCGCGCCGACTGAGCGCGAGGTCAAGGACGCGCAGGAACCGCTCGCGCGGATCGAAGCTCTGCTCGAGCAGCGGCCCGACGAGGCAGAGACAGCTGCCGGCCTGACTTCGTCGATACCGAGCGAGACGAAGCTGCTCAGCGTGGACATCAACTCCGACGGTGTGGTCTCGATCGACCTGAGCTCTGATCTGCTGGCGGTGTCGGGCCAAGAGCTCGTGCTCGCCTTCGCACAGCTGGTGTACTCGGCGACCGAGATCACCGGGATCTCGCGCGTGCAGTTCAAGGTGGACGGAAAGGCCACGAACGCGCTCGATGCCAACGGTCAGGAGCGACCGGTGGTCTCACGCAGCGACTACGACGCCGTCCGGCCGGCCGCGTAGGACCCTCTACGCTCGGCCCATGTTCTGGGACGCTGACGTCATCGGACGCATCGCCGCGGCGGTCGCCCTCGGCGCCGTGGTCGGCTTCGAGCGGGAGGCGATGGACCAACCCGCGGGCCTGCGCACCCACATCACGGTCTGTCTCGGCGCGGCCCTCTTCGGTGTCATCTCCACCCTGGGCTTCGAGGAGTTCCGCGCCGTCCGCTCGACCACCAACATCCAGGTCGACGTCACCAGGGTCGCGTCGCAGGTCGTCGTCGGGATCGGCTTCCTCGGCGCGGGGATGATCTACCGGCAGGGGCTGAGCGTCCACAACCTCACGACCGCGGCGAGCCTCTGGGTGACCGCCGCGATCGGTCTGGCCGCCGGCGTGGGCGACATCGGGGCGGCGACGGTGGCGACGATCGCCCTCGTGCTGGCCCTCGTCATGCTGCGCGTCCCGCGCCAGCTCATCCGCCGCCACGTGTCACGGGAAAGGGGCGAGGTGCGGATCAAGGTGCTGCCTGGCACCGATCCGGGCGCCATCGTCACCGCGCTCCGCGAGATCCGCGAGATCGACGTGGAGTCGGTCGTGCTCGAGAAGGAAGACGGCGTCTTCCTCGTCCGGGCCGAGCTGCACGCCGAGCCGAAGACCGAGCTCGATCAGGTGCTGAGCGCGCTGGCGAAGCGCGACGACGTGACCTCCCTCACCATCCTCGAGTGATCGCTCGGGCTCAGCCGAAGAAGACCTTCGCCACGCCGTACAGCTCTGGGTCCACGAGCTTGAGCTCGCTCACCGCCTCCGCCAACGGGACTTGCACGATGCTGCCGGACCGCAGCGCGACCATCTGCCCGAACGCGCCCTGGTGGACCGCGTCGACGGCAGCCACCCCGAACCGGGTGGCGAGCACCCGGTCGAACGCCGTCGGCGTGCCGCCGCGCTGGACGTGGCCGAGGATCGTGGCGCGCGTCTCGTAGCCGGTGCGGGCCTCGATCTCGTCAGCCAGCAGCTGGCCGATGCCGCCGAGCCGCACGTGACCGAACGCGTCGACCTCCTTCGAGACGAGTTCGAGGGTGCCCTCGCGGGGCGTGGCGCCCTCGGACACGACGACGATCGACGCCAGGCGTCCGGCCTCGTGC
>CAYSAC010000562.1:0-2154 GCA_964428815.1 uncultured Acidimicrobiaceae bacterium | reverse complement strand
GCTCTGCCTGGTCACAGGCCTGCGGCTCGTGTGGGGGATTAGCAAAGCAGACTCCGGTCCACCGGGATCCCTGGTTCGGGATCGAGTGGTCGGACATCCATGCGCCGACGTGATTGTCTCGGTGATGGGCTCTACCGACACTTATCTCCAGCCGGGGCTTCGAGCGGTTGCGTTTCGCGTTGGGAGACATCCACCGGCCTCGAGAGATCGCCGGTTAGGGCGCGACAGCCCTGGCGTCAGCGAACGTCATCATGTGCGGGCTACCGGACGACTTGATGATCGAACCCCATCCGTCGTTCGGAGCGACCCGTGTCCTTCAACTAAACGCTCTAGGCGAGCCGCGGTCAGACCGAGACCCGTCGAGGTACACGTGGTGCGCACCGAGCCGACCAAGGAGCCGATCGCTCAACCCTGGGTCGGATCCCGCGCCACACTGGTCAGCATGTCGACGCTCGACTCTGCACGAGTTGCATTCGAGGACCGGGTGTGGACGCGGGCACGCGATCTGCTGACCGCAGCAGACACGGAGACCGAGCTGGCGCCGGACGACCTTCTCATGCTGGGTACAGCAGCGCAGCTCTGCGGCGATGACAAGACGAGCGACGCCGCGCGCCAGCGGGTCTTTCACCGATGTCGCGACAGGGGCGATACCGAGGTCGCGGCACGTGCCGCGTTCTTCCTTGGGCTGAACATGATGAACCGGGGCGACCCGGCACAGGGTGGAGCGTGGATCGGCCGAGCTGTCGAGCTGATGGAGAACGTCGACCACGAGTGCCCCGAGCAGGGTTACGTGATGGTGCCGATGGCGCTGCGGGCGCTGGGGTCGGGGAACGAAGCGGAGGCACTGAAGATCTTCACCCATGTTCTCGAGACCGGTGACCGCTTCGGTGACGAGGACCTTCGGACGCTTGGACAACTTGGTGTGGGCCAGAGCCTGCTCCAGCTGGGGCAGATCTCCGAGGGTCTCGCCGGGTTCGACCGAGCAATGGTCTCGGTCGTGACGGGCGAGGTCTCGGCGCTGATCGCCGGCATCGTGTACTGCGCCGTCGTCGAAGGATGCCACGACATCGGCGACCTGGCTCGATCACGGGAGTGGACCCGGGCGCTGTCTGCATGGTGCGACAGCCAACCCGACCTCGTCCCATTCCGCGGTCGGTGCCTGGTTCATCGCTCGGAGATCATGCAGCTTGACGGTGACTGGGTCGGCGCGAGGGAGGAGGCGACGCGAGCGTGCGCTCGACTGGCCGATCCGCCTGGGCAGCCGCCGCTGGGCGCCGCTCTGTACCAGCTCGCCGAGCTCCAACGCCTCGGCGGGGACCTCGACGCGGCGACGGACACCTACCGGCGCGCCAGCGAGTACGGCCGTGACCCACAGCCGGGCCTCGCGCTCCTGAGGATGACGAGGGGGGATCCTGAAGCGGCGGACGCGACGCTCGCCCGAGTGCTCGACGAGGGCGGCTTGTCCGCTCAACGCCCCGGACTTCTCGCCGCTCGCGTCGAGGTCGCCATCGCAGCGGGGCACCTCGAGGCAGCTCGCGCCACGGCCGACGAGCTGACCGCCACGACAGCGGACGCCGCCGCCCTGTCCCTCATCGCTCTCGCGGCCACAGCGCGAGGCCGCCTCGCCCTCGAAGAAGGCGAGCCGCGTGGTGCTCTCGGCGAGCTCCGGCACGCCGCCCACGCCTGGGGGGAGCTGGGTGCGGTGTACGAGACGGCGCGCGTGCGCGAGCTGATCGCCGAAGCATGCCGACGAGTCGGCGACCTCGACACTGCGGACCTCGAGCTCGGGACTGCCAGGGCGACCTACGAGCGGCTTGGCGCAAAGCTCGACCTGGCGAGGGTTGACGCAAGCGATCCGGCTGGGCCGGAACCCGACCACGGCGCCGGGCTGACAGGACGCGAAGTCGAAGTGCTGAAGCACGTGGCCACGGGGCAGACCAATCGGCAGATCGCCGATGCACTCATCATCAGCGAGAAAACGGTCGCCCGCCATGTGTCGAACATCTTTACGAAGCTGGACGTCGGCTCTCGAACTGCGGCGGCGGCCTACGCACACGAGCACGATCTGGTCTGACGAGCGCGGCGTCTACGCACAATTGCCCACGCGCGCCAGCACACCAAGGTTGGTAGTTCGCCCGATGCGCTGGATCGAAG
>CAYSAC010000561.1:0-2155 GCA_964428815.1 uncultured Acidimicrobiaceae bacterium | reverse complement strand
TGTACGAGATCGCGGCCGAGTCCACCCGCTTGTACGAAGAGGCGCGCGAGAAGGTCGCAACCTTCATCGGTGCGCCTTCGTCCCGCGGCATCGTCTTCACCAAGAACGTCACCGAGGCGATCAACCTCGTCGCGTACTCCTGGGGGCGCGCCAACCTGCACGAGGGCGACTCGATCCTGCTCACCGAGATCGAGCACCACGCCAACCTCGTGCCCTGGCTGATGCTCAAGGACGAGGTCGGCATCGAGCTGCGGTACCTCCCGATGGCCGACGACTACACCCTCGACCTCGGTGACCTCGATCGGCTCGTCGACGGCGTGAAGCTGGTCTCCGTAACCGCGATGTCCAACGTGCTCGGCACGCTCACGCCGGTCCGCCGGATCGCCGATGCGGCCCACGCCGCTGGTGCCGTGTGCCTCGTCGACGGCGCGCAGCACGTGCCCCACCTCCCCACCGACGTCACCGAGCTGGGCTGCGACTTCCTCGGCTTCACCGGTCACAAGATGCTCGGCCCCACCGGCATCGGCGTGCTGTGGGCCAAGGAGGACCTACTCGATGCCATGCCCGCGTTCCTGGGTGGCGGCGAGATGATCCGCGACGTGCGCCTCGACGGGTGGACCCCCAACGAGATCCCGTGGAAGTTCGAGGCCGGCACACCGCCCATCGCCGAGGTGATCGGTCTCGGCGCGGCCATCGACTACCTCACGGACCTCGGCATGGACGAGATCCGCGAGCACGAGATCACCCTCACCGACTACGCGCTGCGCACCCTGACCGAGCGCTTCGGGGACGACATCGCCATCCACGGGCCGTCCGAGCCCACACAGCGCGGCGGCGTGCTCTCATTCGTCTACAAGGACGTGCACCCCCACGACATCTCCCAGGTGCTGGACCAGTCGGGCGTGTGCGTGCGGGCCGGCCACCATTGCGCCAAGCCGCTGATGCGCCGCCTCGGGGTCGGGGCGACAGCGCGGGCCTCGCTCTACGTGTACAACGACGAGGACGACGTCGACGCGCTCGCCGAGGCCTTGGCCCAGGCGTCAGACTTCTTCGCCTTCTGACAAGGAGCTAGCGATGCCCGGGCTCGAAGATCTCTACCGGGAGATCATCCTCGACCACTACCGAAGCCCCAGGAACCGGGGTGAGCTGGCGACCCCGCCCGCGCACCGCGTCGAGGGGTTCAACCCGCTGTGCGGCGACGAGATCGTGGTCTACATCGACCTGCGCGACGGGGTCGTCGACGACATCCGCATCAACGGCCAGGGCTGCTCGATCAGCCAGTCCTCCGCATCGATGATGTCGGCCGCGGTGAAGGGCAAGACGGTCGAGGAGGTACGGGCGCTGACGCGGGCCTTCAAGGGGATGATGTCGATCCACGAGCAGGCCCTCGACGGCGAAGACGGCGCCGACGCCTCCGAGGACCCCGAGGTCAAGCTCGGCGACCTCGAGGCGCTCCGCGGCGTCGTGAAGTTCCCCGTGCGCATCAAGTGCGCCACCCTGTCCTGGAACACGCTCCAGCAGGGCATCGACGAGGCCGCCAGCGCCTGACCCGCGGGACCCGAAAGCAGGATCGGGCCTAGGGTGAGGCGAATGTCACAGTACGCCGAACACCTCTGCCCGGCGTCACATGACCAGGGGGTCTCCTGCCCATGAACCGCTCCCTCGGGCGGCGCTTCCTGCCGCTCGGTGCCATCATCGTCGCCCAGCTGCTGATCATCGCCCTCGCGCCCTCCAAGGCACCGACCAGCCAAGAGCTCGCTGCCGGTGGCGGACCGGGCGGCGTGTCAACCGGCCTGGATGCCGACGGTGACGGCGTCGACGACGGACTCCAGTCCGGCACCGGCGACACGGTCCCGGGCAGCGACGTCGCGATAGACCCCGAGACCGGCGCCCCGGTCGACGGGAGCGGCGGCGGGGGTGGCGGGACCGGCACCGGTGGCGGCGGTGGCGAAGGAGGGCCGCCCTCAGGCGACACCAGCCACTGCGTCGACGGGCGCCAGTTCGATCCCAAGATCGACTTCTACGCGCCGCCCTGCACGCCCGCGTTCACCGGCGACAACGGCGGCGCGACCTACCAGGGCGTCACCAAGGACAAGATCACGATCGTCCGGTTCGTGAGCAAGGGCAGCGACGCGGTCGACGCCATCCTCAAGGC
>CAYSAC010000560.1:0-2158 GCA_964428815.1 uncultured Acidimicrobiaceae bacterium | reverse complement strand
CGTGCAACAGCGCTACGTGGTCTTGGACCATCACATGGATGTGGGGCAGGTCCAGTCGCCTTGCGACCACGCCGAGGGAGGACCGGATCCGGTCGGCCAGCACGTGGTCGGTGACGTCAGCATCTGGGCGGCGGCCGCGCAACCGGTAGCTCAGCCCATGGAGCCGATCGGCGAAATGCCGCAGTCGTCGTCCGGCGATGTCGACCTGGTGGCGGACAGCTCTGTTGGCGAGCGTGCCGGGGCGGAGGAGCACGACCCCTCCGGCGAGCGCGATCCCGCTGGCCGTTCGTTTGCCGCTAGCACGCATGGTGGTCCTCCTGGGTTGGATCGCCGACGGCTGTCGGCGTCGGTCCGGCACGACCCCTGGGTGCCGCACAGGACTCACATTCCTGCGGCGCCCTCTGATGCGCCAGAGTCGTTGGTCCCTTGGCGTGACCGGCCCGTGGGGGGAGCGTTGCCGGGGAGGTGATCGCGATGCCCGATGGGGCGGTGCAGTGGTTCGACGCGGCGGCTGGCGAGGCGGCAGTGGTCAAGGGCGGGGACACCTGCTGGGAACGCCTCCGGACGATGTCGTTCTCGCCGCCGCGCACCGTGCTCAAGACCTCGATCGGTGAACCCGACGTCGAGTGAGCTCGCGCGCTGCGCCGCCCCACCTCACGATCCGAGCAAGCGCGCCACCTCGTCTCGTTCCGGCCACGCGATGGCTGCCCCGCTGGTATCGCGGACGCCCGCGCCTGCCTCGACCACGCCGATGGCGGTGGCGGGACGACCGAGTGTTGCCAACGCCTCGCGGGCGCCGGCAACCACGTCGGGCGGGAACGTGGCCAGCAGCGATCCTGATGCGAGCGTCGCCCAGGGATCGGCGCCGAGCACGCGGCACACTTCGAGGCCGGGAGCGAACCACCGAACCTCGCCCCGGTCCACTCGGATTCCCACTCCGGCGGCGACGGCGAGCTCGTGCAGGCCCGAGGCGAGCCCGCCCTCGGTCGGGTCGTGCATCGCCGTGGCGCCCAGGGAGGCGGCGGCGAGCGCGGCCTCGACGACCGAGATGCCGGGATCCACCAGGCCATCCCTCGCCGAGGCAACTACGTCGGGTGGCAGCGCCGCCAGCCGGTCGACTGCCTCTACGGCGAGCACGGCAGCGCCCTCGATCGGCGCCGAACCGACCTGCACGACGATGTCGCCGGGCGCCGCTCCCGCGGTCGTGAGGAAGCGACCGTCCTCGGCGAAACCGAGCATCTGCCCCACGATCACCGGCTGGCGCACCGCGTTCGTCACCTCGGTGTGGCCGCCGACGAGGGTCGCGCCCACCTCCTCGAGCGCTTCGCGCATGGACGCGAACACCCGCTCGACCAGCTCCTCGGTCGTCCCCGGCGGCAACAGGACCGCGGCCAGGAACCATCGGGGCCGGATGCCGCTGACGGCGACGTCGTTGGCGTTCACGATGACGGCGTAGCGGCCGAGGTCAGCCGCGGTGAGCGTGATCGGATCCGTCGCCGCGATGAGGACACCGCCGGCCACCTCCAGCGCGCACGCGTCCTCGCCCACCGCCGGACCCAGGCGTACCCCCGCCGGGGCCGGCCCGAACGATGCAAGGACCCGGGCGAGGAGCTCGACGGGAAGCTTGCCAACGGGGATCGGGTTCGCGCCCATGGGTCCAGGATCGCTCAGGAAGACCGTGGTGCGCGCTGCACGCTCACCGACACTTCTTCAGCGCCATCCGCAGCGGCGTTTGGGATTGATGGATACGCCATCAAGATTTCGGTGTGTCCACCGATACCCTTCGAGGTTGTGAAGCTCGTCGATCTCGTAGGACTGCACCTCGAAGCCACGTCGGGCGCGCCGCTCGTGCTGTTGCGTGAGCACGATGCGCCGCATCGGGTATTGCCGATCTTCGTGGGCGGTCCCGAGGCCGCCGCGATCGCGAGTGCCCTCAGCGGCCAGCTGCCGCCGCGACCGCTCACTCACGACGTCATGGCCGCCCTGGTCGAGACCCTCAACGCCCACATCGATGCCGTCGAGGTCACGGAGCTGCGCGACGGGGCGTTCTTCGCCGAGCTGGCGGTCAGCGGGCCCGACGGCGGGCGGCGCCTGGCCACTCGACCGTCGGACGGCATCGCGCTGGCCGTGCGGCTGGGTACCCCGCTGTTCGTCAGCG
>CAYSAC010000559.1:0-2169 GCA_964428815.1 uncultured Acidimicrobiaceae bacterium | reverse complement strand
GTGAAGCGCAGCGGCAGGTAGCCGTTCGCGAGCGCCTCGGCATCTCGACGGTGGTCGCGCTCGAAGTCGCTCACCCGCGTGCGCCAGGCCCGGCCGTCACCTTCGAGGATGAGGTTCCAGTCGGTCATCAGCCCGTCGATGCGGTTCGGCCCGTCGGGCCACCACGGGAACGGCTGCTGCCATCGAATCGGTGGCAGGTCGGGCTGATCGAACAGCTCGCGCATCACGCGCTCGAGCTCGCTCTCCAGCGGGACGAAGCCGCTGCCGTAGCGTTCGAGGATCGCACGGAGCGGGCGGAGGTCTCGACCCCCGCGCGGCGCCAGCGCGACGTAGCGGTCTCGGAGCGCGTCGATGATGTGGCTGTCCCGCGACGCGAGATCCTCGACCGCCCGCGAGACCCGCATGGGCGTGGACACTTGGCTGATGTCGACGATCGCCTGCGCTCTCGTCACGACGGTGATCCGCTGCACCTCGGTGCAGCGCGCATCGATGCCTCGGTGCACGCGGGCGATCTTGCTGCGGGCGTGCGCGCCCGGCGGCACCGTGATCTCCGGTCGACCGGGTCGAAAGCCCGTGAAGCCATGGAGCGCGGCCGCTGCTCGATGGGAGATCGCGGCGTACGGATTGCCGAGCTCGGCCGCCTTCAGCTGACGGTGCCACGTCGCCGGGTTGCTAGGCAGCGCGTAGACGCTCGCGTCGATGAGCAGCCAGGCGCCGGACTCGATCCGCCGCCCGATCATCCGCGGGGTCGCGCCGCAGCGCATCGCCTGGGCCCGCGAGAACGCGCCGTGCTGGCGGCGAGCGAGCTGCTCGACGCGTCGGTCCATGGTCGAAGTCATCGCATGAAACTGCATGAAAGATACTGACAGTGTCAACAATCGTGCTGGTTCGGGGCGAACGAGCACCGCAGCGGTGCCCATGTGCCCCGAACCTCGGGCATTCGGGGCTTGTCCACAGCCTCCGGTAGCCTTGGACGGCCATGACCGACGTCTGGGCACGACTCGAGCCCCACCTGGCGGGCGTTCAGAAGCCCGCCCGCTACATCGGGTGTGAGCTCGGCGCGCAGTCGCCCGACCACGGTGCGGGGCGGACGTCGTGGCTGCTGGTCTACCCCGACACCTACGAGATCGGCCTGCCCAACCAGGGCCTGCAGATCCTGTACGAGATCCTGAACGAGCGGGACGACGCGCTCGCCGAGCGGTCCTACAGCCCCTGGACCGACATGGAGGCCGTTCTTCGCCGCGAGCGCATCCCGCTGTTCAGCGTCGACACGCACCGGGCCGCCGGCGAGTTCGACATCATCGCCTTCAACCTCTCCGCCGAGCTCGTCTACACCAACGTGCTCAACTGCATCGACCTGGCCGGCGTGCCCGTCCGCGCCGCGGATCGCCGGCCCGAGCACCCACTGATCGGTGCCGGCGGCCACTGCACCTACAACCCCGAGCCGCTCGCCGACTTCCTCGACTTCGTGGTCCTGGGCGACGGCGAGGAGGTCGTCTCCGAGATCACCGAGGTCGTGGGGGAGTGGACACGCGGCGGTCGCACGGAGGGCAGCCGCGAGCACGTGCTGCGCGCGCTCAGCCACATCGAGGGCGTGTACGTCCCGTCGCTGTACGAGGCAACCTATGACGGGCAGCGACTCGTCGCGGTCGAGCCGAAGCACCCGGATGTGCCGGCGCGCGTCGAGAAGCGCACGATCGCGGATCTTGCGGCGTGGCCGTATCCGAAGCAGCAGCTCGTGCCGCTCACCGAGGTCGTGCACGACCGGCTCAACGTCGAGGTGTTCAGAGGCTGCACGCGTGGCTGCCGCTTCTGCCAGGCGGGGATGATCACGCGCCCTGTTCGCGAGCGGCCGGCCGAGCAGGTGCGCACGATGATCCGCCAGGGGTTGGAGCGAACCGGCTACGACGAGGTCGCGCTGACCAGCCTCAGCACCGCGGACTTCAGCGGCATCGAGGACGTCGTGCGGGCCACGGTGGACGAGGGCACGGGCTGCGGCAACGTCTCGGTGAGCCTCCCGAGCCTCCGAGTCGATGCGTTCACCGTTGGCATCGCCGCCCAGATCCAGAAGGCCCGGCGGACGGGCCTGACCTTCGCGCCTGAGGCCGGTTCGTGGCGCATGCGGCAGGTCATCAACAAGCTCATCACCGAGGAGGACCTCTACGGCGC
>CAYSAC010000558.1:0-2172 GCA_964428815.1 uncultured Acidimicrobiaceae bacterium | reverse complement strand
TCTGGCCGTTGATCACGAACCGGTCGCCGTCGAGCACGGCGCGGGTGCTGAGCGCGGCGAGGTCGCTGCCGGCTCCGGGCTCGCTCATCCCCAAGCAGGCCGTGGTCTCGCCGCGCAGCAGCGGCACCGCGTAGTCGCGGATCTGTGCCTCGCTGCCGTAGTCGAGGATCGAGGGAGCGACGATGCCGAGACCCTGCGGGTTCGTCGTGCGGGGCACGCCCGCCTTGGCCATCTCTTCCAGGTACACGAGCGTCTCGATGGGGCCCGCGTTGCGGCCGCCGCGCTCGGGTGGCCACCCCGGCACCAGCCATCCCGCGTCGAACAGCTGGCCGGCCCAGCGCCGCGCCCACGGGGGTGCGTGACCGGTGGATACGGCGGGGTCGGCCGCCATCTCCTCCGGGCTCGGCCGGTTGTCGGCGAGCCAGGCGAGCAGCTCCTGGCGGAACTCCTCCACCGACGCGTCGAAGCTCAGCCTCACGCCGTCAGTCCCAAGCCGCGGGCCAGCAAGGCTCGGTGGGCCGCGGCGGTTCCGAACAGGGCGTCGCCCGACTTGGCCCGCTTCAGGAAGAAGTGCAGATCGTTCTCCCAGGTGAAGCCGATGCCGCCGTGCAGCTGCAGGCCGTCCTTGGTCAGCAGGCGTTGGCAGTCGCCGGCGGCCGCCTTGGCCATGGAGGTGGCCAGTGTGCGCCGGTCGTCGTTCTCGGTGATCGTGAGTGCCGCGAAGTAGGCGAGCGAGCTGGCGCGTTCGACCGCCAGGTACATGTCGGCGAGCCTGTGCTTGAGCGCCTGGAACGAGCCGATCGGCCGCCCGAACTGCTCGCGGTCCTTCGCGTACTGCACCGTGGTCTCGAGGATCGACCGGCAGGTCGCGGTCGTCGACAACGCCATCGCCGTGGTGGCTTCCTCGAGCGCACGCTGCACAGCTCGGGCCGCGGCGGGGTCACCAGGTTCTCCCAGCACCCGGTCGGCGGCGACCTCGACGTCGTCGAAGGTGACTTCCGCAACGGGAACGGTCGGGTCGATGACCGCGCACGATCGTGCCACCACGGCCTGGCGGGGAACGACGAACACGCCGAGCCCGTCGGCGCCACCCGTACCAGTAGGTCGCGCGACCACCGCGAGCTCGTCAGCGGTGGCGCCGTCGAACACATACGACTTCGTTCCGCTGATCACCCAACCATCGCCCGCCGGACGGGCGATCGTGCGCACCGCGTCGGGCTGCCACACGCCGCCCTCGGCGATGGCCATGCTGCCGGTGAGCGAACCGGTGGCGACCGGAGCGAGGAACCGCGCGTGGTCAGCAGGGGAACCCGCCTCGCGCACGAGCGATGCGAACTGCGTCACCGTCGCCATGAACGGCGAGGGCGCCACGACGCGGCCGAGCTCCTCCACAACGATGGCGACCTCGACGAAGGTGAGACCGAGGCCGCCGTGCTCCTCGGCGATGGTGAGCGCGGGCCAATCGAGGTCGACCAGCCGCTTCCAGAGGGCATCGCCGCTCGCGCGGTTCTCGAAGACCGCGCGAACGATCGACGGCGGGCACGCGGCCTCGAGCACGGTGCGGGCGTTGCTTCGCAGCTCGAGCTGATCGTCGGTGAACTCGAAGTCCATGGGGGCCTGTTCCGAGGGTGGTGGTCCGGCGATGGTAGGTGAGCCGGCTGTTGGCGGGCTCGTTCGGCGGCGCCATCAGCCTGGTCGAACATCGCGGGTACGCCTATTGCCTAGCTCCAAGTGTGCCTATCCATTAGGATGTCAAGAGTGAAGCCGGTAGCGACCTCGAAGGTGGTTGCGATCTTGGCAAAGCACGGCTGCGTGAAGGTCCGCCAGGTCGGGTCGCATCAGAGATGGTGTACCTCCGGCGGGCTGTCCATCACGATCAAGGCCGGCGCCAAGGAGCAGTCACCCGGGCTGCTCCGCACCGTGCAGGACGTGCTCGCACCCGAGCTGGGACCGAGCTGGCTGGAGAAGGAGTTGAACCGATGACCTACACCGCAACCGCCACCTTCGACACCGAGGATCCCGCGGGCTCTTGGACCGTCACCATCGACGAGCACCCCGGCGCCGCAACCTTCGTTCGCCGCCTCACCGACACCGAGGTCACCGCCGCCGAAGCGCTCAGCGTGTTCCTCGAGCGCCACGTCGATCCAGACGAGATCGAGGTCGGCAAGATCG
>CAYSAC010000557.1:0-2173 GCA_964428815.1 uncultured Acidimicrobiaceae bacterium | reverse complement strand
CACCGTGCCCTCCGCCGGGCCCGGCACGGGCGTGACGCGCTCGCCCTCGCGCAGCACGCCCGCGCTGATGCCGCGCCGGTCGCACAGGTAGGTCGACGTGACGGGCGCGGGCTCGTCGTCACTGTCGAGGTGCCAGGCCCGCCCGGTGACGACCACGCCGATGGCGTCCCACGCGGCGGGCACGAGCACCCCACCCAGGGTCGTCAGTGGGTGCTCGCCGTCGAGCGGCTTGAGGCCGATCTCGATCTCGTCGGGGCTGCCGTCGGGGGCGTCGACGACCCGCACGAGCGCGCCGTTGCCGGTCGGCTCGCGGTGGAAGGTGTCGTCGACGAGCTCGGCGATGGCGCCGAGGGTGGTGGACAGGCGGGCGCGGCGGAGGCGCCGCTCGGTGGTGGTGGCTCGCATGGATGCCTCGCTTCGGTCAGGACCGTGGAGGCGATCGCTACGGGGATCGCAAGCCGGCACACATCATGCACCGGGGGGTGTGACAATTACTTCGACACGCCTTCGGCGTCGTCGCGTGCGGCTGCTCGCTGGCGCTCCCGACGCCGCGGTGCTCGACCTGCCTGGCGCTTCCGACAGACCCGGTTACGCCGGAAGAGCGGTGCCTTCGGGCGCGAACACCCTGTCGACGAACCTTGCTGCCGAGCCCCAGCGGCGCTCGGTGAGCTGGCGGGCCAGGCGGGCGTCGCTGCTCGCGTAGGCGTGGAGGGCCTCGTTGGTGAGGTCGTGGATGCGGGTGCGGTCGACCTCGATCGGCGCCAGGCCGACGAGGCGGGCGATGGACTTGAGCGAGCACGACACCCGCAGCGCGGGGCCGACGTCGCCGCGGTAGAGCCGGTAGGCATCGACGTGGCCGTGCCGGTGCCATCGCGCGCGGTACGCGCCGCGGTGGCCGGGCAAGGGCGCGCGCCGCATCGTGATGCTGGGGTCGAGCTGGAGCTTCAACCCGAGGTCGACCCGCCGCAGGCTCGCGCGGTCGGCGATGAACGGCAGGTCGAACGCGGCACCGTTCCACGTCGCGATCACGCCGGGCTCGAGCTCAGCGAGGCGCAGGTCGAGCTCGCGGAGCAGCGTCGCCTCGTCGCCGCAGAAGACCTCGTCGACACCTTCGCTGGACAGGGCGACGGTGAGGACCCGAGCGACCGCGGGGTCGAGCCCGTTGGTCGTGGTGTCGGTCTCGATGTCGAGCCCGTAGACGATCGGACGCCGCACGCCGTCGAGCGTAGGGACCGGGATCACCACACCTGGGGATACCGCGCGGCCGTGACCGTCAGAGGCCGGGGATGGGCAGCTTGATCAGGCGTTGCAGCTGGCGCGCGATGTCCGGCGTCACCGGCTCGTCCACCCGCTCGATCTCGAAGAGGACCGCGACCTCGCCGTCGCCAGGCTCGACTGCCTTCAGGTGCGCGCCTTTCGGCAGCGGCGGCAGCGGCAGGTAGCCGCGGAAGAACCGTGCGAGCGGCGCCGGCAGCCCCAGCAGCGAGACGCGCCTCGGCCGCAGCTGGATGAAGCGCCCGACGACCTTGAGCTCGGCGAGCACCTCGCCCATGCGCACGCCGCGCACACCGGCGTGCATGACGACGCCGTCGGGCGTGAGGAGCAAGCGGACGGGCAGGCGCGCGGAGCGCGTCCACCGATCGACGTTGTCCTGGCTCACGATCGCCTTGAACCCGACCGGCCCGGCCTGCAGGCGCGGCGGCAGGCCGGGGACGAACCGGACGTGCTCGGCCCGCACGACGAACCGGTCGATGACGAGCCCCGAGGCGGCGAGTGCGGGCACCTCGACCTTCACCACATCGACCTCGCCCCGCAGCAGCCCGGCCGGGCTCACCTTCACCCTCGGGATGATCGGCCGGTCGAGCACCGCGTTCGACGCTGCCTCGAGCAGCGCGACGAGGAGATCGACGAGCGACGGTCCGTCCTCGACCTCCGGCGGCGGCAGGTCGCCTTCCGGCGCGTCCTCGATCGACTCGTCGAAGAGCGGATCGTCGCCGTCGAGGTCGTCCGCCCACGCGGTCTCGTCGCTCGGGGGGGTCGTCACCCTCGTGACGCTAGAGCCGCAGTGCGGCCAGCGACGCGACCTCTGACCGCTCGCAATGCGACAGGCGGACGTGACCGAAGCAGCGCTCGCCCGCGAACGCGTCGATCAGCACCGACACCGCGTTGTTGT
>CAYSAC010000556.1:0-2186 GCA_964428815.1 uncultured Acidimicrobiaceae bacterium | reverse complement strand
AGTCGCCCGACCACATCGTGTGGCTGTGCAGGTCGATCCGGACGGCGGCCATGGCGCTGCGAGCGTACGACCCCCCTCGTTCTGGCGGTGAAAACGCGCCACCCGTGGCGCGTTTTCACCGCCAGAACGGATGTGACAGCGTCGCGGACATGATCGAGCCCAGTCCCACGTTCCGGTCGTTGCGCTACGAGGTCAGCGCGCGAAAGGCCTACATCACCCTCGACCGTCCCGAGCGGCTGAACGCCATCGACCGGCACATGCCCGGAGAGATCCACGCCGCGGTCGAGCTGGCCAACGATGACCCTGAGGTGCACGTCATCGTGGTGCGGGGCGAAGGGCGCTCGTTCTGCGCCGGCTACGACCTCAAGGAGTTCGCGGAGGCAGGGGTCGGCACCCAGGGAACGGTGTGGGACCCGATCAAGGACTACCGCGGGATGAAGCGCAACACCGACGACTTCACCAGCCTGTTCCGGTCGCTGAAGCCGACGATCTGCAAGGTCCAGGGCCACGCGGTCGCCGGCGGCAGCGACATCGCGCTCTGCTGCGACCTGGTGGTGATGGCCGACGACGCCCGCATCGGGTACATGCCGGCGCGGGTGTGGGGGTGTCCGACGACAGCGATGTGGGTGTACCGGCTGGGCGCGGAGCGAGCCAAGCGGATGCTGCTCACCGGCGACACGATCGACGGTGTCCAGGCGGCCGCATGGGGCCTGGTGCTCGAGTCGGTACCGGCGGAGCAGCTCGACGCCCGGGTCGAGGAGCTCGCCGACCGCATGGCGGGCGTCCCGATCAACCAGCTGGTGATGCAGAAGCTGATGATCAACCAGGCCTACGACAACATGGGCCTGCACGGAACGCAGATCCTCGCCACCCTGTTCGACGGCATCACCCGCCACTCGCCCGAGGGCCGTTGGTTCCAGCAGCTCGCCGCCGAGGAGGGCTTCCACGCCGCCGTCGAGTGGCGCGACTCCGGTCGCTGGATCCCCGAGGGCGGAGCGCCTTCATCGTGACCTGACAACAGGGAGATGGAGGACCGGCGTCGAAGATCAACGCATGGGGGCGGTGACACGGCGCAGGTTCATCACCACCGCGGCCGCGGGCGCAGCGATGTCTGGCCTCGCCGGTCCCGTGCGCACATTGGCGAGGGCTTTGCCGACGTCCGCCGGGCAGGTGGCGTTCACCTCGGGCGTGGCCAGCGGCGACCCGTCGACGAGCGCGGTGGTGCTCTGGACCCGCGTCGATCCCGAGCTGTTCGACGGTGACAACGTCCTGTGGGAGGTCTTTCCCGCGGGCGACACTGGCAACATCCTCAAGCAGGGTCAGGTCTCGGTCGACGGTTCGCGGGACGGGACGATCCCGGTCACGGTCGAGGATCTGCCGGAAGGGACAGCGCTCGGCTACCGGTTCACCGCCGAGACCAGCGGTCAGAGCATCGAAGGTCGCACGCGCACGCTGCCGGCGAACCCGACGAAGATGCGGATCGGCGTCGTGTCGTGCAGCAAGTACTCCGACGGCTACTTCAACGCCTACCGCGAGCTCGCGGGGATGGGCTGCGACGTGGTGCTGCACCTCGGCGACTACATCTACGCCAGCGCGAGCGGGAGCACCGGCGATCCGCTCGGGCGGTGGGACACGGTCGCGGGGCGCGAGCACGTCCCCGATCGCGAGACCCAGGTGCTCGCCGACTACCGCACCCGCTACCGCCAGTACCGGTCGGATCCCGACTCGGCGCTGCTCCACGCCAGCGTGCCGGTCGTGTCGGTCTGGGACGACAACGACATCGCCAACAACGCGTACCGCGACGGGAACCAGGCCGGCCAGCGCGGCGACGAGTGGGCCGCCCGCAAGCGCGACGGACAGCAGGCATGGTCCGAGTACCACCCAACCCGCGTCGTCGCCGACGGGAACGGCGACCTGGCCATCTGGCGGCGTCTCCGCGCCGGCAACCTGCTCGACCTCCTCATGCTCGACACTCGCCTCCAGCGCGACGAGCAGGTGTCCAACGCCGCCGCCACCTCCACACCGAAGAACGACGACCCGACCCGCAGCATGCTCGGCCCGGTCCAGAAGCAGTGGCTACTCGACAACCTGACCGGTCCCGAGCGGTCAGACGCCGCGTGGCGGGTGCTCGGCCAGGGGATCGTGATGACCCACTGGCGCGTCGTCGGCGGCCCCGAGCAGATCGG
>CAYSAC010000555.1:0-2187 GCA_964428815.1 uncultured Acidimicrobiaceae bacterium | reverse complement strand
CTACCATCGCCCCCGTGGCTGATGACGCACCGGCAAGCTCCGACGCCCTCGGACCGAACGCGTGGCTCGTCGACGAGATGTACGAGGAGTACCTCGCCGATCCGCAGTCGGTGAGCGCGAGCTGGCAGGAGTTCTTCGCTGACTACCGGCGTGACAGCGATCCGGGTCCAGCGACCGTCGCACCGGCTCCGGCGAAGCCTGCTGCCGCTCCCGTGACCCCGGAGCCGACTGGAGACATGGTGGGCGAGCCGCTGCGGGGTGCGGCCGCGCGCATCGCGGCCAACATGGAGGCGAGCCTCGGGGTCCCGACGGCGACGAGCTTCCGGGAGGTGCCGGCCAAGCTGCTGGAGGTCAACCGCCGCGTCATCAACGGCTACCTCGGGCGCACGAGGGGCGGGAAGGTCAGCTTCACCCACATCATCGGCTACGCCGTCGTGCGAGCGATCGTCGACACCGTGCCGGTCATGAACTCGAGCTTCGTCGAAGGTGCCGACGGCAAGCCCCGCGTCGTGCGCCACGAGCACTTGGGCCTCGGCATCGCCGTCGACCAGGAGAAGTCCGACGGGTCCCGCACACTGCTCGTCCCGGTGGTGAAGGACGCCGACACCCTCGACTTCCGCGGCTTCTGGGGCGCCTACGAGGACCTCATCCGCAAGGTGCGCAGCGGCAAGCTCAGCCCCGACGACTTCGCTGGCGCCACCGTAAGCCTCACCAACCCCGGCACGATCGGCACCGTCCAGTCCGTGCCTCGCCTGATGCCGGGCCAGGGGGTGATCGTCGGTGTCGGCGCCATCGACCACCCCGCGGAGTTCCAGGCAGCCGACCCCACGACGCTGGCGGATCTCGGCGTGTCGAAGATCATCACGATCAGCTCGACCTACGACCACCGCATCATCCAAGGCGCGGAGTCCGGCCTGTTCCTCAAGCGCGTACACGAGCTGCTGCTCGACGCTGCCTTCTACAGCGAGGTGTTCAAGTCGCTGGGCGTGCCCTACGAGGCCGTTCGCTGGCGGCGGGACGTGAACCCGCTCGACCGCGAGCAGGCGATGCTCGAGAAGCAGATGGCGGTGCAGACCGTCATCAACATGCACCGCGTGCGCGGTCACCTCATCGCCGACCTCGACCCGTTGACGTGGAAGGAGCCGCACATGCACAGCGAGCTCGATCCCGCGACCTACGGGCTGACGATCTGGGATCTCGACCGCGAGTTCCTCACCGGGGGGCTGGCTGGCCGCGACCGGATGCCCCTCGGCGACATCCTCCACGTGTTGCGCGACGCGTACTGCCGCACGATCGGCATCGAGTACATGCACATCCAGGAACCCGAGGAGAAGCGCTGGATCCAGGACCACGTCGAGGGCGTGAGCACCGACCTCAGCAACGAGGAGCAGCGCCACATCCTCGAGCGGCTCAACGCGGCCGAGGCGCTCGAGCGGTTCCTCGCGACCAAGTACGTCGGGCAGAAGCGCTTCGGCCTGGAGGGCGGCGAGAGCCTCACCCCGATCCTCGATGCGATCCTCGAGTCCGCAGCGGAGGACAGCCTCGACGGCGCGGTCATGGGCATGCCCCACCGCGGCCGGCTCAACGTCCTGACCAACATCGTGGGCAAGTCGTTCGACCAGATCTTCAAGGAGTTCGAGGGCGTCGTCGACCCCGACTCGATGCAGGGATCCGGCGACGTCAAGTACCACCTCGGACAGAGCGGCAAGTTCGTCAGCCGCACGGGCCGAGACATCGCGGTCGAGCTCGCCGCCAACCCGTCGCACCTCGAGGCGGTCGACCCCGTCGTCGTCGGCATGGTGCGCGCCAAGCAGGACCTCATCAACGATCCCGAGGCCTACTCGGTGCTGCCGATCCTCATGCACGGCGACGCCGCGTTCGCCGGGCAGGGCGTCGTGGCCGAGACGCTCAACATGATGGACATCAAGGGCTACCGCGTCGGCGGGACGATCCACGTCGTCGTCAACAACCAGCTCGGCTTCACGACGACGCCGGAGGCCGCACGGTCGAGCTTCTACTCGACCGATGTGGCGAAGATGGTCCAGGCGCCGATCTTCCATGTGAACGGTGACGATCCCGAGGCGTGCGTGCGCGTGGCCCGGATGGCATACGCGTACCGGCAGCAGTTCCACAAGGACGTCGTCATCGACATGGTCTGCTACCGGCGGCATGGCCACAACGAGGGTG
>CAYSAC010000554.1:0-2196 GCA_964428815.1 uncultured Acidimicrobiaceae bacterium | reverse complement strand
TGCGCTTGACCTCGGCGCCGCACTCGTCGCCGTGGTAGCGGTCGGGCTTGGGAACGTCGATGCCGACCAGGCCGAGGACGGAGTGGGCGACCGCCAGGGCGGTGGTGCCGACCAGGAGGCCGGCGAGCAGCGCTGCCACCACGCGCAGCTTCGGCCACAGTGACGCCCGAGGGCCGCCCGGCCGCTTCTTTCGGTAGTTCTGGTCGTCAGGCGACCACGATCACCGAAAGAACGGGCTGGTCAGCGTCAGGGTCGGCGGCGCAGCGATCTGCCTCACCGCCGCGCACGCTCGATGCGGAACGAGCCGGCCGCTCCATACTCACTGACGTTCGTGTTGGCCTCTCAGCCGTCGCACACCTCGAGCACGCCGACCATGCCAGCCTCGCGGTGGCCGGGGATGGAGCAGTACAGCTCGTAGGTGCCCGCCTCGAGGACGAGGCTGCTCTGGTTGCTCTCACCGGGCTTCGCTTCGACGATGAAGGGTTCCTCGCCGATGCGAAGGTCGTGGTAGAGCAGCCCCTCGTTGGTGAGGACCACCGTGACGGTCCCAGCCCGCACGGCCAGCTCGTCCGGCGTGAACGCCATTTCGGTGGTGAGGACCACCGCCGTGGCGCTGGTGGGCACCCATGGGGTGCTCCTCTCGTCGGGAGATCTGCGGGGCAGTGTCGCCTGCCGGGTCCCACATTCCCAGGACCTTGTGACGGGTAGATCGGGACCTTCTCCTCTGGGAGAGCGATGCCCAGGACCGTGATGCTCGAGTCGTGCAGCCGGAGCCCAGATCGGGCCGATGCCCAGTCTGATCGGAGGATGACCATGACGGTCCTCGAGGCCACGGCGACGGCGCCGCCCGCAAGGGAGCACCCGAGCGACCGGCGCTGGGCGTGCGTGGACGGCAACGAGGCGGCCGCCCTGGTGGCCTACGCCCTCAGCGAGGTGATCGCGCTCTACCCGATCACCCCGGCGTCGCCGATGGGCGAGCACAGCGACGACTGGGCCGCCGCCGGCACCCCGAACCGCTGGGGTGTGGTACCCGAGATCGTGGAGATGCAGTCGGAGGCCGGCGCCGCCGGGGCCCTCCACGGCGCCCTCCAGCAGGGAGCGCTCGCCACCACGTTCACGGCGTCACAGGGCTTGCTGCTGATGATCCCCAACATGTTCAAGATCGCGGGCGAGCTCACCCCGGCGGTGGTGCACGTGGCCGCCCGCACGGTGGCCACGCACGCGCTGTCGATCTTCGGCGACCACAGCGACGTCATGCACGCCCGCAGCACCGGCTGGGCCATGCTCGCCGCCGGTTCGGTGCAGGAGGCGCACGACCTCGCCCTCGTGGCCCACGCCGCCACCCTTCGCGCGCGAGTGCCGTTCCTGCACTTCTTCGACGGCTTCCGCACCTCCCACGAGATCGCCAAGATCGCCCTGCTCGACGACGACGACCTCGCCGCCCTCGTGCGCGACGACGACATCGCCGCCTTCCGGGCGCGCGGCATGACCCCGGAGGCTCCCGTGGTGCGCGGCACCGCGCAGAACCCGGACGTGTTCTTCCAGGCCCGCGAGGCTTGCAATCCGTACTACCTGGCCACCCCCGGCATCGTCCAGGGCGTGATGGACGAGCTGGCCGAGCGGACCGGCCGCCAGTACGGGCTCGTCGACTACCGCGGCGCCCCCGACGCCGACCGGGTGATCGTGCTCATGGGCTCGGCCGCCGGTGCGGCCGAGGAGACCGTCGACGGCCTGCTGGCCGCGGGCGAGCGCGTCGGCCTGCTGCGGGTCCGGCTCTTCCAGCCCTTCCCGGTGGATTCGCTGGTCGCCGCCCTGCCGCCCACGGTGCGCTCCATCGCCGTGCTCGACCGCACCAAGGAGCCGGGCGCGGTCGGCGAGCCCCTCTACTTGGCCGTGCTCGCCGCCCTCGCGGAGGCCATGGACAGCGATGCGCCACCGTTCGGGCAGGCCCCCCGCGTGATCGGCGGCCGGTACGGCCTCTCCTCCAAGGAGGTGACCCCCTCCATGCTCAAGCCGGTGTTCGACGAGCTCGCCGCCCCCCGGCCTAAGCGGCACTTCACCGTGGGCATCTACGACGACGTCACCCAACTCAGCCTCCCGATCGAGGAGACCTTCCGCCACCCCCGCCCGGCCGGCGAGGTGCAGGCGCTGTTCCTCGGCCTCGGCGCCGACGGCACCGTGGGCGCCAACAAGGGG
>CAYSAC010000553.1:0-2202 GCA_964428815.1 uncultured Acidimicrobiaceae bacterium | reverse complement strand
AGCGCGACACCGGGCGGCCGGTGCTCGAGGTGGATCACCCGTCGATGACCGCGACCACGTCGCCTTCGTGCACCTGCGTGTCCGGCGCGACGCGGATCTCGGTGACGGTGCCGGCGAGGGGGGCCACCACCGGGATCTCCATCTTCATCGACTCGAGGATGACGAGCTCGTCCCCCTCATCGACGTGCTGGCCGACCTCGCACCGCACCTGCCACACGTTCGCGGTGATCTCCGCTCTGACCTCTGCCATGGACCGAGCGTAGGGTGCCGCCATGGAGCTTGCGGGCAAGCGAGTGCTCATCACCGGCGCGTCGCGCGGAATCGGAGAAGCGCTCGCGCGGCGCTTCGCGAAGGAGCGCGCGACGGTGGCCGGCGTCGCCCGCAACGGCGAGGCGCTCCGCGCGCTCGCCGCGGAGCTCGGCGGTACGGCCCACCCGGCCGACCTCGGTGACCCCACGCAAGTGCGCGCGCTCATCGAACGGGTCGAGGACGAGGCCGGCCCGATCGACGTGCTCGTCAACAACGCCGGCATCGAGACCACCGGCTCGTTCGCAGAGGCGACGGACGAGGACGTCCAGCTCCTCTACCAGGTGAACCTGGTGACGCCCACGCAGCTCAGCCGGCAGGTCCTACCGGGGATGCTGAAGCGAGGGGCGGGCCACATCGTGAACATCTCGAGCCTCGCGGGCTGCGCGGTCATCCCCGGCATCGCGACCTACGCGTCGAGCAAGGCCGGCTTGAGTCAGCTCACCGCCGCGCTGCGCGCCGAGCTCCGCGGCCTGCCGGTGAAGACGACGCTCGTCGAGCTCGGACCGGTTCCGAGCCAGATGCTCTCCGACATCAACGAGTACGAGCCGAGCCGTCTCGCGTTCCGGCGGGGATACCGGCTGCAGATCCTCGTCGACATCCCGCGCGAGGTCGTCGCCGACCACGTCGTCGAGGCGGTGGCGAAGGGCCGCCGGCACGTCCGCCTTCCGAAGCGGGCGATCCTCTACTCGCTCCTCCCCGAGGCCCCTCGCCGCCTCAACGAGATCCTCATGACGGGCGTCCCCCACCAGCCCTGACCGAACTTGCGTCCCTCAGAGACGGCGGTTTCAAGCAGTGGGCAACGCCTCAGCGTTACGCACCTTCGGCGGACGCGCACATCGTGGCGTTGCCCTGCTCAGGACACCGCGCCAGGGCTGGTCGACAGCGCCAGCGCCAGAGGTTCGGGGCAGGGACCGTCCAAATCGGACCTAATAAGTACCTGAGAGCCTGAGAGACGCAAGTTCGACCTCAGACCGGCAGGACGCCGTGCTTGCGCCAGGGGCGCTGCACCTGCTTGGTCGCCGAGATGGTCAGACCCCGCCAGATGGCCAGGCGGGTGTCGGCGGGGTCGATGACGTCGTCGATCCGCGCGTGGCCGGCGGCGATGTACGGATCGATGTTCTTGCGCAGCTCGTCGGCCATCGCGATGCGGGCCGCGTCGCGCTCCTTGCCCTCGGGGATCGCCTCCAGCTGCTTGCGCATGATGATGTTGACCATCCCGTCGGGACCCATGACCGCGATCTCGGCCGTCGGCCAGATGGCGATGTAGTCGGCCTCGTAGGCGGTGCCGTTCATGACGAAGTAGCCCGCGCCATACGACTTGCGAAGCACGATCGAGACCTTCGGCACCGTCGCCTCGGAGACCGCGAACAGCATCTTGGCGCCGTGGCGGATGATGCCCTGCTTCTCGACCGCGGAGCCGACGATGAAGCCGGGCACGTCGTGCAAGAACACGAGCGGGATGCCGAACGCGTCGCAGAGCCACACGAACCGCGCGCACTTGTCGGCCGAGTTCACGTCGAGCGCGCCGCCGAGCACCATCGGCTGGTTGGCGACGATGCCGACCGGCCGGCCGCCGACGCGCGCCAGCGCGGTGACGACGTTGCGCGCCCACTGCGGCTTCATCTCGAGCACCTCGCCTCCGTCGACGACCGCGGCGATGACCTTGCGCATGTCATAGGCGCGCCGCGGCGCGGTCGGCACGATGTCGTAGAGCTCCTCGGCCCGCCGGTCGACGGGGTCGTCGCACTCGAGGACGGGCGGCGGCTCCTGGTTGTGGCTCGGGAAGAACGAGAGGTAGCGCCGAACCATCGCGAGGCAGTCCTCGTCGCTCTCGACCTCCTGGTCGGCGACACCGCTGATCTTGTTGTGGACCTCGGAGCCGCCCATCTCCTC
>CAYSAC010000552.1:0-2203 GCA_964428815.1 uncultured Acidimicrobiaceae bacterium | reverse complement strand
CCCTCGACCATGATCTGCATGCCCAGGTAGGTCATGTCCCAGCGGCTGTCCTGGATGATGTCGTCGAGCAACAAGCGCAGGTGGGCGTTGATCGGGTAGTGGCCGGTCAGCTTGGTGTCGAGGTACTTCGCGAAGACCTCGACGTGGCGGGCCTCGTCCATCACCTGGGTCGCCGCGTAGTACTTAGCGTCGATCCACGGCACCGTCTCGACGATCTTCGCGGTGCACAGCAGCGCGCCCTGCTCGCCGTGCATGAACTGCGACAGCGTCCAGTTGTCGCTCTCGACGGAGAGGTCGATCCACTCCTTGTCACCCCACTTCTCGAACGGCGTGCCGGTGAGGTCCATCTGCGACATGCCCGCGAACTGGGCTCGCTGCAGCTCGGCGTTCTTGTAGACGTCGACCTCGGTCTCCCAAGGCAGGTCGGTCTCACCGTTCCACTGCGCGCCCTTCGCCTTCTCGTAGAGCTTGTTGAGCGCGGGGCGCGCGCCCTTCTCGTAGTCCCAGGTGAAGATGGCGTCGGCGTTGTCCTTTACCGCGTGGATCGTCTCGTTCACATCGGTGTTGGAGATCGCGAGGATCGCCTCGAGGTCGTTGATCTCATCACGGCCGATGAGCTCGCGGTTGGAGGTGAAGTCGGACATGCGGGCACGCTCCCAGTCTGGGCGGGGGGGATAACGGCGATTATCGCCCAGCAGTGCCCAGCCTGTCACCCCGCCAACCCGGTGACGTGCGTCACCCATCAGCCCAGCGCCGCCTCGATGATCTGCTCCTGCTCCTGGGTGTGGATGGCACCCGACCCGGTGGCGGGGCTGCCGGACTCGAAGCGGCTGACCCGACGGATCTCGTAGGTCTCGTCGAACTGCTCGTACAACCGGCCCTTGATCGCGTTCCAGGCGCCCATGTTCTCCGGCTCCTCCTGCAACCACACGATCTCGCGCGCGTTCGGATAGCGAGCGATGGCCGAGGCGAGCTGCTCGGCCGGCCACGGGTAGAGCTGCTCGATCCGCACCACCGCAACGGGCGCCTCCCGCGCGTCGCGCCCGGCGATGGCGTCGTGGCCGACCTTGCCGGATGTGCACACCACCCGCCGGACCGCGTGCGGGTCGGTGACGCCCGCGTCGTCGATGACCTCCTGGAACGAGCCCCGGAGCACGTCCTCGATCGGCGAGCGCGCCTGCCGGGCACGCAGCAGCGACTTCGGCGTGAACACGACCAGCGGCTTGCGCACCTCACGATGCATCTGTCGCCGGAGCACGTGGAACATCTGCGCGGCGGTGGTCGCGTTGACGACCTGGATGTTGTCCTCGGCGCAGAGCGTCAGGAACCGCTCGATGCGACCCGAGGAGTGCTCCGGACCGGCGCCCTCGTAGCCGTGCGGCAGGAGGAGCACGAGCCCCGACGTCTGGTCCCACTTGTCCTCGGCGGAGACAAGGAACTGGTCGATGACGATGGACGCACCGTTGATGAAGTCGCCGAACTGGGCCTCCCAGCACACGAGCGCTTCCTTGTGCACGACGGAGTAGCCGTACTCGAAGCCCAGCGCGGCGTACTCGGACAGCAGCGAGTCGTAGATCCAGAACTTGCCCTGCCGTGGGTCGAGGTGCGCGAGCGGCGCGTACTCGTTCCCGTTGGTGTGATCGATGAGGACGGCGTGGCGGTGCGAGAACGTGCCTCGCCGCGTGTCCTGGCCTGCGATGCGGATGTCGGTCGCCTCAAGCAGCAGCGACCCGTACGCCATCGCCTCGCCCAGCGCCCAATCGATCTCGCCGCCGGCGACCATCTTGTCTCGGGTCTCGAACTGCTTGAGCAGCTTGGGGTGGACGTTGAAGTCCTCAGGAAAGCTCGACAGCGCGGCGTAGATGCGGTCGAAGACCTCGCGGTCGATGCCGGTCTCGACCTTGGGGAGCACGCCGATCGGGTCGGGCGGCGTGGCCGCGATGATGCCCTTGGGCGGCGCGGACTGCCGGGTCTCGTCGAGCGCCTGCTGCAACCGGGTCTGGAAGTCGTCGAGGGTCTGCTCGGCCTCCTCCAACGACAGGTGGCCGCGCTTGACGAGGGACTCGGTGAAGAGCTTTCGGACCGACCGCCGCTGGTCGATCTTGGCGTACATCAGCGGCTGGGTGTAGCTGGGGTCGTCGCCCTCGTTGTGGCCGTGCCGCCGGTAGCAGACCATGTCGATGACGACGTCCTTGTGGAACTG
>CAYSAC010000551.1:0-2203 GCA_964428815.1 uncultured Acidimicrobiaceae bacterium | reverse complement strand
GCGGCGCCGACTACCCGATGATCAGCTCGCCCGTCGTCGCCAACATCGACAGCGATGCGGGCCTCGAGGTCGTCGTCTCCGGTGAGCGCGAGGTGCGCACCTTCGACGCCGGCACCGGCACCAGCGAGACCCGCGTGCCCACGCTGTCAGCCAGCACGCAGAACTTCGCCCACCAGGGCGCGGCTGCACCCGCGGTGGGCGTGGTCGGTGGGAACACGATCATCGCCGTGCACGTCACGATCGAGACGGCAGGCGGCATCTGGAGCATCGGCGACCAGCAGGGCATCTTCGTCTGGTCGGCGCCGGGCGCGAGCACCAACCTGCCGTGGGCCCAGTTCCACAAGAGCGCGAGCCGCGTCGGGTCGTGGGACGATCGCCCGCCGCTCGACTTCGGGCCGTACGTGGCTGCCGTCTACCAGACGCTGCTTGGCCGCCAGCCCGATGCCGCCGGCTCGAGCTACTGGGTGGGCCGGCTGCGCGGCGGCATGTCCCGCTTCGAGCTCACGAACGCGATCTCCCGCACACCCGAGTGGATCGGGTACGTGGTCGACGGCCTCTACGTCGACGTGTTCGGCCGTGCCGCCGACCCTGGCGGTCGCACCTACTGGTCCAACCGGATCCTCGGTGGCGCCCGAGTCGCCGACGTGGCCGCGTCGCTGTTCGGCTCGGCCGAGTACTACAAGAAGGCCGGCGGCACGAACCGCGGCTACGTCGACGCCCTGTACCGAGGGATCCTCGGGCGGGCACCTGACGGCAGCGGCCTCAACTACTGGGTCGGCGAGCTCGACCGGCTCCGCCCGCGTGAGGACCTGAGCCGCTCGCTGTTCCTCTCCTTCGAGTCGAACTCGAACCGGGTCAACGACCTGTACCGCACGATCCTCAACCGGGCACCTGACGGTGGCGGCCGCGACTACTGGGCTCGCCAGCTGTACAGCGTTGACGACATCGTCCTCGCCGCACTGCTGGCATCGTCGGACGAGTACTTCGTCCGCTCCCTGAGCTGAGCTGACCGCAGGTAGCCTCGCCGGATGATCCGGCGGATCGCGGGAGGGGTGGCCTTGCTGGGGGCGCTCGCCCTCGGCGTGCCGGCGCCCGCGGTCGCGACGGCCGGGCCCACGCTGCGCTACATCGTCACGCTCGCGCCCGGCGCCGAGGAGTCGTCGCTGCCCGGCGACGACGTGGTCACCGTGATCGACGACCGCTTCGTCGCCGTGGAGGTGACCGCCGCCCGAGCCGCCACCTTGCGCCGCTCGCCAGCCGTCGCCGCCATCGAGCTGGACGGCATCGCCCGCGCCGCGCTCACCCCTGACGACCCGTGCTGGACCGCCTGCGTGACCCAGGTGCCGACCGCGACCGACCAGTGGGGCCTCCGACGGATCGGCGCCGAGCTGGCGTGGGACGTGACCACCGGCGCACCCTCGGTCGTCGTCGCGGTCATCGACTCGGGTGTGCGCGCGAGCCACGTCGATCTCGCGGGACGGGTCACGCCCGTCATCGTCGATCCGGAGCTGGGCACGGCGGACGAGTTCGGGCACGGCACCGAGATCGCCGGCCTCATCGCCGCCAGCGGCAACGACAGCCGAGCAATCGCGGGGATGGCATGGAACGTCCAGCTGCGGTCCTACAAGGTGCTCGACGGCAACGGCGACGGGTTCCTGTCGGTCATCGCGTCGGCGATCAACCGGGCGGTCGCCGACGGCGTGCGGATCATCAACCTGTCCCTCACCACCGCGTCGGACAACGCCGCCATCCGCGCCGCAGTCCAGAACGCGGCTCAGCGCGGCGTGCTCGTGGTCTCGGCCGCTGGCAACTCGGCCAGCCAGACGACGCAGATCTTCCCGGCTCGCTACGACGAGGTGCTGGCGGTCACCGCGACTGGGCGCAACGACCAGCGCGCGTCGTTCGCCAACTTCGGACCGTGGGTCGACATCGCCGCGCCCGGGGTCGACATCGTCGCGCTGTCAGCAGCATCCGACGACGGCATCGACGCCGCCGGGGGCTCTGGCAAGGGCACGTCCTTCGCGGTGCCGTTGGTGACCGGCACGGCCGCGCTCATCTGGTCGCAGAACCCGTCGCTCCCGCTTTGGCTCGTCCGCCTGCGCTTGACGGCGACCGCGCAGCCCTTGGTCGGCCCAGGCCTCGGGGCGGGTCTGCTCGACGCGGCGTCCGCGGTGCGGGTGCCCGGCCCGGGCTCGGCGACGTG
>CAYSAC010000550.1:0-2211 GCA_964428815.1 uncultured Acidimicrobiaceae bacterium | reverse complement strand
CGGCCGCGATGGTGAGCTGCCCGAGCGAGATCTGCCCGGCGAACCCGGTGACGACAAGCAGCGAGCACACGATGATCGCGGTGATGACTCCCACGGTGAAGAGGTTGACTCGGGACTCGTTCCAGGTGAGCGGGACGACGAGGAGTGCCACGACCGCGAGCGCTCCGAGGCCGAGGAAGCCGTAGCGGACCTCGGGGACGCGGCGAAGCTCGCGTGGGACGGGCCGGACCTCCTTGATCGCCGCCCAAGTGGATACGCCGGTGAGCCTCGCCCGCTCGACACCACCGCCCCGTTGGACCAGCAGCGCCACGATGATCACAAAGAAGAGCACGGCGTCAGACACGTACGTCTGGCCGGTCTCGAACACCACCGCCTGCTGCACCATGCCAAGGATCACGGCCGCGGCGAAGGTGACGGGCAGGTTCTCCATCCGGCCGATGACCGCGGCGGCAAGGGCGCGGAAGAGAAGTACCGGCCCGAGGACGGCGCCGATGGCCACGCCTTGGATGGGCAGGCGCAGCACGGTGACGAGGCCGGCCATCCCCGCGGCGATCATCCACACGAGCGTGTTGATCCGCTTCACGGGGATGCCGAGCAGCGCAGCGCGGTCAGCGGACTCGGCGGAGGCCCGGATGGCCATGCCGACCCGCGATCGGCGGAAGAACAGCGATAGCGCGATGACGACGAGCGGGACCACGAAGAGGATGAGCAGGTGCCCGCCGCTGAAGACGACGGGGTCCCACTCGAAGGTGAAGTCGAACGGCTCAGGCTGAGGGATGTCCTTGAAGTCGAAGAAACGAGGCAGGTACAGCGCGAGCGCGTCGCACAGCTGCGCGACGCCGAGGGTCGCGACCGTGAGGACCAGCCGGGGTGCGCGCGCGAAGCGCCGGATGAACGCGATCTCGACGACCGCGCCGAGCGCGATGGCGGCGGCGATTCCTATCGGTGCCGCGATCCAGAAGCTCCAGCTCCGCGGCGGGACGATGAGCGACGCCGCGAGCACCGCCGCGACGGCGCCGAGTGAGCCCTGCGCAAAGTTGACGATGCGATTGGCGCGGTAGACGAGGACGATGCCCATCGCCACGAGCGCGGACAGCGAGCCCAGCACCGCACCGAGGAAGAGGATGGACAGCGGTACTGGGTAGATGACGAACACCAGCAGGCAGAATGCGAGTGCCCCGACAGCCGCCAGAACGGCGAATCTGGTCTCGTCCTGGTTCATTCCCCCCCTGCCCTGCACGCCTGACTGCCCGCTGGGAGGGCACACCGTATAGCGTCCAGTCCAGTTCGGGGGGGCCAACATGACGTTTCGTCAGTTCATCGATCGGTATGGGGTGTCGCTGGGGGTCGTGATGGCGCTGGCGCTCGTCGTCGCGCTGCTCCCTGGCAATGCGACCGACCGGGACAGCTTGACCACGGGCGATGCCGCCGCCGGGTCGCTCGACAACACCGGCAGCCAGCAGACCGACGGCACCGGCATCGACGCTGGTGCGACCGGTGTCGACGGTGTCGGCGGCTCGGTGGACGGTGGTGCGGGCGGCGCGACCGTTGGTGGTGGCGGCACCGGCGGAGGCGGGACCGGCGGAGGAACTGGGGGCGCGGCACCGGCGTCCGGTGGGAGCTCGGTGGCCTTCGGCAAGGGCCCGGACTGCAACGAAAACGGGCGTCAGAAGGGCATCTCCGGCTACGTGCCCCCGTGTGTGCAGTGGACCGGCACCGACAACGGCGGCGCGACCAACCGCGGCGTGACCGCTGACAAGGTGCTCGTCATCGCTTGGCTGGGCCAGGAGGTTCCCGGCACCCGCCAGGCCCTCACCGGGGCCCGGCTGAACGACAACCCGGCCGTGGTGAAGCGGGCGTTCCAAGCACTCTTCAAGTACAGCAACCAGCACTACCAGACCTACGGCCGCGAGGTCGTGTTCGAGGAGATGGCCGCCAGCGGCGAATCCACCGCCGACGAGGCCATGAAAGCCGACGCGGTCAGGATCGCCAACGAGAAGAAGGCATTCGCGGTGTACGCCGGCAACGCGCTCGCACCAATCCCCACTGTGCTCGCCCGCGAGCTGGCCCAGCGAGGCGTGATCTGCATCTGCACGACGTCGCTGACGAGCGAGTTCTACAACGAGCTCCCGCCCAACATCGTCAGCTCGCTGCCAACCATGAACGACTACATGATCAACGCCGCGGAGTACGCGGCCAAGAAGCTCAAGC
>CAYSAC010000549.1:0-2212 GCA_964428815.1 uncultured Acidimicrobiaceae bacterium | reverse complement strand
GGAACTCGGGGAAGTCCATGAAGTTGGTGCCGATGGCGTTGACCTGCACGCCCGATCGCGCCACCTCGGCGGCGACGTTGCGGATCAGCATGTTCGCTCCCGCTCTGGCCGCCGAGTACAGGGGCGCGCCCGGCGGACCGGCGTAGAAGGAGGTGTTGGCGATGAGCGCCACCCGGCGCGATCCCGTCGTCATGACGGCGATCATCTGTTGTGTCAGTCAGACTGTCAATGGTTTCTCGCGTTAGACCGGTGACGTGCAAATCGGCGTGGTGTTCCCCCAGACAGAGATCGGCGCCGATGTGGGCGCGGTCCGCGCCTACGGCGAACGGGTCGAAGAGCTTGGCTTCGGCCACGTGCTCGCGTACGACCACGTGCTCGGCGCCGACCCCTCGATCCACAAGGGCTGGGCCGGCCCGTACGACGTGCACACCACGTTCCACGAGCCGTTCGTGCTCTTCGGGTACCTGGCCGCGCTTACGCGGCTCGAGATGGTGACCGGCATCATCATCCTCCCGCAACGCCAGACCGCCCTCGTGGCCAAGCAGGCGGCCGAGGTTGACCTCCTCACCGCAGGGCGCTTCCGGCTCGGCGTCGGCGTCGGCTGGAACCCGGTCGAGTACGAGGCCCTGGGAAAGGACTTTCACGATCGTGGACGGCGCTACGACGAGCAGATCCAGCTGCTCCGGCGCCTCTGGACCGAGCAGACGGTCACCCACGACGGCACCTACGAGCGAGTGACGGGCGCGGGCCTGGCGCCGCTGCCCGTGCAACGCCCCATCCCCGTGTGGTTCGGAGCTGCCTCGCCGCCCGCGTTCCGCCGCGCCGGTCGCCTGGGTGACGGGTGGTTCCCGATGGTGCCACCGGGCCCGCGGCTCGACGAGGCGCGGGCGATCGTCGACCAGGCTGCGGTCGACGCCGGCCGCGATCCGGCGGCCATCGGCATGGAGGGCCGCGTCGGCTGGGGACCCGGGGGCGTCGATGTCGTCGTCGACCACCTCTCCCGCTGGCGCGACGCCGGGGCCTCACACGTCGCGATCAACACGATGAACGCCGGCCTCGCCACGCTCGACGAGCACCTCGGCGCGCTCGCATCGTCGGCGGACGCCATCGGTCTCGTCGCTCCCCGTTGAGGGGAGCGACTGCCCGAGCCGGTCCGTAGCGAACAAGCTCTGGTACACGAGCACTGACCGCGGGCACCTCGACGCGTCGCTCCACGAGGGAGTGCCTGCGCGGGTCGAAGCCTCGGTGCACCCCCGAGGTGCGCAACGCGACTGATCCGCGCTCAGACGTTGCGGGGCAACTCACGGAAGGGGCGATCGCGATCGGCTGCTGGCTCGCGGGGCAGGCCGAGCGCCTTTTCGCCGAGGATGTTGCGCTGGATCTCGTCGGTCCCGCCGGCGATCGACTGCGCCGGCACGGACACCACGATATCCGCGATCAAGCCGTCGAGAGGGCCGTCGGGTCCCGTGAGCATCGCGTCCGAGTGCGTTGACGTTGGTCGCGAACATCCGAGAGGATGCCGCGAACCCGTGCGTCAGCAGGAGCACCGGACCGTTCCCTGTTTTGTCGTAGCGCAGGCGCACGCCGTCGCGGTCGAGGTAGGGCAGCGGTCAGCTCCGTCCGCAGATGGTCACGCCAGCGTAGGTTGCGATTCGCCTGCCGCCACAGGTCGCTGTTGGGCAACGGCGTGCGAGTCTGGCTACGGTCGGACGATGATCGTGGTGGTGGCAGCACTCAAGGGCGGCGTGGGCAAGACGACGACGTCGGTGTATTTGGCCTCGTTGGCGACTGCGAGCCGACGTCCGGCGACATTGGTTGATGCCGATCCGCAAGCCAGTGCGGCCGAGTGGCTCGACAACGCGGAGGACGAGCACTTCGAGCGGATCGAGCTTGTGGAAGCGCCCACCGAGCGGCTGTTGGCCAAGGCGCTCGCCGGGATCGGACGCGACGACATCGCCATCGTCGATACCCCACCGGGCCACGAGCGGCTGCTGGCCAAGGCATTGGAGGCCGCCGATGCTGTGGTGCTGCCCACCCGGGTGGGTGGCGTCGAGACCCCCCGGGTTGAGGCGGTGCTCGAGATGGTGCCCCGCAAGGTGCCCGTCGGCTTGGTCATCTGCTCCGCCCGCACGTACACCCGCGACTACCAAGACGTCGTCGCCGCGTGGGTGGAGGCCGAGGTGCCGGTGTGGGGCACCGTCCCCGAACGAGT
>CAYSAC010000548.1:0-2225 GCA_964428815.1 uncultured Acidimicrobiaceae bacterium | reverse complement strand
ACGACGTGCTCGGCATCGAGGACCGCATGACGCCCAAGTTCGTCCGCCGCTACGCGGACCTTCGCGACGCAGGCGTCTCCGCGCTCGAGGCGTTTGCCGCCGACGTGCGCAGCGGCCGCTTCCCGTCCGACGACGAGAGCTACCACCTGTCCGCCGACGTCGCCGACACCCTGGGCCTCTACGGGGGTGCTAACCAGGCGTAGTGCCTGGCCCGCTGCTCGATCGACCCGAGGGCTGGCCGCGCTGGCTGCCGTCGATCGATGACGAGCGCAGCACGTCGCGGCTCATGCTGGCGATCGTCATCGTGCTGATCGCCGGCGTGCTCGGGTTTTGCGTGCGCGGTGCTGATCGCCCCGCCGACCCGATCCTCGGAGCGCCGCCGGGCAGCACCATCGACCTCGTGCCCATCCCCGGGTTCGACGAGGTCGCAATCCGCATCACCGCGCCGGACGGCACCGTCGTCGGCTACTGCGTGCTCCACGCCAGCACGCCCGAGCAGCGCCAGCGCGGTCTCATGACGCTGACCGACCTCAAGGGCTATCCGGGAATGCTGTTCTCCTACGACGAGGACACACAGAACGGCTTCTACATGCGCAACACGCCGCTGCCGCTGTCCATCGCGTGGATCGCGGCAGACGGCGCGGTCGTCTCGACCGCGGACATGGCCCCGTGCGCGGATGTGGACGGTTGTCCGGGCTACGCGCCCGCGGGGCCGTACCGCTACGCGTTCGAAGTGCCGCAGGGCCAGCTGCCGGACTTCGGCGTTGCAACGGGCGCCAAGATCGAGGTGACGGGCGCCTGCGTCTAGGGCACTGCCTCGAGGCAATACCTGTCGCCACCGCAGCCCGAGGCAATACCTTGCGCATGCGACCGGCATTGCCTCGAGAGTCTTGCGTCGGACGGGTCGAGCGGGCTACAGGCGTACCATTTGTCCCGGTGGGCATGACCTGCGGGGCGTGTGGTGAGCAGAACCGCGACGGTGCGCGGTTCTGCTCCGCGTGCGGCGTGCGGATGGCCGCCCGGTGCGCGACCTGCGACGCCGAGCTGTCGGCTGGCGGGAAATTCTGCGACGCGTGCGGAGCTCCCGTCGTCGCCGCGGTCGCCGTCGCGCCGGACCAGGCCCGCAAGACCGTGACCGTCGTGTTCGCCGACCTCGCCGGCTCGACCGCGATGCAGGAGCGCATGGATCCGGAGTCAGTCCGCGCCTTCTCGGCCCGCTACTACGCGGCGATGCGGTCGGAGGTCGAGCGCCACGGTGGGCGCGTCGTCAAGTTCGTGGGCGACGGCGTCATGGCCGTGTTCGGCGTACCCGAGGTCGCGGAGGACGACGCGCGGCGTGCGCTCGCCGCCGCGGTCGGCATGACCGAGGCCTTCGCCGCGCTCGCGACTGATCTCGGCCTTGCGCTGCGCGTCGGAGTGAACACCGGTGAGGTCGTCGTGGACGAGGACGACGACGACGTCGTCGGCGACACCGTGAACGTCGCCGCCCGTCTCGAGAGCGCAGCGCCGCCGGGACGGGTGCTCGTAGCCGACGACACCTACCGACTCGTGCGCGATCACGCGACCTTCGAGGAGCCTGAGCAGTTGCAGGTGAAGGGGCGGGTCGAGCCCGTCACCGCGCTGGTGCTCATCGCGATCGGCGCGGCACCAGCAGACAGCACCGCAACTGTGTTTGTGGGGCGCGACCGCGAGCTCAGGACGCTCGTGGACGCGCTCGATGCAGCTGAGGCGACTGGCACAGCAGGTTCGATCACCGTCCTCGGTTCGCCCGGTGTCGGGAAGTCACGGCTGCTCGGCGAGCTGCACGCCGCGGTGGCGGACCGGGCGGTCGTGCTCGTGGGCCGCTGCGTCGCGTCCAGCACCGCGACGTTCGCGCCGATCGCCGACATCGTCGCTGGCGCGGTGGAGCTCGACGGCGTGCTGGCTGCCGACCCCGAGAGCGACCGCGTCGTCGCTGGCGTCGGCTTCCTCCTCGGAGATGGTGAGCCGGGCACGCCGGAGGAGACCTTCTGGGCCGTGCGCCGCCTCATCGGGGCCGCGGCGCGCACGCAGCCGGTGGTCGTCGTGGTCGATGACGTCCACTGGGCCGAGCCGCAGCTGCTGGACCTCCTCGAGCACCTCGCCGAGTGGCTTGGCGCGAGCCCGGTCCTCCTCGTCACCGCGGCGCGGCCGGAGCTGCGCGACGTCCGGCCCGCGCTCGCGGAGGTCGGTCCCCGCCGCGCCGC
>CAYSAC010000547.1:0-2228 GCA_964428815.1 uncultured Acidimicrobiaceae bacterium | reverse complement strand
GACCGAGAGGGCCCAGTCGTGGAGGAAGTCGTTGGGTTCCATGGCTCCGTTGTCCCTTAGATGACGATGATGAGGATGCCGGCGAAGAGCGCGGCGCTGGCGAAGAGCAAGGCGGCGTACTGCTGGACCCGGCCGGTCTGCATTTGGCGCAGCACCTGGCCGCTGCCCTCCGCGCCCGCACCCGAGCCGTTGATGGCGCCGTCGATGACGCCCTGGTCGATCTTGTCGTAGACCCAGCGGCCGCCGCGGACGGCGGACTGGGCGGCACCGTTGACGACGCCGTCGATGGCGCGCTGGTTGAACCAGTACGCGGCCCGGGCGATGGGCCCCTTCACCGCGCCGACGATGACATCGGTGTAGAGCCAGTCGAGGTAGTACTTGTTCTCCAGCGTGCGCAGCCCGGCGCGCGCCAGCTTGTTGCGCTCGGTGATGCCCTGAAAGCCGAGCCCCTTGAAGTACCAGGCGTAGGCGACCCCGCCGCCGCCGAGCACGACGAGGGTCGAGACGACCGCGAGCGAAAGGCTGAACTCGGGGTGGCTGATCGCCGGGAAGTACGGCGCGACGGGCTCGACGAAGTGCTCGAAGCGCAGGGCCAGCGAGTCCGGCGCCAGCTTGCTGGGCAGGTTGGCGAAGCCGGCGACGATGGCCATGCCCGCGAGGATCCAGAGCGGCACGATGATCCGCGGGCCCGACTCGTGGGGGTGCCCGTGGCCCCGGAACTCGCCGTGGAACGTGAGGAACACGCAACGGGTCATGTACGCCGCAGTCATCGCCGCACCGATGATCCCGACGATCATGAACGCGGTGTAGTGGCCCTCGCCGCCGAGCTGCTGAGCGCCGGCGAGGATCTCGTCCTTCGACCAGAACCCGGCGAGGGGCGCGATGCCGGCGAGCGCCAGCGATCCGATCACGAACGTCTTGTACGTGTGCGGCATCCACTGCTTCATGCCGCCCATGTCCTTCTTCATGTCGAAGCCGTGGACGGCGTGGGCGACCGAGCCAGAGCCGAGGAAGAGGCAGGCCTTGAACATGGCGTGGGTGAACAGGTGAAACAGGGCCGCGGTCCACGCGCCGACGCCGAGCGCCATCACCATGTAGCCGAGCTGGCTGACCGTGGAGTACGCGAGCACCTTCTTGATGTCGTCCTGCACGAACGCGAGGCCGGCTCCGCCGATGACGGTCACCCCGCCGATGACCGCCATGAGGTTGACGCTCGAGCCGCCGATCGACAGCCCGTTGAAGAACACGCCGTACATGCGGGCGATCATGAAGACGCCGGCCACGACCATCGTCGCCGCGTGGATGAGCGCGGAGACGGGCGTGGGGCCGGCCATCGCGTCGGGCAGCCAGGTGTGCAGGATGAACTGGCCCGACTTCGACATCACCGCAGCCATCAGTGAGCACGATGCGACCAGCAGGATGAGGTGGCTGATCTCGCCGCTGTTGGCTTTGGCGTTGATGTCGACGATGTTGAAGGACTCGCCCGCGCCGAAGAACAGGATAGTCACGCCGACCAGCATGCCGATGTCGCCGACGCGGTTGGTGATGAAGGCCTTGAGGGCGGCGTCGGAGTTCGGCTTCTCCTCCCACCAGTGGCCGATGAGCGCGAACGAGCAGAACCCGACCAGCTCCCAGCAGATGATCAGCTGCACGGTGTTCTCGCTGATGACGAGGCCGAGCATCGACGCGGTGAACAGCGATAGGAACGCGAAGAAGTGGGTGTACCGCCGATCACCGGCGACGTAGTCGGTCGAGTACACGTGCACGAGCAGCGAGATCAGCGTGACGACGAAAAGCATCATCACGGCTGGTCCGTCGAGCAGCATGCCGACCTTGAATTCGACATCGCCGCTCTGCCACCACGTCCAGCTGCGGGTGACGGGCGCGACCTCGTGGAGCTCCTCGGCGGCCACCTCGGCGGCCGGCTCCTCGCCATGCTCGGCGACCACGGCGGTGTGCTCCGCGGCTGGGGGGTTGTCGACGTGGGAGATCCACTGGCCTCCAACCACGAGCGCGAGGGCGAACGCGATGCCGACCGCGGCGATGCCGATCTCCGACCCGCCCTTCGGCATGCGCTTGCCGAAGAAGAGGATGAGGAAGAAGGACGCCGCGGGGATGAGCGGGATGATCCAGGCGTTGTCGAGCATCAGGTGCGCTTCAGCCCTTCATCAGGTCGACGTCATCGAGGTCGATGCTCTGGCGGTTGCGGTAGATGAGCAGGACGATGG
>CAYSAC010000546.1:0-2230 GCA_964428815.1 uncultured Acidimicrobiaceae bacterium | reverse complement strand
GGCCGGTCGGCGACCTCGAGGTTGAGGTAGTACGCCGACACCAGCTCGTCGATGGAGCGGATGTGGGCCTTCGCCAGCAGCCCGACGCTCGCGCTTGTCCCGCGGCGGAGGTTGGCGGCGGCGTCGATCAGGTCGCCGAGCACCGCGCTGGCGGTGGGCATGCCCCCCGCGCCGCGGCCGTAGAACATGAGCTCGCCGACGGCCGCGCCCTCGAGGAACACGGCGTTGAAGCTGTCGCGCACCGAGGCCAGCGGGTGCGCGAGGGGAACCATCGCCGGGTGGACCCGCACGCCGATCTCGCCGTCGACCTGCTCGGCGATAGCGAGCAGCTTGATGACGTATCCGAGCCGCTGCGCGAACGCGATGTCGGTGGCGGTGATGCCGGAGATGCCCTCGTGGTACACGTCGCCGGCGACGACCCGCGCGCCGAACGCGATGCTCGCGATGATCGCCGCCTTCGCGCCGGCATCGAAGCCCTCGACATCCGCGGTCGGGTCGCGCTCCGCGTAGCCGAGGCTCTGCGCCTCGGCCAGCGCCTCCTGGTACGACGTGCCGTCCTCGGCCATGCGGGTGAGGATGAAGTTCGTCGTCCCGTTGACGATCCCCATGATCCGCTCGATGCGCTCGCCCGCGAGGGACTCGCGCAGCGGCCGGATGAGCGGGATGCCGCCGGCCACCGCGGCCTCGAACAGCAGGTCGACACCGGCGGCTTCGGCCGCCTGGAAGAGCTCGGCGCCGACGTTGGCGAGCAGCTCCTTGTTCGCGGTCACGACGGGCTTGCCCGCCTTGCACGCGGCGAGGATGAGCTCTCTGGCCGGCTCGATGCCGCCGATCACCTCCACGACGATGTCGATGGCGGGATCGTCGACGACGGAGGCGGCGTCGTTGGTGAGCATCTCCGCGTCGATGGCGACGCTGCGTTCCTTGGCCACGCTGCGGACCGCGACCCGGGTGACCTCGAGCCGGATGCCCGTCCGGGCCTCGATCTCGTCGGCCCTGGCCCGCACCAGCTCGACGAGGGGACCGCCCACGTTGCCGCACCCGAGCAGACCGATGCGCACGGGGTCGGTGGTCACCGGGCCATCGTAGGAGGTCGCCCCGCCGGGTCCGGTCTCGATTCTGGTCTCAGCCTTTATCGAACTTTTTCATTGCATTTCATGCTTACTCGGTCTACCTTGCTCCGAAACACCACCACGGACAAGGAGCAGCCATGTCGTTCGACACCGTCGGCGCCAGCCTCACCGACCTCACGGGCCTGAAGGCCCTGTTCCAGGCCAAGGCCACCGAGGTCCAGTCGCTCATCACCGACATCACCACCCAGGTCGGCGACGCCGGCGCGCCGGGGTCGGTCAACTGGGTCGGCGCCAAGGCCGACCAGTTCCGGGCGGACTGGACCGGCACCTTCAAGCCGAACCTCAACCAGCTCATCGAGGCGCTCACCAGCACCGCGACCTACGTCGAGGCCAACCGGGCCGCCATCGACGCCGCCCTCAACGGCGTCGGCTGAGCCCCGCCGGCCGGGCGCCCCCCTCCGGCGCCCGGCCGGCCCGCTTCCCCACCTCCTCACGACACCATGCGCATCGTCTTCACCACCGACGGCTCCGAGCTCGAGCGGATCGTGCACGTGGCCGCATCCATCGAACCGACAGTCGCCGACCTGGCCACCGCGCTGACCGGACAGCCGCTGCCTCCGGGCGGTGGCCTCCTCATCGGTGAGCGGTTCGCCGCCGCGCACGAGGCGCTCGCGATCGCGGGCCTGACCGAGGGCTGCACAGTGCGCGTCGCCCACGGACCACCCGAGCCGAGGCCGGCACCGGCGGCGACGCTGTCGGTCACCGCCGGGCTCGAGGCCGGCCGCCGGTTCCCCCTCACCTCTGGCGCCCACGTCGTCGGCCGCGGCGACGGAGCGGTCGCGCTCCGTGCGTCGACCGTCAGCCGGCGCCACTGCCACCTCGTCATCACGCCCGCGGGCGTGGTGACCGTGCGCGATGCCGGCTCCCGCAACGGCACGCGTTCGGCCGGTGCATGGGTCACGACCGCGCAGGAGCTCGAGGCGGGTGGGTCGCTCGAGATCGGGGCTGTCCACCTCGCGCTCGAGGCACCTGCCGACGACGCGCCCTCCATGATCCCGGCCGAGCTGGCGCGCCGGCTTGCCCCCGGGCCCATCGCGCCGTTCAACCGCCCGCCCCGACCGGCGGCGCCGCCCGCGCCATCGCCGATGCGGCCTCCC
>CAYSAC010000545.1:0-2234 GCA_964428815.1 uncultured Acidimicrobiaceae bacterium | reverse complement strand
GGCCTCGACGCCATCATCACGACCTCGACCGCGGTGCTCGTCGGAGCCCTCGTCCTGGCGCTGGCATCGCTCAAGCGCGATGTCGGGGCCATCTGGCGGACGAGCCTCGCCGGAGAGCCAGTCCGGTGAGCGGCGACGCGTGGGTCGCGTCCTACGTCCTGCTGTGGGTCACGATGATCGTCCTCGGCATCGCCGTCATCGCGCTCCTTCGACAGATCGGCGTGCTGCACACGCGGCTGCGTCCTATGGGCGCCCACTTCGCAGGCGAGGGCCCGGAGCGCCTCTCCCCCGCGCCCGCCGCCGACCTGTTCGCGTACGGGACGGCAGCCCTGACCCTCCTGGCGTTCACGAGCCCCACCTGTGACATCTGCCAGTCCCTCGAGCCCGGCCTGCGCGCGCTCGACGGCCAGTACCGAGAGCTGCGCGTCGAGGTCATCGAGCACGGCCCGGCGACGCTGACGACCTTCAACGCCTTCAACGTCACCTCCACCCCCTACTTCGTGACCGTCGACCGCGCCGGCACCGTGCAGGCGCGCGGGGTCGCCAACACGCTCGAGCAAGTCGAAGTCCTGATCGAGGAGTCCGTGGACAGTGTTTGAGACCAAGACGTTCGATGGCGCCGTCGAACGGCTCGGCCGATGGACCGCGGCCCGGTCCACCCGCCGCTCGTTCCTCGGCCGCGCCGGCAAGGTCGGCGTGCTCGTCGCGAGCGGGCCCGTCGTCGCGACGCTGCTCGCGGAGCAAGCCGACGCGCGAGTGTGCGGCCAGTCCGGCGTGTCGCCGAAGTGCGCGACCTACGACTGCGGCGACGTGTGGGGCTGGTGCTGGTACTCGAGGGGCTGCTGCGCCAACGGCGGGCTCAAGAAGATCTGCGACTGCTGCGCGTACCGGTGGCCCAACGTCCACGGCTACTGCCCGAGCGGCCACAACGTGAAGTGCATCGTCGAGAGCTGCGGCACCGATCCCCGCCTCCAGGTCGTCGCCCTCCACCGGCTGACGTCCGACGACGCGGGCGCGGTCGCCTTCGCCGCCCGCCGGGTGCGCTTCGGCGGCGGCGCGAACGAGGCCGTCATCGGTGACGTCGACGCACTGTGGGGCGCGGTGGCCGGACCGGTCGCGGCCGTCCTCGGCGCGCCGCTCTTCCTCGTACCTCGGGCGCCCCTCGCCGGTGCCGTCACCGCCGAGCTGCAGCAGCTCGGCGTCCGCCGGGTGAAGATCGCCGGCAGCCTGCTCCCCCAGAGCATCGACAGCGCTCTCAGCGGCTCTGGCTTCCAGGTCGAGCGGGTCGGTACGGCGCCCGAAGCTGGCACCTTCTCGGTCCAGGTCGCGAGCTGGGTGCGGGCGATCAACGGTGCCGGGCGCACCGTCTGCATCGAGCCGTTCGGCGCGTCGGGCCTCGCCGCCGCGGTCGCGGCTGGCTACGGCGGTGCCACCGGGTCACCCTTGGTGGTCGGCGTCGATGCCGCGAAGGCCGCGGGCGTCCCCGCGCTGTTCGTCGGCCCCGAGGCGACGGCGCGAGCGGGCGAGGTGCCCGGCTCGGAGACGACGGGTTCTGCATCGGTGACCGGCCTCGCCGCCGAGCTCGCCAACCGCGTGCTCGCCGCCGGCGTGCCCGCCTCGACCATCGTCCTCGCACCCCGCGGCAGCACGGGTCTCGCCGGCGCCGTCGGCCTCAGCGCGCCGATCGTCCTGCACGAGCCAGGCAACCTCAACGGCGCGAGGGACTGGCTCTACCAGCGCGAGCAGCGCGGTCGGGCCGAGCGCTGCTTCCTCGTCGGCGAGTCCGGCCAGCTCGGCAGCGGCGGCATCCTCGAGCTGCAGTCGATCCTCAACGGCTACGAGGCCAACAAGCTGATCGGCGTCTCCGGCCAGGGGCTGCCGGTCATCTCCCAGCCGATCGAGGAGCGGCCGATCGGCAAGGCCCGCATCGCCGGCGAACCGCAGTCCCGCACCGCTGAGTCCCCCGAGTACTGGACGGCGCGAGCGCCAGAGGGATGACCGCAGCGCTACTGCTCGCCATCGGTGTGCTCTCGACCGCGGCGATCGAAGCGCTGTGGTCGCCGTGAGGTCTGTCCGTCACCGAGACGGTGACGCCCTCCGTGCGAGGGCGCGAGCGACAGAAGGTGATCTTTGCGTTGGTGCTCAGCGCGACCGCGGCGGGCGCAGCGGCCGGCACCGCGCTCGGCACGCTGTGGTGGGCCCTGCGGGGACCGGTCCTGGGCCCGCTCGGCGCG
>CAYSAC010000544.1:0-2234 GCA_964428815.1 uncultured Acidimicrobiaceae bacterium | reverse complement strand
TCCGCCAGCCCCGCCCACAGCGGCCGGCCCGCGGCCAGCTCGGCCTCGAGGCCGGCCGTGCGCACGAAACGGTTCCGATAGTCGGCGCGGCCTCCGCCGAAGCGGATCATGTGGACCATGCCATCGCCGTCGAAGGGGTGGTAGCGACCCAACGAGTCGAGGACGGGGTTCTCCGTGTTGCGGAGGTAGACGCCGTCGAGGTCGTCGGGCAGCTCGCCCTCGACCTCCAGCCCGGTGGCGTCGAGCTCGGTGTGGTTCGGCTGCCACGAGCCCGTGCGGTACGGATGGTCGTCATCGGCCGGGAGGGTGGTCTCGTACCTGGCCACGACCCGCACGTCCATCGCCGAAGGCTACGTCGCCGTCGCAACGATCGTTCTGGCGGTGGAATCGACCCACGGATGGTCGGTTTTCACCGCCAGAACGGCGTGGGGTCAGGTGTCGCGGACCGGGCGGCCTGACGCCAGGATCTGCACCGACGCCGCGAGGCTGTAGAGCACCGCCATGTCGTCACCGCCGAACTGCACGGTCCGGTCACCGACGACCGACAGCGCCGGGTGCTCCTCGAACCTGGCCAGCCCCTCGTCGCCGATGGGCGTGCGGAGCTGGATCTCCATCGTGAACGGCGGCCGGACGTCTGGCACCGCGATGTCGCCTGCGGCTCATCGCCTCCTTGACGACCGCGGTCTCGATGCCTGGCACGACCTTGGCCATCTCCGCGCAGACGACGTCGTCACCCGCGATGAGCGCCGTGGGCACGCCGAGCTGGGCGGCAACCGTCGCGAAGATCTCGCCTTCGCTCACCGTGTGGCCGTCGAGCCGGACGTCGCTGTACTCCTCGTAGCTGATCGTGTGCGCGCCGAAGCCGGGGAAGTCGCCGACCTTGGCGTGGTGGCCGATGAGGAACATGGCGTCGTAGGACCCGTCGAGCGCGGCGATCGTCGTGATGCCGCGCCGGGGGATGCCACGCACGACGTCGACCTCGGAGTCGATCTCGTCAAGGAGGAGGTTGGTGAGCATCTCGACGCCGTGGTTCTCCTCCACGACGATCTCGGTCGCACCCGCGGCACGCGCACCGGCGACCGCGGCGTTGACATCGGCCGTCATCCACGAGCGGGCCCGCTGGTAGTCCTGGCCCGATGTGATGACGTCCTGCCAGCGGGTGACGCCGGAGACGCCCTCCATGTCGACGGAGATGTAGATGCGCATTTGCCCGATCCTCACATGATCTGCGGGACCATCGCCTCGATGAGGTGCGGCCCCGGCTCGGCGAGCGCCCGCTCGAGCTGCTCGGTGAACGACGCCGCGTCGTCGGCGCGCGTGGCGGGCACGCCGAGACCTTCGGCCAGCTTGACGAAGTCGATGGCGGGCTCGCCGAGGTCGAACATCGACCGCGCGACCGGACCGGGCTCCCCGCCGCCGACGCGGTCGAGCTCCATGTTGAGCACCGAGTAGGCGCGGTTGTTGTACAGCACCGTCGTCACGTCGAGCCCCTCGCGCGCCATCGTCCATAGCGACTGGATCGTGTACAGCGCGCTGCCATCGGCTTGCAGGCAGAGCACCGGCCGGTCCGGGCACGCGACGGCCGCGCCAGTGGCGACCGGCAGCCCCTGCCCGATAGCACCCCCGGTGAGCGAGAGCCAGTCGTGGCGGGGCGCGCCGGCGGTGTGCCCCGGAGCGAACAGGCCTGAGGTGTTGGCCTCGTCTGACACGATCGCCCCCTCTGGTAGGAGGGCGCCGACGGCTCGGGCCACGGTGTCGGCGGTCAGCGGGCCAGTTGGGCGCTCGGGTCGCGCCGCGGGCTGGCGCTGAGCACCGTCTCCGGACGCGCCGATGACGTCGGCAAGGGCCTCGAGCGCGGCGGCGACGTCGTCGCCCCCGGTGGCGAGGACGTGTACGTCGCAGCCGTCTGGCACGAGGTAGCTGGCTTTGTCCGGGTAGGCGAAGAACGACACCGGCGCCTTGGCGTCGACCAGGACGAGGTGGCGCAGGCCGGCCATCTGCATCGCGGCGAACTCGGCGAGGTAGGCGAGCCGCTCGATCGCCGGCAGGCCCGCACCGCGCTCCATGCGCGTCGGGAACGTCTCGCCGAGGAGCTTGGCGTCGGTCGCAGCCGCGACCCGAGCGGCGGCGACGAGCGCGCGCTCGCGGAACGCCGCTCCCCCGACCAGGAGCGCGCACGGCTCGCCGCTGCGCAGCACCTTGGCGACGGCGTCGACGGTGTCGACGGTCACGGC
>CAYSAC010000543.1:0-2236 GCA_964428815.1 uncultured Acidimicrobiaceae bacterium | reverse complement strand
GCTCGGCCGGCGGGAGCAGGGCCGCGCCCGCAAGGGAGATCTGGCCCTTGAGCGGAAGGGTGCCGCGTCCGTTCGCGATGAACGGGACCGAACCGTCGAAGGGCGGCTCCCACTTGGCCGTGACGTCATCCCCGCCGCCGCCGACGACGGTGAGAGTGACCGTCACGTCGAACGAGCGGCTCGCGGTGTTGCCGGCCGCGTCAGAGGCCGAGCAGGTAACGCGCGTGTTGCCGATGGCGAAGCGGGAGCCCGAGGCGGGCTCGCAGGCCACGGAAACCGTGCCGTCGATGTTGTCAGCCGCCGACGGAGCAGTCCAGCTGACGTCGATGCCGAGTGGATCTGTGGTTTCGACGGCGATGTCGGCAGGCACGCCGCTCAGGACCGGCGGGGTCGCGTCACGGAACGTCACGGTAACCCCGAAGGACTCGGTCGCGACATTGCCGTGGGCATCGCCCGCCGAGCATTCGACGGTCGTCGTGCCGACCGCGAAGCGGCTTCCGGACGCGGGCGAGCAGGTGACGCGCACGTCGCCGTCGAGGTTGTCGTCAGCCGACGGCGCGGGCCAGGTGACGGCGATGCCGGTCGGGTCCGTGGTATTCACCCCGAAGTTGCCGGGCACGCCGCTGAGCGCGGGCGCGGTCGTATCGACGAGCGTGACGTTGACGCTGAACGAGCTCGTGGCGCCGTTGCCGTGGGCATCGGTAGCCGTGCATTCGACGTTGGTCGAGCCGAGCGCGAAACGGCTGCCCGAAGCGGGCGCGCAGGTCGCGGAAATCGGGCCGTCGACATTGTCGACGGCGGACACATCGGCCCAGGTGACATCGATGCCGGCCGGGTTGGCGGTGTCGACGGCGATGTCGCCGGGGAGGTTCCTGAGAACCGGCGGCGTCGTGTCGAAGAGCGTGACGTCGACGCTGAAGGAGCCCGTCGCGACGTTGCCGCTGGTATCGGACGCGGAGCACTCAACGGTCGTCGAGCCAACGGCGAAGAGGTTGCCGGACGCCGGGGCACAGGTCACGTTCAGGGTGCCGTCCACGATGTCGACGGCCGACGGGGCCGACCAGCTGATGTTCGCGCCGGCCGGGTCGGGAGTGTCGCCCGCGGCACCGCTTGGGACGCCGCTCAAGGTCGGAGGGGTCGTGTCAGTGACGTTCATCCGGAACGAGGCCGAACCGGTGGCGCCGGCCGAGTCCCTCGCCGTGCACACGACGATCGTCTGGCCCACCGGCAGGACGGAGCCTGGCGCGGGGACGCACGGAGCCGCGAGGGGCCCGTCCTCGGCGTCGGTCGCGGTGGCGCTGTAGGTCGCCGTCCATCCGCCGAGCGTATTGCCCTCTGCGATCTGGTCGACCATGGGCTCGACGACCGGGGCGGCATTTGTGGACACGTCGAGACGGAACGTCATCGTGGACACGCCGACGATTCCGGTGAGAGGCGCCTTCAGGTACTCGAGCCGGTAGATGTAGTCGATGTCGGCGACCGTCGGCGCGACGATCGTGACGACCGACGCCGTGGTCGACTGGTAGACCGGATCGCCAGTGCAGGGCTGGCCCGCGGCTGGCCAGGTGGCCGGCACCGGGCCGATCGTTGTCGAGGTGGCCGTGATCGTGCCGCCCGGCGCGACAATCATGGGGCGAGGCGTGAGGCTGATGGTGCTGCCCCGCACGGCGTGCGCCGCCGTGAGCCGGCACTCGAGGAGGAAGTACACGTCGTACGTGATCGTGGCCCCCGCGCCGACCGTGCCGAAGTCGATCAGGGTCTGGGCACTGTCAAGGACCCGGTCACCGTCGGCGTTGATCACGTCGGCATAAGCGACGGCGGACACGGCAAGCAGGAGCGCGGCGGCGCTCATCGTCGCTCGACGCAAGACCCTGTTCCGCATGACTGGGCTCCTAGAGGGCACGACGCCCCCATCAAACGCGAGGGCGTGGTCCACAGCGTCGAGCGGGCGGCCTCCTGGGTCGATGGGCGACTGGTACTTATCGTTGACCGCACGCGCCCCCCATCGGTACCAGTGGGGCCATGACCCTGAACGTGGAATACGTGGCGGATGAGCGCCGAGAGCGATGCTGGGCGGATGGAGCACCCCTCCGTCACGGAGCGCCTGGCCAGCCTCGCGCCGGACCAGCGCGCCGCGGCGACGATGCCCGCCGGCCCCGTCCTCTGCGTTGCCCCGGCCGGAAGCGGCAAGACCACCACGCTCGTCGCGCGGATCGCCTGGCTCGTCGACCGTGGC
>CAYSAC010000542.1:0-2249 GCA_964428815.1 uncultured Acidimicrobiaceae bacterium | reverse complement strand
GCCGCGCGCCAGCGCACGGCCGACCTCGTGGATCGTGCCGGCCGCGCCGCGGACGACCGTATTCACCGGCGGCGCATGCTCCTGACCGCGGTCGGGGACTCGCTCCGAACGCTGTCGCCGGCGGCGACGCTCGACCGCGGCTACGCCGTGGCGCGGCTGGCCGGCGGGGAGATCGTGCGCGACCCAGCGCAGGTCAACGTTGGGGACGGCCTCGACGTCGTGGTCGCCCGCGGTACCCTCGTGACGCGTGTCGAACGTACGGAGCCGGGCGCAGCGGAGGAGCTGCTGAGATGAGCGTTGGGGCCAAGCAGCCGATGAGCGACGAGGAGCTGGCGGCACGGCCGTTCGATGAGCTCGTGGTCGAGCTCCAGCGCCTCGTGCAGGCGCTGGAGGCAGGCAGCGTAGGCCTCGAGGAGAGTATCGCCCTCTATCGCGAAGGCCTGCGATTGCACGCTGCCTGCGAGGAGCGCCTGCGGGCCGCCGAGCTGACGATCACGGAGCTTGGCCGCAAGGGCGCCGAGGCGGGGGAGCCCCCGTCCGAGTAGCCCTGGGCGGACGTAGAACGGCCCCGGCGTGCGCCGGGGCCGTTCGCATGTGTGGGGTCAGCGCCGGTTCAGCGTTCGCGGCGCCCCGCCCTCCGCAGGTTGCCGACCAGCAGCAGGCCCAAGGAGCCCACGAGCACCACGCCGAGGAACCCGATGGCGGACGAGCCGCCGTCCTGAGCCGATCCGGCCACGCCCGTGTTGGGCAGCAGAGGGGTAGCCGGCGGGGCCACGGCCGCGCCGGGGACGGTGATCGGCGCGGCCGCCCCCGTCCCGGTGACGCTGGTGCCTTCCGCCGTGCCGCCGGCCTGGTTCGTGTACGTGCCCGGGGTCGTCGAAACGGTCACGTTGAAGCGCAGGAAGATGAAGCCGTTTGCCGACACGGTGAACGGTCCCGACCAGGTCAGGGTTTGGCCCGCGACTGCCGGGTTGCTGGTCGTCAGTCCGGTGGTAGAGCCCGCCACGTAGGCGAAGCCAGCCGGTAGGGTGTCAGTGATCGACGTCACGGTGATCGAGCCCGCGTTCGGGTTGTTGAGCTGGACCGTGTAGCCGTTGGTGCCGCCCGGCGCGGACGTTGCGGCGTCGGCCGCCTTGCTGGTGACGAGGGGCGCCTGGCCCAGCGGCGAGAAGGTCGTGAAGTGCGACACCGTCGCCGAGGTGCCGGCGGCGATGGAGAGGCTCCAGCTCAGGCCGGCCCCGTTGTCCTGGTTGATGGTGCACTCGCAGGTGTTCGGGAACGCCGTCTGCCCGCCGATATGGGCCCAGACGGTGTTGAATTGAGCCTGGAAGAAGTTACTGCCCGGGGTGAGCGGGAACCACTGCTCGATGCGCGAGCCCGGCACGCTCGGGTTGGCCGGGTCGGGCGCGACACACGAGACCGCGCCCGTGGCGGTGTCGACCGCCCCGAACCCGTTGTCGGAGCCCTGGAGGAAGCAGTCACCGGCGCGGTAGACGATCACGTTGAGCGCGGCGCTGCCCGAGTTGGTGAGCTGGACGTTGGTGCGGTACGACTCCTGGCCGACGACGTACGAATCGGTCTCGGTCAGGCGCAGGCCGCTCGTCCCCGCGTCGACCACGGTCACGATGCTGAATGGGTCGGCGACCGTGCCGGCGCCCGTCACCGCTGACTGGCTGACCAGGGTGTACGTGGTGCGAGGAGCTGCGCTACCACCGGCCGGCAGTGCGCTCGGCCCGTAGAGCGTGCCGCCGACCGCCACCAGCGTGCCGCAGGCGCCGATCCGGTCACCGGGACTGAAGAACTCGTAAACCGTATCGGCTGTGTGAGCGACCTGGCAGTTCAGAAGGTCGGAAATGATGATCTCGTCCAGCGGGCCGGTCGAGGTGATCGTCTGGTCCGCGGCGAGCAGAGGTCCCGCGCCGAAGACGAGGGTCGCCGCGACCGTTGCGGGGATGAGCGCCAGCCGGCGAAGCAGGCGCGGGCGATGCCCTCGCGCGCTGGTCCGGTGCCCGGGGTGGTTCATTGATCCTAGCCCTCCGTTACCTAAGAAATGAGGCCCGTCCACGAGCGGACAGGTGTGATGATGGCGCGTGCACGCGAGGCGTGCTGAGAAACGGTGCGTGGGCTCCCTCCGAGACGACCAGAATGACGCCCAGCGACGGGCGGTGACGACCAAACCTAGCACTTACTGTCAACCCCGCGACGGGTGTTCCCGCATGGCCGCCGAGGGCCGCGCCATGCGTCCAAGA
>CAYSAC010000541.1:0-2253 GCA_964428815.1 uncultured Acidimicrobiaceae bacterium | reverse complement strand
CCCCACTGCTCGTCGTCTGCCATCAGCCGCCCTTCCTCCCCGTCAGCACCACGATGGCCGCCAACGCGCCCAGCCCCCCAGCCACCCCGGCAAGCGGAGCGGCCGGCTGGACCGCCAACGGTGACCGGATCGTGATGATCGCCGCCGTCAGCGCCAGCACGCCGACGGCGAGGGCAAGGGTACCCACCAGACGGCTGCGACCGAGGAACGCGGCAAGCCAGACGCCGGCGACGAGCGCCGGCAGCAGGTACCAGAGCCGGGCGAGGTCGCGCTGCGTGCCCTCCAGCACGTCGAGGCGCTCTGCCGCCGTGACGAGTCGGTAGCTGCTGCGCCCGACCCGCCCGCTGCGGCCCCACGGCAGCAGCGAGAGCGCGCCGACGGCGACGCTGGCGGCGACGGCCACGACCGTCGCCGCACGCGTGCGCAAATCCTGCGAATCGCTTGTCATGCTTTCGTCACCGTTGTAACGTGATTGAAATGAACAATGGAAGTTTGGCGCTGTTTCGGCAGGGGTAGACGATCCCGAGTTCGCCGGGCCCCCGCGGGCCCGCTCGCTCTCGAAGCACCGGTCTGGCCGTCGGTCTGTCCGCCCGCCCCGGCGGTACCGGGCCGGTGCTTCGGGTTCTCCCCGGCTCCGAGCTCCCCGAGCACTCGTGCAACCACGCACTAGGTCTCGACCTCGCGCCGCCCCTCCAGCGCCCGCCCGAGCGTCAGCTCGTCGGCGTACTCGAGGTCACCGCCGACCGGCAGCCCGCTGGCAATGCGGGTCACGCGCAGGTCGAGCGGCTTGAGCAGCCTCCCGAGGTACATCGCCGTCGCCTCGCCCTCGAGGTTCGGGTTGGTGCAGAGGATGACCTCCGTGATCCCCTCGGGCTCGATCCGGGCGAGCAGCTCCTTGACTCGCAGGTCGTCGGGGCCGACGCCGTCGATCGGGCTGATCGCGCCCTGCAGGACGTGGTACCGGCCTGAGTACTCCTGGGTCTTCTCGACCGCGACGACGTCGCGCGGCTCCTCGACGACACACACGACCGCCGGGTCTCGCCGCCCGTCCGCGCAGATCCCGCACTCCTCGCCCTCGGCGATGTTGAAGCAGCGGCGACAGAACGAGATGCGATCCTTCACCTCGCTGATGGCGTGGGCCAGACGGAGCGCGTCGTCCTTCGACAGCTTCAGGAGATGGAACGCGATCCGCTGCGCCGACTTCGGGCCGACGCCCGGGAGGCGCCCCAGCTCGTCGATGAGGTCTTGGACCGGCCCGGCGTAGACGCTCACGCGTCGGGGCCGGGCTCAGCGATCGCGCCGAGCATGCCCCCGAGGTCGAGCCCGCCGAGCCCGCCCATCGCGGACTGCTGCATCTCGACGATGCGGGTCGTGACGTCGTGGAGCGCGGCGAGGACGAGGTCTTGCAGCATCTCGACATCGTCGGGGTCGACCGCCTCGGGGGCGATCGTCACGGATAGGAACTCGCCGCCGCCGGTCGCCTCGATGCGGACGACGCCGCCGCCGGACTGCCCCTCGACGACCGCGCCAGCCGCCTGCTGCTGGGCCTCCATGACCTTCTGCGCCTGCTCGAGCAGGCCGCCGAGGCCACCGAGGTCGGGGAGGCCGTCGAGGTCGGGGAGGCCGTCGCCAGGGTCGCTCATGGCCGCAGGTTACGCGCCCTGCTGTCGACTATTGGGCGGTCGCGGAGCGGGGGTCAGTCGCCGTCGACGAGCTCGGCGCCGGGGAACGCCTCGGCCAGCCGGTCGACGGGCGATGCCGTGCCGCTCGGCGCGTCGACCAGCTCGGTGATGTCGATGGCCTCGTCCGCTTCGGCCGCCGCGTGGGGCGCCGCCGCGGCCGGGGCCGTGGACGCGGCATCGTCGACGATCAGGCGGAGGGGCACGGGCCGGCCGAAGTGGCGCGCCAGCGCGGCCTCGATCTCCGGGCGCTTCTTCTCGCAGTGATCGCGGTGCGGCGCGTTCGGAAGGGCGAAGACGGCAGCAGCACCGTCGCCGTCGACGAACCGGCCGAGGTTGAAGAGCGCCCGCGAACCACCCGGCAAGCCGCTCAGGATGCTGTCGCCCCACGCGAGGGTCAGCTCGTCGCGGCTGGGCAGATCACCCGCCGGCACAGCCGGTGCCGGCGCGGCCTCTGGCGCCGCTGCCGTCGGTGGCTGGGCGCGAGGGGCGGCCTTCTTGGCCGACGCCCTGGGTGCCAGCGGGCCTGGTGGGGTGCCGTGGGCGGCTAGCTCGGCCCTGGCCGCAGCGGCCG
>CAYSAC010000540.1:0-2253 GCA_964428815.1 uncultured Acidimicrobiaceae bacterium | reverse complement strand
CCGAGGTCGACGATGCTGCGGTGCAGCTCAGGGTCCTGGACCGGTCGCAGCGCGTCGATGACCTCGGCTTCGGTGACAGGCATGCAGGCGCTCCGGTTGCTTCAGGGGATTACCACTACGGCCGTAGGTAGAATACCGGCCGTGGAGCGCGCTCCCCTCACCCCGACCGAGTTCGCCTCGGCGGTCACGGCCATCACCTCCGCCTTCGGTGATCCCACGCGGCGCGAGATCTACCTCTACGTCCACGAGCAAGCCGAGGGCTCCACCGCGTCAGAGGTGGCCGAGCACTTCGCCCTCCACGCCAACGTCGCCCGCCACCACCTCGACAAGCTCGCGGGCGGTGGCTACGTCGAGGTCGCGGTCGAACGGGCTGCGAGGAGCGGCGCGGGCAGGCCGTCGAAGCGCTACCGCGTCACCGCGCCGGACATAGCGCTCGAGCTGCCCGTCCGCCACGACGACGTGCTCGTCACCTTGCTCGGCCGCGCGCTCGCGCTGCTGCCGAAGGAGCAAGCCGAGGCCATGGCCGAAGAGGTCGGCGTCGAGTACGGCAAGGCCATGGCGACGGCGATGGCGCCAGGGTCCGACGGGCACCGCTCGTTCCAAACCGCTCTGCACGCGGTCGCCGACGCGCTCACGGCCCACGGGTTCGCCGCCCACGCCGAGAAGCACGGCAACGAGCTGCGCATCGTGGCCGAGCACTGCCCGTTCGGCGGCGCGGCGGTCGAGCACCCCGTGATCTGCGCGGTCGACCGCGGCATGGTCAAGGGCATGCTCGCCACGCTCTACGGCGAGGCCACCGCAGAGACCGAGATGTCACTGCCGATGGGCGACGACCGCTGCATCACCGCCATCCAGGGCTGACCACCCCCGCCTGATGGCTCGGCACCACCTCGATCACGCCTCGACGTCGCCCACCCGTCCTGCCGTCGTCGAGGCGATGGTCCGGTGGCTCGGCGTTGACGGTGGCGACCCCGGGCGCATCTACGCCGAGGGCCTGGCCGCGCGCGTCGCGGTAGAGGAGGGCCGCGAGCAGGTCGCCGCGCTGCTGGGCGCGCGCCCGCGCGAGGTCGTGTTCACCAGCGGCGCGACCGAGTCGATCGCGATGGCCTGCTGGGGTGCGGCCGAGCGCGGCGCCCATCAGGTCGTGCCCGCGGTCGAGCACTCGGCCGTGCGCGAGTCGGCCGCCAGAGGCGAGGTCACCGTCGTGGGCGTGAACAGCGCCGGTCGTGTCGATCCGGCGGCTGTCGTCGACGCGATCCGGCCGGATACCGCGCTCGTGCACGTGCAATGGGGCAACCACGAGGTCGGCACGCTCCAGCCTGTCGTCGACGTCGTCGCCGCGTGCCGCGAGCGCGGCGTGCTCGTGCACGTCGACGCGGCACAGGCGGCCGGCCACGTCCCGATCGCCTTCGGCGCCCTCGGCGCCGACCTGCTCTCGGTGAGCGCCCACAAGCTCGGCGGGCCACCCGGGATCGGCGCGCTGCTCGTGCGCCGAGGCCTACGGCTGCGATCGCTGCTCGTCGGCGGTGACCAGGAGCGGGCCCGGCGGGCCGGACTCGAGAACGTGCCGGCAGTGGCGGGGTTCGGTGCGGCCGCGACCACGATCGACCTCGACGGCGAAGCGGCGCGGTCATGGGCGCTCACCGACCGAGTGCTCGCCGCCTCCGCATCGATGGATGGCGTACGGGTCTACGGCGACCCCCGCGACCGCCTGCCGCACATCGTCTGCCTCGGCATCGACGGCATCGAGCCACAGGCTGTGCTGCTCGGGCTGGACCGTGCCGGTGTCGCCGCGCATTCGGGCAGCGCGTGCTCGTCCGAGGCGCTCGAACCGTCACCTGTCCTCGAGGCGATGGGCGTCGACGCGCACCGCTCGCTCCGCGTGTCAACCGGCTGGAGCTCGACCGACGCCGACGTCGACGCGCTGCTCACCGCCCTGCCGGCCGTTCTCGCCGGCCTGCGCGCCCTCCGCTGAGCGCCGAACCTCCCGAAGAAGATGGGTCCTACGCCCCCTCTTCTTGACCACATTCGTTCAGATCGGCGCGTGACGGCGGCGGGCGCTTGCCGCGACGTCGTCGGGCACCTCGATCCAGAGGCGCAACAGCGACGCTGCCAGCGTCTTGCCGAGGTTGTCAGCCCGCAGCGACCGCGGGGCGCCGCCGCCGAGCGCGTCGTGCATCACGAACTTGAGGGCCAGGACGTTGGGCGCCTCGTAGCGCTCGACCTCGCCGGCGACGAGCTCGCCGAAGTGGG
>CAYSAC010000539.1:0-2266 GCA_964428815.1 uncultured Acidimicrobiaceae bacterium | reverse complement strand
GGCGGGTTCGGCACCAGGCTGCGCCCGCTCACCCTGTCCACGCCGAAGCAGATGCTGCCGATCGTGAACCGGCCGATGATCGAGCGCGTGCTCGAGCACTTGCACCGGCATGGCATCGATGACGCGGTGCTCTCCCTCGGCTACCGCCCGGACGCGTTCAGCGCGGCGTACCCCGGCGGCGTGTGCGCCGGCGTGACGCTCCACTACGCGGTCGAGCCCGAGCCGGTGGACACCGCAGGTGCCATCCGCTTCGCCGCGCTCGACGCCGGCATCGACGAGCGCTTCGTCGTCGTGAACGGCGACGTGCTCACCGACCTCGACATCGGCGCGCTGCTCGCGCTCCACAAAGCCCGGGGCGCGGAGGGCACGATCGCGCTGCACCGGGTCGACGACCCTTCCGCCTACGGCGTCGTCCCCACCGACCCCGACGGGCGGGTGCTCGCGTTCGTCGAGAAGCCGCCCCGCCACGAGGCCCCGACCGATCTCATCAACGCCGGCACCTACGTGCTCGAGCCGTCGGTGATCGAGCGCATCGAGGGAGGACGGCGAGTGTCGGTCGAGCGGGAGACGTTCCCGGCGATGGCCGCCGACCGGTCCCTTTACGCTATGGATGGCATGACCTACTGGATCGACACCGGCACGCCCGCCCAGTACCTGCAGGCCCACCTCGACCTGCTCGACGGGGTGCGCGGCCAGGCCGAGGACGGCATCGACGCTCACGCGAAGGTGGCCGGCGACGTGTCGCGCTCGGCGGTTGCCGCGGGCGCGCTGGTCGAGCGCGGCGCGACGGTGGAGGACTCCGTCGTCATGGCCGGCGCGACGATCGCTAGCGGCGCCGTGGTGCGGAGATCCATCGTCGGGCGGGGCTCCACCGTTGGCCGAGGCGCGACGCTCACCGACGTGACGGTGCTGGGGGACGACGTCACCGTCGACGCCGACTCGAGCCTGAGCGGAGCACGCGTCCCGGAGCCGGCGTGAAGGCGCTGGTCACCGGTGGGGCCGGGTTCATCGGCTCGACGCTCGTCGACCGCCTCCTCGCCGAGGGCCACGCCGTCGACGTCATCGACGACCTGTCGACCGGCAACCTCGCCAACCTCGCCGAAGCGCGCGCCGATCGCGGTCACGCGCTCTCGATCCACCGCATCGACATTCGGGACCCATCCGTCGTCGACCTCATCGCGCGGCGCCAGCCGGAGGTGGTCTTCCACCTCGCTGCGCAGGCCGACGTGCGCGTGTCTGTCGAGCGACCCGTCTTCGACGCCGAGGTCAACATCCTCGGGAGCCTGAACGTGCTCGAGGGCGCGCGGGGAGCCGGAGCTCGCAAGGTCGTCTTCGCATCGAGCGGTGGCACCATCTACGGGGAACCGGCGGCGACCGAGCTGCCCGTACGCGAGTCCCATCCGCAGCAGCCGATCTCGCCCTACGGCGTGGCCAAGAAGGTGGTCGGCGACTACCTGTACGCGTACCGCGAGCTGCATTTGCTCGAGTTCACCGCGCTGGCTCTGGCCAACGTCTACGGGCCGCGGCAGGACCCCCACGGCGAGGCCGGCGTGGTCGCCATCTTCGCCGGGAGGTTGCTCGCCGGTGATCCGTGCACGATCTTCGGCGACGGCATGCAGACGCGCGACTTCGTCTACGTCGACGACATCGTCGACGCCTTCGTGCGGGCGGCGGACCGCGGCAGCGGGCTGCTTTGCAACATCGGCACGGGCGTGGAGGTGTCGGTCAACCACCTCTACAAGACGATGGCCAGTGCGGCTGGGGTCGACCACCCGGCGTTGATGTCGCCCGCGCGCCCGGGTGAGCTCCAGCGCAGCTCGCTCGACCCCGGCCGAGCCGCGATCCACCTCGGGTGGAAGCCGTGGACGAGCCTCGAAGAGGGCGTGGCCGAGGTGCTCACGTTCTTCAGCACCCGCGAGGCCTGAGCGCTCCGGCTGGTGAACCGCGTGCGTGAACCCGTGCCAGACACGGGTTGGCGCACGGAGACGGGTTGGCGCACACGGTTCAGCCGTGCTCAGCGCCCGAGGCCGTACTTGATGATGCAGCGCATCGCCCACACGCCGTCGCGCCAGCCGATCTTCTTGCCCTGGTCGTAGGTGCGACCGCTGTAGGAGATGCCGACCTCGTAGATGCGGAGCTTGCGGCGCGCCACCTTTGCCGTGATCTCCGGCTCGAAGCCGAACCGGTCCTCTTCCAGATCGATGGACTTGATCACGTCCGATCTGAAGGCCTTGTAGCAGGTCTCCATGTCGGTGAGGTTCAGGTT
>CAYSAC010000538.1:0-2273 GCA_964428815.1 uncultured Acidimicrobiaceae bacterium | reverse complement strand
CGCGTGGGCGCTCGGCGACCGCAGCCGCAAGCGCCGGCGCCAGCAACGGCCCTGGCCCAAGCTCTGACACCCGAGGCAATAGCGTTCCGCCCGTGCCGGACGAGGGAGAGCGGCTGCTCGTGCCGTGCGAGGGCGGTCCGTCGCAGTCCCGCCTGGTGAGGTACCCGCCGCCGCTCGAGATCGAGGTCGGCACCGCGGGCATGTACGTGCTCGACGAGCGGGGCGGCCCGCACGGAGCGACCTTCCTGTACGTGTTCGTCACCGACCCGATGTAGCGCAGCGCCATCCGCTTCGAGCACGGCCTCTAGCATCTGCGGCGATGGGGAAGGCGATGAGGAACATGCAGCGGCTCGAGCGCATCGTGGCCCGGCTACCGGAAGCCAAACGGGTCGACATCGAGGCCTGGGGTGGTGAGCCCACGTTCCGGGTCAACGGCAAGAACTTCGTCTTCAGCGGCCATGAGGCGGAGGGGATCAGCGTCAAGCTGTCGAAGGAGGAGGACGAGGCGTGACGACCGTCGTCGTCTGCGAGGCCGACCCCGCGTTCCGGAGCCAGATCGTCGAGGTCGTCGAGGCGGGCGGGCACGAGCTCGTCGCCGAGACCGCCGACGTTGAGGAGGCGATCGGCCACATCGAACGCCTTCGGCCCGGCATCGCCATCCTCGACGTCTCCCTTCTGCACAGCTCCGGGCGAGCGGTCGTCTCCACCGCTGCCACCTGTGGATGCCGGGCGATCATCTTCAGCGATTTCGTCGAGCCCGACCTGCGGCGTGCTGCCCGCGGCGATCCCATCGCCGTCGTGAAGCCCGACCTGCTCGGGCTCGCGTACGCCGTCCGGCGAGCTGCCGCCGCGATCGACACGACCCATCAGCGCCGGCGGGCAGCCAGGAGGAGCCCGGCCGGGGAGGACTTCTTCGACGCGCTCGCGATGGCGTCGCCGGGCGACGCCATCGTCGTCCTGCGACCGCTCCGCCAGGCCGAGCACGAGCTCTCGATCGTCGGCGACTTCGTGCGGCGCAGCGTCGCTACGTGCGACCGGGTCGCGGTCGGCACCGAAGCGGTTGGCATCCTGCTCTCGGGCGGCGGCGCGGACGGCATCCAAGCGGTGCTGCGGCGCGTGCGCGGGAACGCCGGCCGTGACCTCAGCGACTGGCAGATCCGGTCGTCAGTAGTCGCCGAGGGCGACGTGCCCGCCCTTGCCAGGCGGGTAGAGGAGCTCCTCCCCGGGACCGGCGCCTCCTAGCACGGACCCATGCTCCAGGCGCCCCGACCAGGGTGTCTACACTCGTCTAGTGGCCTGTCGCCGGATTGCCGAGGCGGCTCGTCGGCCAGTGACCCCGCTGGCTGCGTCGCTCCTCCTTGCGGTAGGGCAAGGCTACGACTGCGTCGTCGGCTCCTTGCCAGCGACGCCCCTGACTCGACGGATCCACCTCGTCAACTCGACGACAGGTCACTAGACGATGCTGCGAGTCCCACGACGGTTCCTCGCCGCCTCCATCGCCACGATCCTCCTCACGGCGCCTGCCCCCGCGTCCGCCGCGCCGGACAGCGCGGCCGCCCCTGCGATCCTCGTCCCCGCCGCCCGCCAGCTGCACGCGACGCGCGGCGTGCCGATCACCGCCGTGGTCGGCAGCTTCACCGACACCGAGCCCGGGCCCATCTCCGACGAGCGCGCGCTGATCGAGGCCGCCTACGCCGACCTGCTCGGGCGGGACATCGACCAGGGTGGCCTCGACTACTGGCGCAACGCGCTCGAGCAAGGCGTGTCCCGAGCCACGTTCGTCGGGTCGGTGGTCGGCTCGGAGGAGTGGTCGCGCCGAACCGTCGGCCAGCTCTACAACGCCTACCTCGGGCGCGCCACCTCCCCTGGCGAGACCGGCTACTGGGGCGCGTTCGTGCAGGCCGACGCGCTCGACCTCGTCCGCGCCTCGCTGCTGGGCTCCGGCGAGTACTTCGCCGTGAACGGCAACAGCAACGACGGCTTCATCACCGCGCTCTACGCGGATGTGCTCGGCCGACCGGCAGACGCAGGGGGACGAGCATCGGTGCTCCAACGACTCGCGCAGGGTCAGAGCCGAGGCCAGATCGCGGGCTCCGCCGTCGGGTCTGACGAAGCCCATGGTCGCCTCGCGGACGGGTTCATCACAACCCTGCTCGACCGGCCGCCCGGGCCCGGTGACCGGGACTACGCCATCGCGGTGATGCGCGGCGGCTTCGGCGAGCGGGCGTACATCGTCAACCTCGTCGCCTCCCCCGAGTACCTCGTGCACCTGC
>CAYSAC010000537.1:0-2273 GCA_964428815.1 uncultured Acidimicrobiaceae bacterium | reverse complement strand
CGGTGTCGCCGACCGAGATGTCGAGGGGGATCAGCTCGCCGGTCTGCTCGGAGCGCTTGCCCGGGCCTACGGCCAGGACCTCGCCCTGCTGGGGCTTCTCCTTGGCGGTGTCGGGGATGACCAGGCCGCTGGCGGTGGTCTCCTCGGACTCGCCGGGCATGACGACGATGCGGTCCTCGAGGGGCTGCAGGTTCATGGTTGTGACGCCTCCGTTGGCGGGTTCCCTGGCTAACGAGGACCTCGTTAGCACTCTCGACTTGCGAGTGCTAACCCTAGGCGCGGGGTCCTGGCACTTGCAACCGTCGAGTGCTAACTGGGGAGGAGGGGCAGCCTCAGGTTGGGCTCGGCACCGGTGTCCAGGGGCGAAGGCCCGTCCTGTTGCAGCCGCCACCACGCGGCCGCGGCCACCATGGCGGCGTTGTCGGTGCACATCGAGCGGCTCGGCAGGAACCCGTGGATGCCGTCCTCGACGCAGGCGCCGAGGAACCGCTCGCGGAGCTGGGAGTTGGCAGCCACTCCGCCCCCGAGGCACAAGCCCTTGGCCCCCACCTCGCGGGCGGCGCGGCGAGCCTTCTCGACGAGCACGTCCACGACGGCCTCCTGGAACGAGGCCGCGACGTCCGGTGTCTTCACCTCTGGGTGCTTGCGGACGTAGTTGATGACCGACGTCTTCAGCCCGCTGAAGGAGAAGTCGTAGCCCTCGTCCCGCATCGCCCGCGGGAACGCGATAGCGGTCGGGTCGCCCTCCATCGAGATGCGGTCGATGGCGGGACCGCCGGGGTAGCCGAGGCCGAGGTAGCGCGCGACCTTGTCGAACGCCTCGCCGGCGGCATCGTCGAGGGTCGAGCCGAGCAGCCGGTAGCGACCGTGGCCCTCCATGTGGATGAGCATCGTGTGCCCACCTGACACGAGCAGCACGACGAGTGGCATCTCGAGCGCGGGCTCCTCGAGCAGTGCGGCGTAGAGGTGGGCCTCCAGGTGGTTGACCGCGACGAACGGCACGCCCCACACGAGCGCCAGCGCCTTGGCCGCGCTGACGCCGACGAGCAGCGAGCCGACGAGACCGGGCCCGGCGGTCGCGCCCACGGCCTCGACGTCCTCGTCGCCGATGCCGGCCTCGACGAGCGCGCGGGCGACGACCGGGACGAGCAGCTCGACGTGAGCGCGGCTGGCGATCTCAGGGACGACGCCGCCGTAGCGCGCGTGGAGGTCCACCTGGCTGCTCACCACCGACGACAGCACCGACGACGCTCCGACCACGACGGCGGCCGCGGTCTCGTCGCATGAGGTCTCGATCCCGAGGATCCGGTCAGCGGTCATCGGGGTCCATGCCTTCATAGGAGGTCGTACCGGCGACGGCGGTCTCGATCGCGGCCAGCCGCTCGGAGTACGCGGCCGTGGCGACCTCGGTGGCCCACATCACGATCGCGTCCTCGTTGGTCTCGGTGTAGTACCCCTTGCGGACGCCGGCGGGCGCGAAGCCGAACGCCCGGTACATCTCCTGGGCTGCGGCGTTGGTCACCCGGACCTCGAGCGTCAGGTTCTCGATCCCGGCCTCGACGCCGTGGCGGGTGAGCGCGAGCATCAGGCGCGTGCCGACCTTCTGGCGCTGCCACGCCGGGTCGACGGCGATCGTCGTGACGTGGCCATCGCCGGCCACGAGCATCAGGCCCGCGTAGCCCACGACCGTCGTGCCGACGCGGGCGACGAGGTACACGCGGCTGTTGCGGAACCCGAGCTCGCTCATGAACAGCCCGAGCGACCACGGCCGGGGGTACACCTGCGATTCGATCCGCAGCACGCCCCGCAGGTGGCGCCGCCGCATCGGCGTGATGACCACGTCGAGCTGTTCGGGGACGGGGGCGCGCGCGGCCATCTAGTGGCCTGTCGTCGAGTTGACGAGGTGGATCCGTCGAGCCAGGGGTGGTGCTGACAAGGAGCCGACGACGCAGTCGTAGCCTTGCCCTACCACAAGGAGGAGCGACGCCGTCAGCGACGCCACTGGCCGGCGAGACGCCTCGGCAATCCGGCGACAGGTCACTAGCGATGACCCCGGGTCTGCCAGTTGATCTCGGCATCGGGCTTGCGGAGGTAGAGGGGCTCGAGATCCCACGAGTTCACGAAGTCCTCGCGCAGCGCGCGGGCGTGGGCGAGCTGCACCAGCGAGCGCGCCGAGGGGTACGACAGGCCCTGCTCGGCGATCTCGACGCGGTTGAGGCCCTCGAACACCTCGCGGTAGCGCACCGCGCCGTCGCCGACGAGCATGACCTCCT
>CAYSAC010000536.1:0-2275 GCA_964428815.1 uncultured Acidimicrobiaceae bacterium | reverse complement strand
GTCGGGATGACGTTGGCGGCCCCCCCGGCGTGGACGTTGCCGAAGACGAGCTGCGCGCCACCTCGCACGTCGGTCAGCCTGGCGAGCCCCGCGGGCAGCTCGGTGATCACGCGACCGGCGACGTGGACGAGGTCAGCGGTGAGGTGGGGCCGGGCCGTGTGGCCTCCGGGCCCGTGGAGCCGGATCTCGACGCGGTCGGCCGCCGACGTGATGGCTCCGCTCTTCACGCCGACCTTGCCGACCTGCAGGCCGGGGTCGCAGTGCAGGGCGAAGATGCGGTCGACACCGTCGAGCACGCCGCGCTCGACCAGTGCGCTCGCGCCGCCGGGGATGTCCTCCTCCGCCGGTTGGAAGATCAGCCGCACCCGTCCGGGCGGCGCGTCCTGCTCCCGCAGCGCCTCGGCGAGGACGAGCCCGGCGCCCAGCACGATCACCGTGTGTACGTCGTGCCCGCACGCGTGGCACACGCCCTCAACCTGGCTGCGGTAGGGCACGTGCTTCTCGTCGTCCATGCGGAGCGCGTCGATGTCGGCCCGCAGGGCGACGGTCGGACCACCCGGGTTCGCTCCCACGATGTCGCAGATGACACCGGTGCCCGTGGGCGCCACCGCCGGCTCGAGCCCGGCGACCTGCAGGCGGGTGAGGATCAGCTCGGTGGTCTCGTGCTCCTCCCAGGACGGCTCGGGGTGGGCGTGGATCCGGCGCCGCAGCGCGATGAGCTCCTCGAGGTGGGCGGTGACGGCGTCGGGGAGCGTTGGCGGCATCAGCTGCTCAGCAGGGAGGGCGAGTCCCCCGCCATCTCGGTGACGAGCGAGCTGACGACGTCGACGAGCGTCCCGCCCGCGGCCACGACGCGCCGCTGCCGCTCGTAGCTGGCACCGCTCTCGAGGATGCGGCTGACCGATGCCAGCTCGGTGTTGCACCCGAGGCGGCGGGCGGTCGGCTCGAGCTCGTCCAGCAGGGTCGTGATCGCCTCGCGGATCGGCGTGCGGTTCCCCCGCTCGCCGACGATCAGATCGCAGTCGAGGCCGTAGCGCGCGGCGCGCCACTTGTTCTGGCGGACGATCCACTCCTTCGGCAGCGGGAGCGTGTGGCCGCGGTCGATGAGCGAGTCGAGCCAGTCGACGAGCGACTGCGCGAGCGCGGCGAGCGCGGCGACCTCGCCCATCGTTGGGATGCCGTCGCACATGCGCAGCTCGACGGTGCCGAAGTCAGGGTGGGGGCGGATGTCCCACCACACCTCGCGGATGGTGCCGATCGCGTCCGCGCAGACGAGCGTCTCGATGAACTGCTCGAACTCGTCCCAGTCGACGAGCTGCGCAGGGAGCCCCGCGGTCGGCAGGCCCTCGAAGACCTTGCTGCGGCTCGACGCCAGCCCGGTGTCGTGACCCGACCAGTAGGGGCTCGACGCCGACAGCGCGAGGAAGTGGGGGATGTAGGCAGCCAGCGCGTTGCTGATGGCGACGACCTTCTCGGGCGAGCGGACGCCGACGTGGAAGTGCACGCCGAAGATCTGCAGCCGCTCCGCCATCCACGCCATCTCCTCGATGAGCTTGGCGTAGCGGGGATTGGGGCTGATCGTCTGGTCCGACCACCTCGAGAACGGATGGGTGCCGCTGCACAGCACGTCGAGGCCCCGACGGTCGGCGGCAGCGCGCACCTCGGCGAGCGTGTCCTCGAGATCGGCTCGCGCCTCCGCGACGGTGGAGCAGATGCCGGTGATGATCTCGACGGTGCACTCGAACAGCTCGTGCTTGGCCTTCGGGTGGCCGTCGTCGCCATGGGGCGCGCCCATCTCGGTGAGGATGTCGGATGCCGCGCTCGCGAGCTCGCGCGTCGAGCGATCGACCAGCTCGAGCTCGACCTCGACACCGAGGCTCGACCCGGGCGAGCTGTTGAAGTCGATCCCCACGGACGCCGACGCTACCCGTGCGGTCTTAGGTGAACAGGCTGGGGGCGTCGCCGGGTAGGCGCGCCGGCGGCGCGAGCCCGAGGTGGGTCCACGCCGCCGGCAGCGCGACCCGGCCGCGGGGTGTGCGCATGAGCAGCCCCCGCTGGATGAGGAACGGCTCGTACACGTCCTCGACGGTCTCGGTCTGCTCGCCGACGCTGATGGCGAGCGTGGACAGTCCCACGGGTCCGCCGCCGAAGCGCTCGCACACCGCTGACAGGAGCGCCCGGTCGACCTTGTCGAGACCGAGCTCGTCCACGCCGAAGAGGGCCAGCCCCTCCTCCGCGATCGCGCGGTCGACGCTGCCGTCGGCGCGCACCTCGG
>CAYSAC010000535.1:0-2284 GCA_964428815.1 uncultured Acidimicrobiaceae bacterium | reverse complement strand
ATGGTCACCAAGGCCATCGAGCGGGCCCAGACCACCGTCGAGGCCCGCAACGCCGAGATCCGCAAGAACGTCCTCAAGTACGACGAGGTCATGAACGAGCAGCGCAAGGTCATCTACGCGCTGCGCGACCAGATCCTCGACAAGAGCGACCTGCGGGCGAAGATCGTCGAGGAGTTCCTGCCAGAGGCCATCGAGGCGACGATCCAGACCTACTGCGTCGCCGACTACGCCGAGGAGTGGGACCTCGACGGGCTGCTCGCGGAGGTGTCCGGTTTCTGGCCGACCGCGCTCATCAAGGAGCAGCTGGCGGCGACCGGCTCGACCGACAGCCTCTACGAGCTGCTCGCCGACGAGGCGATCGGTCACTACGAGGCGCGCGAGGCCGAGGTCACACCCGAGGTCATGCGCCAGGTCGAGCGCCAGGTGATGCTGCGCATCATCGACACGAAGTGGCGCGAGCACCTCTTCGAGATGGACTACCTGCAGGAGGGCATCAACTTGCGGGCTATGGGGCAGAAGGACCCGCTCGTCGAGTGGCAGCGCGAAGGCTTCGAGATGTTCGGGCAGATGATGCACCACATCGCCCAGGACTTCGTCCGCTACGTGATGCACGTCCAGGTCCAGGTGGACACGCCGACGCCGGCCGCGACCGGTGCCGAGCCGCAGGTGCAGAACGTGCGGTACTCGGCGCCCGAGGACCCGTCCACAGCAGCGTCGGGCATGTCGGCCGCAGCCCAGGCCATCGCCGCCGAGTCCGGCGAGGCGCCACCGCAGGCCGCCGCAGCGGAGGAGGTCGTCAACACGCCGATCGTCAAGACGGAGTGGGACAAGACCCCGCGCAACGCGCCCTGTCCCTGCGGCAGCGGCAAGAAGTTCAAGCTCTGCCACGGGCGCTGACCGATGCGTGACTTCTCCGATGACCTTCGCGCGCTCCGCGCCCGGTTGAGCGAGGCCGAGACCTACCTCCAGGTCGAGGACCTGCGCGCCCGCCGTCCCCAGCTGGAGACCGAGGCGTCACGTCCCGACCTGTGGGACGACCCCGACGAGGCCCGCAAGGTGACCCGCGAGCTGAGCGCGGTGACCGACGACCTCGAGCGCTTCGACGCGCTCGTCCAGAAGCTCGAGGACACCGAGGTGCTCGCGGAGATGACGCGCGAAGAGGGCGACGAGTCGCAGGAGCCCGACATCGCCGAGGCGATCGAAGAGCTCGACGAATCCTTGCGCGACGTCGAGCTGCGGTCGATGTTCACGGGCGAGTACGACGAGCGCGACGCCTTGTGCTCTGTCCAGGCGGGGGAGGGCGGCGCCGACGCGCAGGACTGGGCCGAGATGCTGCTGCGCATGTACCTGCGGTGGGCGGAGCGGAAGGGCTTCGCCACCGAGGTCGAGGAGGTCACCGAGGGCAGCGAGGCCGGCATCTCCTCCGCCACCTTCGTGGTGAAGGGCCGCCACGCGTACGGGCTGCTGCAAGCCGAGCGCGGCGTGCACCGGCTCGTGCGGATCTCACCGTTCAACGCGCAGGGCAAGCGCCAGACGGCGTTCGCGGCGCTCCAGGTCGTGCCGCTGCTGGATGAGGCCGAGACCGACATCGAGATCGATGAGAAGGACCTGCGCATCGACACGTACCGGTCCTCCGGTGCCGGCGGCCAGCACGTGAACAAGACGGACTCCGCGGTGCGGCTCACGCACCTGCTGACGGGCATCGTGACCTCGTGCCAGAACGAGCGCAGCCAGACCCAGAACAAGGCCAAGGCGATGCAGGCGATGAAGGCCAAGCTCGCCGACCTCGAGCGCCAGAACCGCGAGGCCGAGCTCGATGCGATCAAGGGCGAGCAGCAGCGGGTGGGCTTCGGCAGCCAGATCCGCAGCTACGTCCTGCAGCCCTACCAGATGGTGAAGGACCTGCGGTCCGAGTACGAGACCGGCAACATCGACGGGGTGCTCGACGGCGACCTCGACCCGTTCATGGAGGCATTCCTCCAGTGGCGGCGCAGTGCCGCGGAGCACTGAGGACCCGCTGGTACCCTCGGCCGGTCCCCGCCAGGACGCCCCCCAACCATGATCAAGCTCGAGAGCGTCTCAAAGGTCTACAAGGGTGAGGTCGTCGCGCTCCACGACGCCAACGTCGATGTGCAGAAGGGCGAATTCGTCTTCTTGGTCGGCGCATCCGGCTCCGGGAAGTCCACCTTCCTGCGCCTGGTCAACCGCGAGGAGACACCGGAGAAGGGTCGCATCTACGTCGCCGGCAAGGACATCAGCGAGCTGACCTCCTGGAAGGTGCCGT
>CAYSAC010000534.1:0-2286 GCA_964428815.1 uncultured Acidimicrobiaceae bacterium | reverse complement strand
CTACGGGGTCGCGCACATCAAGAGCTCGTTCAACAACACGATCGTCAGCATCAGCGACCAGGAGGGCAACGTCCTCGCCTGGGCGTCGGCCGGCAACGTCGGGTTCAAGGGCTCCCGCAAGTCGACGCCGTTCGCGGCGCAGATGGCCGCCGAGCAGTGCGCCCGCCGCGCGATGGAGCACGGCGTCCGCAAGGTCGACGTGCAGGTGAAGGGCCCGGGCTCGGGCCGCGAGACCGCCATCCGCTCGCTTCAGAACGCAGGCATCGAGGTCACCGGGATCAAGGACGTCACGCCGGTCCCGCACAACGGGTGTCGCCCCCCGAAGCGGCGGAGGGTCTGATGGCTCGCTACACAGGTCCCGTCTGCCGGCTCTGCCGCCGAGAGCGGATGAAGCTGTACCTCAAGGGCGCCAAGTGCGACACCATGAAGTGCCCGGTCGAGCGCCGCCCCTACCCGCCCGGTGAGCAGGGCCGCGCCCGTCAGCGTCAGGGCTCCGAGTACCTGCTGCAGCTGCGCGAGAAGCAGAAGGCCCGCCGCATCTACGGCCTCATGGAGAAGCAGTTCCGCAAGCTCTACGTCGAGGCCAACCGCCAGCAGGGCGTCACCGGCGAGAACCTGCTCCGCATGCTCGAGACCCGTCTCGACAACGTCGTGTTCCGCGCCGGCTGGGGTTCCAGCCGGGCGCAGTCCCGCCAGCTCGTCCGTCACGGTCACATCGCCGTGAACGGTCGCCGCGTGACGATCCCGAGCTTCCAGGCCCGCAAGGGCGACGTCATCGAGCTGCGCGACAAGGCGAAGTCGATGATCGTCATCCGCCACAACCTCGACACCATCGACCGGGCCACCCCGCCGTGGCTCGAGACCGGCGCCGAGGGCCTTCAGGTCACGGTGCGCGACCTGCCGTTGCGCGAGCACATCGATGTGCCCGTGCGCGAGCAGCTCATCGTCGAGCTCTACTCCAAGTAGTCCCCCCGCCCCCGCACAGAGGACAACACATGCTGGTCATTCAGCGCCCCACCGTCGAGCCGATCGGCGAGCAGGAGGGCAACCGTCAGCGGTTCGCCATCAGCCCCCTCGAGCCTGGCTTCGGCCACACGCTCGGGAACTCGCTGCGGCGCACGCTGCTCTCGTCGATCCCCGGCGCTGCCATCACGCAGCTCCGGTTCGATGACGCGCTCCACGAGTTCGACACGATCGCCGGCGTCACCGAGGACGTCACCGACATCATCCTGAACCTCAAGGACCTCGTCCTCGTGTGCCACAGCGATGAGCCGGTGACGCTTCGCCTCGACTCCCGCGGCGCCGCCGACCTCACCGCGGCCGACATCCAGACGACGTCCGACGTCGAGATCCTCAACGGCGACCTCCACATCGCGACGCTCAACAAGAGCGGCCGCCTCGCCCTCGACATCACCGTGTCGAAGGGCCGGGGCTACGTCTCCGCCGACCGCAACAAGAACAGCCAAACGATCGGCGTGATCCCCGTCGACTCGATCTTCTCGCCGGTGCGACGGGTCGCCTTCACGGTCGAGCCCACCCGCGTGGAGCAGTCGACCGAGTTCGACCGGCTCGTCCTCGACATCGAGACCGACGGCTCGATCAGCCCGCGCGAGTCGCTCGCGTCGGCCGGCGACACGCTGCGCGCGCTCGTCTCGCTCGTCGCGGAGATGAGTGACGAGCCGCAGGGCCTCGAGCTCGGCGAGATCAGCACCATCACCGCCGGCTCGCCCGACCTCGAGCTGCCGATCGAGGATCTCGACCTGTCCGAGCGCCCCCGCAACTGTCTCAAGCGGGCCCAGGTCAACAGCATCGGCGAGCTGCTGCTGAAGACCGAGGACGACCTCCTGGCCATCACCAACTTCGGCCAGAAGTCGCTCGACGAGGTCATCCAGAAGCTCGACGAGCGCGGCCTGTCGCTGCGCACGAAGGACTAGGAACCGGCCATGCCCGCAACCCCGAAGAAGGGCCGCCGCTTCGGCGGTTCCGCCGCCCACCAGCGGCTGATGATGGCGAACCTCGTCGCGTCGCTCGTCGCCGCCGAGGCCATCACCACCACCGAGGCGAAGGCCAAGGCGCTGCGTCCGGTCGCCGAGAAGGTCATCACCAAGGCCAAGAAGGGCGGGCTGCACAACCACCGCCAGGTCGTCGCCTACCTCGGCGACAAGGAGATGGCCCACAAGCTCTTCACCGAGATCGGCCCCCGCTACGCCGATCGCAACGGCGGCTACACGCGCATCCTCAAGCTCGGCCCCCGCCACGGCGACAACGCGCCGATGGCCCGCATCG
>CAYSAC010000533.1:0-2295 GCA_964428815.1 uncultured Acidimicrobiaceae bacterium | reverse complement strand
AAGTTCCGCGCGTACGCGTCGACCACCGCGTAGGAGAACAGGTCGCGCCGCGCCAGGTCGATGCCGTCCTCGCGCTCGCAGACGCCGGCGTGGATGTACGCGTAGATGGTGGCGTCGCCCCCCGCTCGCACCTGCTCGACCGACCATGGGACGTGCGACGCCGGCAGGTAGTTCAGCAGCACGCCGTCGGCGACCTCGCCAGCCAGCCGCAGCATCGCCGGGTTGAGGGCGCCGACGACGACCTTCGGCCGCCGCTCACCGAGTCGCACGCCGAGGCGGAACCGGCTGACCTCGTAGAAGTCGCCCTTGAACGTGACGCTCTCGCCGGCCAGGCACTCCTTCACCAGCGTCACGTACTCGCGCACGCGAGCCAGCGGACGATCGCCGTAGGGGACGCCGTGCCACTTCGAGGTGACGACCGGCGAGGAGATGCCGACGCCGAGGATGATGTCGCGGTCGGGGTGCATCGCTTGCAGCGTCGCTCCGGCCATGGCGACGACCATCGGCGTGCGCAGCTGCAAGGCGAGCACGCCGGTGCCGAGGTCGAGTGACGGCGCGACCGCACCCACCGCGCCCAGGAGCGAGAAGGCCTCAGGACCGGTCGTCTCCGCGGTCCAGTACGAGCGGTAGCCGAGCTCCTCAGCCAGCCGCGCCGTCGACAGCGCGACGTCGGGACCGAGGCCCATGAGGCTGGCAAAAGTCACCCCTGCGTCCTGCATGCCCATGGCCGCGAACCCTATATCGGGAGGTCGCGAGCGCCCCGACGACGTAGGTTCCGCCTCCGTGGGAGATCTGGGGAAGGACACCGCGGTCACCGGCGGCGACGGCCGCTACACCGCGCACGTCAGCGACGACTGGGCCATCTGGGGTCCCAATGGCGGCTACGTGGCATCCATCGCGCTGCGGGCGGCGATGGCGGAGTCGAGCTTCGACCGGCCTGCGAGCCTCACCTGCCAGTACCTGCGGCCGGCCCGCTTCGAGGAGGTCCAGCTCGAGGTCCGAACCCTGCGCCAGGCGAAGCGGGCGCAGTGCCTCGCGGTGTCGATGACCCAGGACGGCGAACCGATCCTCGAGGCCCAGGTGTGGGCGGCGGCCGAGCAGGACGCGATCGAGCACCAGCACGCGCCCATGTGGCGGCCGGGCGTGGCCGCCGACGTGCCGACCATCCTCGAGCAGTTCGAGGCGCACGACATCGACCCCGGTGACGGTCCGCCGTTCCCGTTCTGGAACAACTTCGAGTCCCGCCCGCTCGACTTCTTCGCTGACTGGGAGAACCGGCCAGTGGGCGAGCCCATCGCCGGCGGCTGGTACGCCTACGCGCCGACCGCGACCTTCGACGACCATGTCGTCGACGCGTGCCGTGCGGTGATCCTGGCCGACACGTTCACGTGGCCGGCGGTGAACAGAGCCCACACCGGCCAGCTGCCCTGGATCGCGCCCAGCCTCGACCTGTGGGTGTCGTTCCACCACGACGTGCGCGACCAGGCCTGGTTGCAGGTCCAGGGCGAGGCGCCCATCGCCCACAAGGGCACGATCTCGTGTCGATCGCAGGTGTGGTCGGAGGATGGACGGCTGGCTGCATCGGGTAGTGGCACCCTGCTATGCGTGCCGATCCGACCGACGTGACGCTGTTCACCCGCGTGCGTCGTTCGCGCTTCGTGCGCTGATCGCGCTGTCGTCGCCATCAGCGCAAAGGCGTTTCGTGGATCAGAAGCTGCCGGACCGTTCGAGGACGTAGGGCTCGGCGCTGCGGTCCGAGCCGATGGCGGTCACCCGTGCCGTCAGCGTGGTCGCGTCATCGAACAGGCACGAGGGCTCGTTGACGGTGACCGACTGCGGGGTGCCGTCCGCGCTGGTGAGCGTCGCCAGAACCTCCTCGCCGCGCAGCACATCGAGCCGCAACGACATGCCCGCCGGCGCGGTCAGCGTGAACCGCACCCGCCCGTCGCAGAGCAGCTGCGCACCGTCCCCGACCTCGACGGGGTAGCTGTCGGTGTCGCCGCGGGGAACGATCGTGGCGTCGAGTCGGTCCTCGAGCGCGGCGCCGTCGACCGCGTCGGGCGCGGCCTCGCAACCGTCGGCGGGATCGGCGTCGTAGTCGTCATGATCCTCGGTGCAGACTGTCCCGTCGGTGAATGGGGCCGCGGGCTGCCCGCACGGCTGGTACGGCAACGGTTCGCACGGAGCGCTCGTCGCTGTGGAGCCCTCGTCGACCGGCTGCGCGGTCTCGTCGTCGCCCCGCGTCGACACGGCGACAGCCACGAGCGCGGCCACGACCGCGACGCCGGCGGCGAC